>CAZCCY010000123.1:0-2242 GCA_964497545.1 uncultured Methanosarcinales archaeon | reverse complement strand
TTTATCCCGTCTTTCTCATTGTTTTCCACTGTGTTGTTTTCCAGCGTGCTGTAATTCGATTCGTCAAGGTAGATGCCATAACCACAGCCGGTCACAGTATTGTTTTTGATAACAGCTCGGTCGGATTCTTCTACATTGACACATTTTTTGTCGTTTCCGCTGTGGGTGACCTTGAAACCATCAAAAGTCACATTGTCTGCCTTAATCTCAACAACATTCCCGCTTCCGCCGCCGTCAATGACAGGCTGACCGCCTCCGGTGTCCACCCCTTTCAGCGTGAGCTGTTTATTCACCTTCACATTCTCGTGGTAGGTTCCGCTTTGCACCTCGATGGTGTCATCCGGGCTTGTATTGCCTATCGCGCTCTGGATTGAGCTGTAATCACATCCAGAAAAGCATACTGTTATGGCATTTGCACTCCCGGCTATCACCACCAGGGCTGACAAGAATAATGCTGTTCTCCCTATAGACATTTATCTTGTCCTCCGCCAATTTTTTTTGTCCTATGCTATTATACTTGCCCTCGCCCCGGGCAAGTACAAGGCTGCCTGCTCCTAGGTGGAAATGTATATCTACTTAAATGTTGCTTTTTTGATTTGGGTGCTGTCTATTCCTGGCTGACCAGGACAACAGTAATATTTTTTTGCGAGTGTTCTTGTTATTCTTGTTACACCGGTAAATATATATGTGGATGGTTCATTTTGTAATCAAAAATAAGGTGGGATTTTTGAATGGTTAGAGGTAGAATACTGGTATTGCTTCTTGTTGTCAGCATTTCCCTGCTGGTGGCAGGTTGTGTTGGACCTGAACCGACTCCTGCACCGGAGAAGACCCCGGCTGTGACAGAGACTCCGAGTCCTAGCCCGGCAAAGGAATACCGTGGGTCTGTGGAAAAAGGGAAAGCCCTCTTCAACGACCCGAAGCTTGGAACCACAGGTGGGACCTGTAACAGTTGCCATCCAAACGGGGATACAACTGGCGGCGAGGTGATGGGCATGAAGATACCGTCCCTCAAAGAGGCTGCAGCCACCTTCCCCAAATACAAAGACGCAGCAGGAGCGGTCATAACCCTGGGGATGATGGATAACATGTGCATAGAGATGTTCCTCAAAGGTGAGGGTCTTGCCCTGGACAGTCAGGATGCTGTGGACCTGGCAGCCTATGTGACCTATATTGCGGCAGAGGAGGGTAAGGCGGTTAACCAGACCCCATCCGATGAACTGACAGCTTCCCTGGAGAGAGGTAAGGCTCTCTACAACAAGCCAGACCTTGGTAATGGTACATCTGGATTAAGCTGTAACAGTTGCCATCCAAACGGGGATACAACTGGCGGCGAGGTGATGGGCATGAAGATACCGTCCCTCAAAGAGGCTGCAGCCACCTTCCCCAAATACAAAGACGCAGCAGGAGCGGTCATAACCCTGGGGATGATGGATAACATGTGCATAGAGATGTTCCTCAAAGGTGAGGGTCTTGCCCTGGACAGTCAGGATGCTGTGGACCTGGCAGCCTATGTTACATCTTTCAGTCAGGGCTACAAGCTGGAAACCCAGGAATAGTGGGGGAGTTTTCTCCCACTGGCATCCGTTTTTAAGGTTAACTGACAGTAAAGTTTTTAAACTTTAAATGTTCTTAAGAGTCCAGAGTATACCTGGGAAAACGTGGGTTGGCGGGTACAGAGAGAAAGGTGTATTAAATATTTGCATTAAATATTAACCAGAACTCAGGAGTAATTCTGATAAAATAGGAGGAAGTTATCAGGTGTATGGGACGCAAGATTTAAATAGAATGCTTCTCATTATGAGCCATTATGATGAGACATATTGTCTCAGAGATAATGAGGTGAAAAGTCGTGTCAGCAAAAATAATGCATGCCCAAACAGTCCTCACGGCAAGTGACCTGACAGCACTCAAAAGGAAGACCGGTGAAAACAACACCAAGGACGCCCTGTCCAAGGCTGTCGCCCACTACCTTGAATGCGAATACGTGCACGTGGGGGAGATGTGGGCACGAAAACTGGAAAAAGTAGTAAGCCGCAAAAAAGAAGAGTCAGAGTAAAAAGGAGGTGTAAAAAATGGATGTTGGGAGAACTAAAATATTTAAAAACGAAAGCGGGGTATCACCGGTAATCGGTGTAATACTGATGGTGGCCATCACCGTAATACTCGCAGCAGTAATCGCAGCCTTCGTATTCGGACAGGTAGGAGTACCACAAAAAGTACCGGCAATACAGCTACAAGC
>CAZCCY010000122.1:0-2580 GCA_964497545.1 uncultured Methanosarcinales archaeon | reverse complement strand
CAGCGCTACCGCCATCAGTATGCCCAAGTATATACCTTTACCTATCTCCATTTTACTTCACCCCATATTAGCAGAGGGTACAACCTTTTTTCAGGCTTGCCCCCCCCGTTTTCTGTTTCAGATTCAGAGCGTTCTGAAGCTGTTTAATCTGGCTTTTCGTGTTTTTGCTTAAGTTTTTCGATTTTATTTTTTTCTGGATGGGTTTTTACATTCTAGCCCGGGGAAAACAGGTTAAAAGGGCAGAGAAATCGCAAATATTGGCCATGACCTCTGGTGATGACTTCAGCACAGACGGCTTCTTCATACTAATCTGAGAACCGATTGAGATGGGATCCCTGCTAAAGTGGACATGTCTTCAGGTCTCCGAGTCTCCCCAGGAATAGGCCATCCAAGAGGTAGACTTCTGCCTCTTCCAGACACACCACACCCTGGAGGGGTCCGAGTAGACTTTCACCCTCGTTTAAGGCTGTCCCGCCGCAGAGCTGGTTAAACGCCGGCATCACCGTGACTTTTTCCACATTCACCTCCACCCCAGGGAACCTGTCTTCCAGCACTCCAGGTTTAACCCTAGCCCGCACCCAGACCTGCCAGCTCGACGAGCCACCCAACAGGTCAGTGAACCTCAGAACAGGATGGGTGTGAGCCATCACAAGCTGACAACACTCAAGCAGCTCAGGTGCAGGCCAGGTATGCCCATGAAGATAACCCACAACACCATCCAGGCTGAAACCTCTGGGAGAGCGAACCTGCAGGTTAGATATGCCACCAGCCAGCCCGGCCAGGCCCCCGTCATGGTTACCAGGCACAATCTCAACCCGGACAAGACCTGCAAGCTCTCCCAGGAACCTTGGAATCTCCTGTTTCTCCTGCCAGGAAATCTGGGGGACATTATGCTTAACATCTCCCAGCAGGACAAGAACATCCGGACTCCACCGGTCCACCAGACTTTTGAGACGCTCCAGCATCCTCCCTGTCTGGCTCGGCAGACTGAAACCCCTCTGATAAAGCTCCCGCTCCAAGCCCAAATGGAGGTCACAAACCACCAGCACCCGATCTCCCCCCTCAATGAGGAGGGCTGGTTCTCCTACAAGTGGGGTGAAAACAGACTCCAATCTCAAAACAAAGAATATATTTTGACAGGGAGGCGTATTTAGATTGCCCCCCGTATCTTTGGAGCTTTTTATAGGAGGCCTTTTCTGTGGAGGAGTTCTGCGTTGAGTATGGAGGCTCCTGCAGCCCCCCGGATGGTGTTGTGTCCAAGGGCGATGTATCTGATGCCAGGGCGGATTCTTCCCACCGAGACGCTCATGCCATTCCCTGCATTTCTGTCCAGGCGGGGCTGGGGGCGGTCCGGCTCCTCTCTCACAATTATCGGCCGGGCAGGCTCACTGGGCAGGTCATCCAGGCCAGGCTTGAAACTCTGGAAGGCCTTTTTCACCTCCCCAGGTGTGGGGTCTTCTCTGGTCTCCAGCCAGATGGCCTCGGTGTGGCCGTCCATCACCAGGACCCGATGACAGCTCGCACTCACCTGGAAGCCTGCGGGTTCCACCTCGCTCCCGTTGAAACTGCCAAGGAGTTTAAGGGTCTCGGTCTCCACTTTTTCTTCCTCCCCTGCAATATAGGGTATCACGTTGTCCAGTATGGCCATGCTGGGAACACCATCGTAGCCTGCACCAGATATGGCCTGCATGGAGGCAACCTGGACCCCCTGTATCCCGAACACCTGGAGGGGGGCAAGACTCAGGACCATCATTATCGTGGTGCAGTTGGGATTGGTGACAATGAAGCCGTCCCATCCACGTTTATCCTGCTGGACCTCCACCAGGCCAAGATGTCCAGGGTTCACCTCAGGTATGACAAGCGGGACATCCCGATCCATGCGATGGGCGCTGGCATTACTGGCAACCACAAAGCCTTGCCTTGCAAACTCGGCTTCAACTTCCCTGGCAAGGCCAGAGGGCAGGGCGCTGAAAACAATGTCTGCCTCAACCTCACCAGGGTCCACGGGTACAACTTCGATTTCCCCAGCCTCCTCGGGTAGCGGTGTATCAAGCTTCCAGGCACAGGCGTCCCGGTACTTTTTACCACTGCTACGTTCTGAGGCTGCCAGCGAGGTTATCTCGAACCAGGGATGTTCCGCCAGGAGCTGGATAAACCGCTGTCCCACATTCCCGGTGGCCCCCAGCACACCAGCCCTAATCCTGTCCATCTTTAACTAAAATTTTACTCTTCCAGGGTTATGGCACTGTTGGGACAGGCGTCAACACAGGTACCACAGTCGGTACATGTATCCTCATCTACAACCGCAACCTCGTCCAGGGTAATGGCGCTCACCGGACACTCATCCACGCATATTCCACACGCAGTACATTCATCTGGATCCACTTTAGCTGGCATATCCAGACACCAAAAGGCACATCCAAGATATATATGTATCGCTTTTTGAGACCGTTTCAATTCGTGTTGGTGAATTTTAATAAGTTTGGTGCCTGGGTGTGGTAAAAATGTTTTATGATTTATTAACCCATAATAGTGTCATATGACCCTCTAACATTTCTTTACTCGGATTGATTCTCCTTT
>CAZCCY010000121.1:0-2864 GCA_964497545.1 uncultured Methanosarcinales archaeon | reverse complement strand
GAACGTGAAAAACAGTTAATCTTAAATGACAAACCTATGAATTGGTAACCGCCCCTTAATTACTTGTGACTAAACCTAAAAAATAAAAATCTGGCAACCAAAACAAATAACAATCCCCTTTTTTAATCTTTAGTAGATGGTGAAGCGTAAAACTGGCCTGGTTCTTGCCCTGGATGTGACCTCGAAAGACCGTGCCCTGGAGATAACCGGGGATACCTGTGATCTTTTGGATGCGGTTAAAATCGGCTACCCCCTCGTCCTTGCGGGGGGTGTCGGGGTGATAGCGGATGTTGCAGAGTATGCTCCGGTGATAGTGGATTTCAAGCTTGCCGACATCCCGTATACTAACCGGCTTATCTGTCAGGTGGTTTTCCAGGAGGGGGCGTCCGGGGTGATTGCCCACGTTTTCACCGGGGAGGATAGTCTCCGGGCTGTGGTAGGCGAGGCTAAAAATTATGGGGGTGAGGTTTATGCTGTGGCTGGTATGAGTCATCCTGGGGCTGCCCGGTTCCTCGGGCCAAAACTGGAAGAGATGGCCTGTCTTGCTCTGGAGGTGGGTGTCCAGGGGATAGTTGCACCTGCCACGGACCTGGGCCAGATAGCAGAGATACGAAGGACATTTGGCAAATTGAAAATACTCTCACCTGGTGTTGGAGTTCAGGGTGGAAGTCCGGGGGAGACTGTGAAGGCTGGAGCTGACTATTTGATTGTGGGGCGGAGTATCTATAACTCAAAGAATCCCAGGAAGGCGGCCCAGGAGATAGTCCGGGAAATAGAGGACGCCTGTGAAGAGAAAAACCGGCTGAATATGTCCCTGTGATGAGCCCTATGAGTACTGAGGCGTTTTAGAATTCGGTGATTTTCAGTTGGCAGCTGATGGATTGTTCCCCTGGGATTTCCACCGGGTAGACGGCTGTGAGACAGCCCATGCAGAGGTCCTGGGCTGGTATGCCGATGGCGTTGACAAGCCCGTCTATGCTTATGTATCCGAGGGAGTCGGCGTTTATCAGGGCTTCCACGCCACTTGTGGTCTTGTAGGCTGCGATCAGCTCTTCCCGGGTGGCCATGTCGATGCCGAGGTAGCAGGGGGATACGATGGGGGGGCTGCCGATTCGCATGTGCACTTTTCTTGCGCCGCCCTGGCGGAGGAGGTCGATGATACGTCTGGAGGTTGTGCCCCGTACAATGCTGTCGTCCACCAGGATCACGTCTCTGTTTTTGATGTTGGGCTGGATGGTGTTGAGTTTCAGGCGGACTGCTACCTCCCGGAGGCGTTGGCCTGGCATGATAAAAGTACGTCCAATGTAACGGTTTTTGATTAGGCCTTCCAGGTACTGTATCCCTGATTCCTGTGAGTATCCAATGGCGAAGGTTATTCCGGAGTCTGGTACTGGTGAGACGATGTCAGCGTCTACCGGGTGTTCCTGTGCTAGTGTCTGGCCGATACGCATTCGCACATCATATACGAGTTGTCCCTCTAGGATGGAGTCGGGGCGGGAGAAGTATATGTACTCAAAGACACAGTGGGCTGTGTTTTTGTGCCGGTAGAGCCTGTGTTTATGGTATTCGCCGTCCTGGAATACGAGCATTTCTCCTGGCCAGACATCCCTTACAAGTTCAGCCCCGATAACGTCCAGGGCCGCGCTTTCCGAGGCTGCTATATAGCCTTTTTCCAGCCTGCCGAGTACAAGAGGTTTGAAGCCCAGGGGGTCTCGTACCACCACCAGGGTGTCGTCCAGGAGGATGGCTAGGGAATAGGAGCCGGTGAGCCGGCGCATGACACTCCGCACCGCATCCACTATGTTTTTTTCTTCCAGGAGTTCCCGGACAAGTAGGTGGGCTATCACCTCGGTATCAGTGTCTGAGTGGAAGACGTTGCCTTCCCTTTCCAGTTCCTCCCGCAGGGTCTGGGAGTTCACGATATTCCCGTTGTGGGCTAATGCCATCTCCCCGTTGCGGTAGCTGACAATCAAGGGCTGGCTGTTCCCGGGAACCGAGTCTCCGGTGGTGGAATATCTGACATGACCTATCCCAACGCTACCCGCAAGCCTTGTAAGGTCCCGTTTCCTGAAGACCTCGGGCACAAGGCCCATGCCCTTTACGGTTACTTGTCTCTCCCCGTTATGGACGGTGATGCCTGCAGACTCCTGCCCCCTGTGCTGGAGAGAATAGAGCACATAATAGAGGGGTAGGGCGCAGCTCCCTTCCTTGAGGGAAATCCCGGCTATCCCGCAGCTTTCCTGCAAGCCTTTTTATTCCACCTGTAGCTTCTCATTCTAGCACTTCTACCGAAGCCGCAGGAAGAGCATACTTTTTTACTGGCATGAAAAGAAACTTTCCCGCACCTCCTGCACTTGATATGAGTTTTCTTCTGCCGTTTACCCTGAGAAGTCGTACCTTTCGTCATAATCTGTCCCTCATTTTAACTTGAAGGAGAAATGAAAACGATATTGTCTCCCCGCACCACAACCGTGCTTAGCTTACGGTTGCCTTCTTCTTTTATCTCTTCTGCGTTCACCAATACAAGGTTCATGTGAACGTCATAACCCTGAAGCACCCCTCGAAATTCCCTGGCACCTTTAAGCCTCACAATAACCGACCTATTCAGCGAATTATTCAAAACATCCAGCGGCCTATTAACCATAACCAAATCTTCTCCTACCGGGAACCTAGAAGCCTGAAGATGCATCAAACTCTCAGGTAGAATACTTAAACCTATCGCAGCCCAGCAAGCACTGTAGTATCCGATTATTTTTTCGCTTTTTTCCATGTCTTCATTATGTCCATTCTTCATCTTTTGTTTCACCATCCATTTATCTTAAAAAACAGTCCTAAAACCCACTTTCCGCACATCCTTCTAACAT
>CAZCCY010000120.1:0-2933 GCA_964497545.1 uncultured Methanosarcinales archaeon | reverse complement strand
CTACGCTCTGCTGGTCTTTGTATTCCTTTAAGGCTTCGTTATTGTCCAGTTTTATATGCGTAAGTTGTTTCGATGACTTAAGGGGGTTCTGGGACTAAAACTGAATTACTGTTTAATTTTCATTGTAATGCAAAGGATTATCACTGTTCTATTTATATTGTAATAGTATGGAACAGGAACTTTCGCGGATTGGGGTTTCGCTTCCCGAAAATCTGCTGACCAAGTTTGACGAGGTTATTGGCAGGCGGGGTTATTCTTCCCGCTCCGAGGGGATCCGTGATGCTATCAGAAGTTATATCAGGTATTACGAGTGGATGAGCGAACTTGAGGGGGAGCGAGTCGGCACCATTTCTTTTGTCTATGACCATCATCAGCGGGGTATTGTCAGTGCTATTACAGACCTGGAGCATGAGTATTCAACCATTGTCCGCTCTTCTGTCCATCTTCACATTGACGGGAGAAACTGTATGGAAGTCCTCATCCTCCATGGGGAGGGCCGGGATATCAAAACCCTGGCCGAGAAGCTTATGGCCATCAAGGGCGCAAGGCATGTGAAACTTACAACCGTGGCCCCAGGCGAAAAATTATAAACAGCCCTTCTTTCTCACGAGAATTGCCTGGGCCATCTGCCGGTCCAGAGCGAAAAGGCTTTCTTCTGCCTTTAAGACGTAAGATGGGGAGTGGCTTATCACCTTTACCTGTGTCCCAGGCAGCAGTCCCATGGCTGCAAACTTCCGCTCCTGAGAGAGGAGACCACATATCATCCCCTCACCCCCTGGAGGTAGGTCTGAAAGGGGTACCACCTGACCGAGACCTGTAGAGGCTGTGGACACCTCAGCGGTTTTTCCAGCAGTTCTTTCAGCAACTAGGCCTGTTTCATTGTATTTTGTGTTTAGGTTCAATTTGTTATTGAGAGATTTGAGTTCCTGGAATATCTGCATTATTATTGGAATCAAAATGTCACCCCCAGGCTGGTGAGGGCCTTGTTTAGCAGGAATCCGGTTGTAAAGGCCATGGGTATGATGAAGAATAGAAAGGCGAGGGCGGTTTTTGTTCCTCGCTCCTTAACCGTGACCATGAATTGGGCTATGCAGGGTATGAACAGGGTCAGGGTCACGGCTGCGATCACAAGCTGCACTCCTGTCAAAACACCCTCCTGCTGGAGCTGGTAGAGGCCAGCAGCGCCATAGTCTCGTCTGAAGAATCCGAAGAGAAAAACAATGGCTGTCTCCCGGCCCAGCCCAATCCAGGTCACTGGATATTCAAAGATTCGGATTAAAAGCTGGAATAGGCCGGTGAGCCGTCCTATCCAGATCAGGATGCTTGCCAGCACAAACAGTGGCAGGACCTCGAGGAAGTACCATTTCATCCTGGCCAGGGTTTTAGCCGCGATGTTGTCCAGTCTTGGGAGGCGGAGGGGTGGGAGTTCCATGAAGAAGCTGGCCTTGCTGCCAGGGAGTAGTCTGGATGTTATGCTGCCTACGAGGAGGAAGGCTGTCAGGATCACGCCTGCCCAGACGAGCATGGCCCGGGGGTTGGGGGAAAGCAGTGCCATTATTACTCCCAGCTGGGCTGAGCAGGGTATGGAGAGGGAGATGAGGAGGTTTGAGATGACCCGCTCCCGTTTTGTCTCAAGTGTTCTTGTCACCAGGGCTGCCATGGTCCCGCACCCAAATCCCAGGACCAGGGGGATGGTGGCCCGCCCGCTCAGGCCCACCTTTTTAAGAACGCTGTCCAGGAGCATGGCCAGCCGGGGGAGGTAGCCTGTATCCTCAAGGATGGAGAAGAAAACAAAAAATGTGCCTACAATGGGTAGAATCAGTGCTACTGCATAGGTGAGGGCCTGGGTGAAAATCCCGTACTCCCCTACAAATAGGTCCTGCACCACGGGCCAGGGCACCGTGGACTGGAAAACCTGGGTGAGCCAGGGGTTAAGATGGGCGCCAAACACCTGATTTTCCAGGAAGTCAACAAGGGTGCCGGCTCCGAAGACTCCTACAAACCTGTAGAGGCCGAAATAGAGGATGAGGATTAGAATGGGGATGCCGGTTTTAGGGTTCAAGGTCAGGTCTTCCAGCCGGGCTCCAAGGCGGCGGGTTTTTGGGGTGGGGGAATGGGAGGTTGTCCTGGCAACGATTTCGTTCGCCTTTCTGTTCCGCACAAGTGCAATCTCATAGGCATAACTGGCGCAGTTTGCAATGTCCTCCCTGGCAAGGGTGTTTTTATCGCCCTGGAGGACTAGAAGGGCGATACTTCTCTTTGAAACCGTGTAATCTCCATTTAAAAGACTTTCAACCTTTTTAATTGATTTTTCAATTTTTTCAGGGTAATTCAGCCTGAACTCTGCCGGCTTCCAGTTGTAGTTTAAAATGGCTTTTTTCAGGTTGTCGATTCCTTCGCCTGTGGTAGAGACAACCGGCACCACGGGTATTCCTAGTTCCTGGGAGAGCCTCTCTGTGTCAATGGAGATTCCGAGTTCTTCTGCCTCGTCCATCATGTTTATTGCCAGGATTACCGGTAGCCCTGCCTCGAGGAGCTGGAAGAGGGAGGACAGGGAGCGTCTCAGGTTGCGGGGTGTGGCGACATAGATTACAAGGCTGGGTCTGGTTTCCAGGAGAATCCGCTGGGTGACAGCCTCCTCCTCGGTGAGGGGAGAAAGGGAATACATGCCTGGTGTGTCCACCACCTGGAACCTGTCAAAACGGCCCTGGCTGACCTCCACCGTGGTGCCTGGATAATTCGAGACTACAGCATAGCTTCCAGTGAGCCGACCGAAAAGAACACTTTTACCCACGTTAGGACTGCCTACCAGCACGATGCTGCCGGTGTCAATTTTATGGGGACAAACATGGCAGCATTTAGAATTACCGAACACTAAAAGTTAGGACTACCTAATTAAATATAAAGGTTGCTCTTTTCTTGCTATGTTGACT
>CAZCCY010000119.1:0-3100 GCA_964497545.1 uncultured Methanosarcinales archaeon | reverse complement strand
ATGGGAAAAGAATGCAAAAAATATTATGTTTGAAAAAAGACATGCGGAAAGTAAGATGTATGGTTGGGTTTTAATAACAGTTGCTTCTATTATCGGATTATCATGGCAGGTTTGACCTCTGGGATTGGGAGGATTGCGGCTGAGTTTAAGAGGAGGATGTATCTTGTTTTTCTGTTGGATTGGATTGTGGTTTTTTCTTTTTTGTATGGGGTGATGTTTGTCTTCCGGGAGGTGACAGACCTTCTTTTTGATCTGCTTCCAGGTCTTGGGGTTTCCTGGCAGTTTGTTGTTTCTTTTCTGGTTTCTTTTTATGTGGTTTTCCGGTTACATAGGGGGTATTCCCGGGATGTTATTTCTCTTGTGGAGGAGGTTTATCCTCAGTTGCGGGAGCGGCTTTCCACTGCCTATGATAACCGGCGTTTGGTGAATATTGTTGTCTGGGATTTGATTTCAGCGGTGGAGGGGGAGTTGAGGGGTGTGAGGGGTGGCAGGCTTTTGAAAAAAAATCTCATCATTTCAAGGCTTTTAATGGCTGCCTTCCTGTTGCTGGCGGTTTTTTATGTGGTGGAAGAGGGGACTTCGGTAGGGCCAGATGATATTGACAAGGCTCTTGCAGGCGTCCCTTTTATTGGGGAGGAGGCGGGTGGGTCTCTTGATGCTAATGAAAGTATTGACGGGGAGGATGATTCTGCTGGAAGCCTGGATGAAGGAGAGGGTGAGGGGGATGAGGGGTCTGAGAGGGGTGGTAATATTCTTGGTAAGCCTACTATTGCTTCTATTGAGGGTAAGAAGATTGATATTGTCCTCTATTCTGGCGGTGGGGTTGGTTTGCAGCTTCGGGAGGCGTCGGAGACCCAGCAGGATTTTACAGAGTCGCCCAGGTATCCTGTGGATGCCGAGGCTTCGAATGTCTCTGACAGTTATCTCCGTCTACTGGAAAAAAGCGAGCTAGAGCGGGATCTGATAAACAGGTATGCCCTTGAGCAGAGCAGAGGTGGGGGTTAAAGGGTGGAATTTTATAGTGAAATGAATACTGCAAGGTTCCAGTTCGGCCGCCGTGCTGCAGCCTATGCTAGAAGCAGTGTCCTGGGCAGTCGGGAGGACCTGGAAATTGTTGTAGACCTGGCTCTAGCAGGTGGTGGGGTTCGGGTGCTGGATGTGGCCACTGGCACTGGTAACCTGGCTTTTGTGCTGGCAGAGCGGGGTGGGGTGGTGGTTGGTCTTGACCTGACCCGGGAGATGCTGGAAGAGGCCTGCTCTATCCTGCGAGAGAGGAGAGAATTGGAGGTCTCGTTTCTACTAGGCGAGGTGGGGTGTCTCCCTTTCCGGGAGGGTGTGTTTGACGCTGTCACCTGTAGGTTCTCTTTCCACCACTTCCAGGCCCCTGAGAAGGCCCTGGCAGAGATGAGACGGGTGTGCAAAAGTGGGGGTAGAATCGTGGTAGAGGACATAGTCTCCCCGGAAGAGGAAGCGGGCAGCAAGCTTCAGAACCGGATGGAAAAAATAAGGGACCCAAGTCACATCCGCCACTACAAGAAGTCAGAGCTGGAGGCACTGGCCCTGAACGCGGGTTTAGAAGTCCTGGAAATCGTGGAGCGGGGGGCGGATTTCAGGTTGGAGGAGTGGCTTGACATTGCAGACCCGCCCAGAGAGAAAAGAGGGCAGGTGAAAAAACTGATGTTTGAACTCAGAGAAGAGCTCAGGTTGCGCTTGCAGGATGGAGAGGCCTGGTTCACTTACCCTGTGGTGGTTCTGGCTGCTACCAGCGGATCATCTCGTTCATTATGACGTTCTGGCGGGTCAGGTCCCGGAGGATTCTTGCCACCTCCTCGCGGGGTGTGTTAATCATGCGTAGCGAGGTTTTTATTATCTCCTCTGCTTCCACCTGGCCGCAGCAGGCACTGAGAAGCTTGAACACCCTGAGCACAAGGTTTTTCTTTCGCTCGTACTCCCGGTGCTGGTACACCCGGATGGCCCGGAGGAAATCTATCTTTCTGAGCTCGGGCCAGAACGGGGCGCAGAAATAGGCTGCACATTCGTTACCATTGGTCTGCCAGGGCAGGAAATTGGAGAGCCTCTCATCCCCCCCGGTCCTGATTATCAAGTCAACATTCAGGGAGGACTTACCCCCGTCGTAGAGGTGCTGTGAGATTACCTCCTCGTCCACATCCTCTGGTTCCAGAACACCATTTTTCACTTTAGCTGCAATGGCCCGGGCTGCATCCACAATTTCCTGCCTACCCCCATAGGCCAGAGCCACGTTCAAAAACATCCCGTCATACCCGGCGGTCACATCTTCCAGCCTCCTGGCGGCCTCAAGAAGGTGAGACGGTAGAAGCTCGGTGCTGCCCAGGATTTTAACCTTCAACCGCCTCCGGTGGGTACGCTCATCCCGGGCAAGCTCGTCAAACTTCAAACCAATCAAATTTAAAACATAATTCTTCTCTTCCTCTGTGCGATGAAAGTTCTCAGTAGAAAAAGCATAAATTGTCAGCTTTTTAACTCCAAGCTCATAACACCACTCAAGAAGATTCTCAGTGGTCCTAGCACCCCTAAAATGGCCATAATACTCCTTAACACCAAATTTCCTCGCAAAACGCCGATTACCATCCATTATAACCGCAATATGTCCTGGAATCTCCCCTTCTTTAATCTCTTCGGTCAGCAGGTTCTCATAACAGCCATAAATGAACCCCTTTAAGCTCTTCATCCCCTCACCCATTAAACAGAAAGCCTATTAATAATTAACTAAAAACACCCAGCTAGAGCATCACACACTCTTACAGATTCGCGTGTCCATGGAATTGGGACAAAACCTCATAAGTCACTACAGCACAGGGAAGATTCCAAAGCGTAATATGGTTAGAATTGGCTTTGATTGGCTGAGGGTTATGGAGAAAATTGTTGAGACTCCCTACCAGTTTCTGAAGAGGTATTTTAAGATGAATAAAATAAAATGAAAAAGTTTGAATGTGCAGTTCCATCGCCTAACATAGCATATCTGGCTACGCTGAAGCTCCGCCCAAGTCCAGGCTTGTGGTTGGACTTCAGATATGCTCGGGACGTTATATTCAACTTTTCGTCGCAAGGAGTCCCCTTC
>CAZCCY010000118.1:0-3284 GCA_964497545.1 uncultured Methanosarcinales archaeon | reverse complement strand
ATTAAATATTTTATCAGACCATATTTGGTTTACCATTTTTTGGATACTCCCCCCATCATGGCAACCAGGTGAGGGAAGAGAATTAATTAAATATATTTTTATTAAATAATTTGCGATATTTTATAATAATTTTCTTAACCGATGACCGATGAAATTTTCTCTTTCAGGTTAATAGTAGTCCGAGGCTGAACTAATTTTTTATTGGCAGGTTTCCTTTGAATACGATGTTTGCCGGTCCTTCCATGTAGGCCTTGTCTTCTTTTAGGGTTATTTTGAGGGGGCCGCCTTTTGTGTTTACTTTTACCTCTCCCCTGGTCTTGCCAAGTCTGGTGGCTATGGCTGCTGCGGCTACTGAGCCTGTCCCGCAGCTTAGGGTTTCGGCTTCCACGCCCCGCTCATAGGTGCGGATTTCTATTTCATCTCTGGATTTGATTTTGACAAAGTTGACGTTTGCCCCCTGGGGGAAGATGGGGTGGAATCTGATTTCGGGGGCTATTTTCTCGATTTTGATGTTTTCAAGGTTGTTGGTGATGATTACCGCGTGGGGGACTCCGGTGTTCACGGCTGAAACCGGCAGGCTGTGGAGTTCGACTTCCAGGAAGGTATCCCCGGGGTCTCCCTGGGCCGGTATCTGGCCCCGCTGGTAGAGGGGGGTTCCCATGTCCACCCTGACCGATTCTGGTGTGACTTTCAGGGTGAGGATGCCTGCTGGGGTCTCCACACGGGCTTCCCCCTCTGTTATGTATCCTGCCTCTAGAGCGTATCTGGCAAGACATCGGATGCCGTTGCCGCACATCTCGGCTTCGGAGCAGTCGGGCTGGAGGAGACGCATTTTCAAATCTGCCTTGTCCGAGGGCTGGAGGTAGAGGACTCCGTCAGCCCCGATTCCGAATCTGCGGTGGCAGAACCTGGCTGCAAACCCGGGTTTCTCCCTTTCGGGTACTAACTCGCCATGGTACTCATCAATAAGGATGAAATCGTTGCCGTTTCCTTCAAGTTTGGTGAAAGGTATCATATTTTAGCCTGAAAGGTAGCTCCTTCTAGATGGGATTTACGGGGAAAATATCCAGAATTTTATATTTTTCGTGGTAGTCCTGCCCTTGCACCTTCGGCAGTTATGCATAGACCTGCAAGTCTGTTACCCATCCTACCGCATTCAAGTAGGTCCAGGCCTTTCAGTTTCCCGTAGAGAAAACCTGCTGCAAACGCGTCTCCTGCACCGGTTGTGTCCTTTACCTCTACCTTCTGGGCTGGGGCATAGATCCCGGTTTCCTGGTCTCGCAGGTAGCATCCCTCGATTCCAAGGGTTACAACCACAGTTTTCACCCCAGCTTTTAGGAGGAGTTCTGCCCCCTCCTGGTGGTTTCTTGCTGTCAGGGCTGTTATCTCCATTTTGTTCAGGAACACGATTTCACTCTTTTTCAGGAGGGGTAAAAGCTCTTCCAGAGTGTATCTCTGGCATAACAGTCCGGGTGAGAAGCTTATTTTCGCTTTAGTTTTGTTTAAAAGTGATATCTGGAGTTTAAACTGTTTTTCGTCAAGGAAGGAGCTAAAGTGGAGGTATTCTGCCTCAAGTAGTCCGGGGTCAATGTCCTCTGGCTCCAGGGTATTGTTGGCTGCAGGGTAGATGTAGAGGGTGCGCTCCCCATTTTGGTCTACAAAACCTATCACTGTGCCAGTCCGCACACCTTTTTTTATTTTAACCCCTCTGGTGTCCACACCTTCTTTTTCCAGGTCGTTCAGGATTAATCTGCCCTCCGGGTCATCGCCTACGGCTCCCAGCATGGCTGTCGGTATCCCCAGCCTGGCTAGGGCTGCAATGGTGTTGGCAGCAGAGCCCCCTGGAGCCTCGGTGACACCCAGTATCCCCACCTCTTCCCCGGGCCGGGCGAGGCGTTCCACCCGGTAGAGTCTGTCAAAGTTGAGGGCTCCCAGACCTGCTACCTTCACGTCCATAACTTTTCTATCCAAGTTTGGATGCCCCCCCTCGCAGGAGGTTGCGGAAGTGGGTGTGGACTTCCAGGATTCCAGGAAGCTTCTGGGGTGTGATTAGACTGAAAACAGCTTCCCCATCCCCTCTAGCATTTGAGATGCTTTTAACAACCTCCCTCGGGTCTTCTCCTCTTTTCATGGCACGAGTCAGAATCTTCAGGGGTTCCAGGCTTGAGGCTGCAAGGCCAATCTCCCCATAGGGGAGAGCATAACGGTTGCCGTTAAAGACCACAGATAGTCCCCCCTGGTCCCGGACATATTCAAGCATCTTCCAGTCGGTAATGGAGTCACCCACCACCATCACATCCCCGATTTCCAGGCCATGCTCCCTTGCCAGTGATACCAGGGCTTCAACCTTCCGGCTTCCACCCACCACCCTGACCCGTTCCAGTACATTGCCGTAGCTTGTCGCAGGAAGCTCCTGGAAAAAATATCTGTCCAGAACCTCCTTAATCTCACGGTCATCCACAAGGACCTGGAGCTCCTCTTCCACCTTCCGGGTGATGGGGACTGCATCGGCTCCAAGCCCGTCAAGCACAAGCCGGGTGGCCCGGATGTCTTCTGGCGGCACTCCAAGCCGCGCCCCTATCTGGTGGGCGTGGGCCTCATAGCTCGTGGAAATAATAAAAACACCAAAACCGTCATCCTTAAGTTCATTTATCAGTTCTCTGGCTCCCGGCGTGAGAACAGAATTCCTAGATATTTTCTTAATGTCTTTGACAGTGACACCGTGAAAAAGAATAAAAGGGACCAGGAGAGCTAGGGTGTCCCCAGGCTCGTAACCCCCTCTACCTTCCAGGGCGAGAAGGTCGTCATACCTGCTTAGAGCCTCAAAAAGCTTCTGGCCACCAGGTAAGAGCTTGGAGGCCACATCATAAGCGTTATCCTGGGGAGAGAGGGGGCCCTCTAGGTCGAAAAATACCGCCCGCTCCATTCAGGTGGACAGAGTTATCTCCATAGTAGAGACATTAGACTCCCCCTTCTCCGAGGAAACCTTCTCGGTAGAAATAGTTATATCCTTAACCTTAACCGAGTTCAGAAACCGGTTCCTAGCAACTTCTGCAACGTCCACTGCCCTTGAGATCGCTCTACCTCTGGCCTTGATTGTCACCTCGTCAGCTCCACTGTTAAACTGGGTGACTACAGCCAGTACATAGTTCATCACTGGTTTATTGCCCACATAGACAACATCATCTTCCGCCATATCCTGTCACCTCTGCACTAAAATTGCAATCTTAAAAGGAATACAAGATAGTTAAATTTAACTACAGAATGAATCACTGTCCAGAAGG
>CAZCCY010000117.1:0-3381 GCA_964497545.1 uncultured Methanosarcinales archaeon | reverse complement strand
AATGTACTTTTAACTTACCATAGTTCCCCTCACTTCATGAACTTTTCTAAAGGATTATTTGGAAGGGATGGATAGTGTTTATTCCAGGTATCTGCCAATTAGTAGTTCCAGTTTTCTTTTTGTTTCTACTGGTATTTTTGCTGGGTCGGTGATTATTGTGCCCGCTAGTGCATTGTTGCATTGGCATCCTCTTTTTTCTGGGGTTGGGATCCGGGGTAGGGCTTTTCGGATTATGTTTTTCACTGCTGTCTCGTTTTTGGCGATGTTTTCCAGTACGGTTTCGATGGTTACGTCTTCTTCTTTCCAGACATCGTAGTCTGTGACTGTGGCAAGTATTGCGTAGCAGATTTCTGCCTCTCGGGCGAGTTTTGCCTCAGGTAGGGCTGTCATCCCGATGATATCAAAGCCAAGGCTCTGGTAGACTCTGGACTCGGCTCTGGTGGAGAACTGGGGGCCCTCGATACAGACATAGGTCCCCCTGGGGTGGACGCGGTAGCCCTGGCTGGCAGCAATTTCGGTGAGAACCTGGGTGAGGGTGGGGCAGAAGGGGTCTGCCATGCCCACGTGTACCACAATGTCCTCGCTGAAAAATGTGGACTCCCTGGCCTTTGTGCGGTCATAAATCTGGTCAGGTATCACGATGTCAAGGGGTTTTAGTTCCTCTTTAAGGCTTCCCACAGCTGAGGCTGAGATGATGGCATTGACTCCCAGTTTTTTGAGCGCGTAGATGTTCGCCCTGGAGTTCAACCGGCTTGGGGATATCCGGTGGCCTTTGCCATGGCGGGGTAGAAACGCTATTTTGAGTTCGCCCAGGCTTCCGATGGTGATAGCATCAGAGGGGCTGCCAAACGGTGTATCAACCTCCACCTCTCTTACGCTCTCAAACATGGTGGCATCATAGACCCCGCTTCCCCCGATGATGGCAATGTCAGCTTCCATGCTAGGTTTGCCTCCAGAACCTCTCCCCGTTCATCTCACCTGACCTGACCATCCCCCGGCGTTCCATCTCGTCCATTACCTCCCTGAGCCTGCCAGGCTGAGCTATCTCAAGACTCACCGGGTCGAGGGAATGATAGCGGTAGAGGCCGGATTTCAGGTCTTCCACACTCCAGGTCTCCCGTTTCTCCTTCACCATCAGCTTGGAGATGATATCAATCATGTCCTCTAGGAAGTTCCAGGGGAAAATCACCCAGGCCCACTCCTCCAGGACCTCACCACAATAGTCGGGTTTTATTTCCGAGGTGTAGAGGTACTGCAGCACAGCGGTTTTAACCTCCCTGGGCCCCTGGTCTTGAACGTATTTTTTGGCATGGCTTATGCTCTTGCCAGTGTCCACAATATCGTCAACAATCAGAACGTTTTTACCTGAAATGGAGTCCTGGGAGAGAGGATAACGTATCTCCGGGCCGCTGGTAGGACTCGCAGTCCCGGTGTAATGCTCAATCTTCAAACTCGTCAGATCGTTGAGACCGAGGAAGTCACAGAGCACCCGCCCTGGAAACCAACCCCCCCGGGCCAGAGCCACAATCACATCAGGCCGATAACCCGAAGCCTTAATATCATCTGCAACCTCCCGACACAGGCCATAAATGTAATCCCAGTTAGTTACAACACACTTAAACTTGTCAGGCAACACCAACTACACATTCCTCCTATACAAACCAAATAGCAGGACACCGAACTCAGAATAGAAATAACTTTTGATTTAGGCTCGGACCATTACTGGTGCTCCCAGGTCTCTGCTAATTTTTGCTTGGAGTGGGGGTTCTATGGATGCTTTTCCAGTATTTCTGGCCTGGAGAATACCCGGGGGGTGGTGGGCTCGTCCAGTACGAATATGTCTGGTGCCAGGGCCCGTATTGATGCTAGGGCCAGCCGTTGTCGCTGTCCCCTGCTCAGGGGGACTGGGGGTGTCGGTCCTGGTACTTGGTGAGCGCTGCCATGGTGCTGGCAGCCAACATTCTATTCTTCTTTTACCGGCTGAAGCTTTTCGGGCGGAAAAGATGAGACCCCCCCATTAACCGTTCTGTCTGTGGCGTCTGTAACTTTTGGAGTATGGTGGAGTTATATTTTTTAAATGCCGTAGATGATGGGCACGTGGTCTTGCATGGCCCGGTAGACGCCTGAGCGGGCGTACTCTATTCCCGGCTGGTATCCCATTTTTGTCAGGCAGGTGGAGACCTCCATCGCCTGGACGGGCGTGTGGTATGCTGCCACCGCGACCCTTGGCATGGTTTTAAATGTCTTCCGACCGCCCCTGATAACCAGGGCCTCTGCACCTTCAGCGTCAATTTTTACAGCGTCAACCCGGTTGCAGTCTAGTTCTGCCAGGATAGTGTCCAGGCTTTTTGCGGTTACCTTCAGGTGTCCCAGGCCCCTGTTGAACAGGGTGGAATGAGCGATAGAGCCTGCAGAGAGATAGAGTCTGGCCTCTCCATTCTTGTCGAGGACGGCAGCGTTCACAGCTTTGACGTTGTCCAGTCGGTTCCGTTTTATATTTGAGAGGAGCAGTTCATAGTTGTCAGGGTGTGGTTCAAGGGCTATCACCTGGCCTTCTCTGCCCACCTTTAGGGCGGTTTTAAGGGTGAAGGCTCCTATGTGGGCTCCCACGTCCACCACCACCTCACCCTCCATGGGTTCAAGGAGCTGGTAGTGGCCGTATTCGTGGATGTCCCGTATCACCTCGGCCTCACCTGGATGGAAGGGGCGGAAGGCTATCCGCAATCCCTGTTCCAGCCTTGCTTCCACCACGATTTCTTCCATCCCCATTCTACATCTCTATTCTACTTTTTTCCTTCTCTCACATCTACTGCTACTCCCAGCTGGAAGGAGAGCATTTCAATGGCTGAGAGCCTGGCGGTGCCTGTGGCAAGAAGTTTGTCCTGGCTGTCCACCACTAGCACCTCGTCTCCACTTCGTATCCCGGGGTCAACGCTGATCACGTGGCGTGCAAACACTGTTTTGCCCCCCCTGGCAAAGGGGGCTGCCTCACTGTTAACGGTGACCCGCATCCGGGGGGCAGGTAAAACCCTGTGAAGGACTTCCGCACCTTTAATGCTCAGGGTTAAAAGGCCGTCCTGGGCCCTCAGGGTGGCAAGCCGCTCTCCCCCCAGGAGGATCTGGCGGACCCGGCCGGTACGGGAGAAGCGGAACTCCACATTTCCAGGGAAGAGAGCTTTTCCCGTCTCTCTTCCAAACTGGTAGTCAGCAATAACCCTGACCCTGCGCAGGTACAGGTCCAAATCTTTTTCCGTGATAGAGCACATCATCCATCCTTGGTTTCTGAATCTCGCAGACTGGTGTCTGTCTATTTTGTCTGTTAAGTGATCTATAGTTTAGCATTTTTCACTCTTTAATATAAAATTATGAGTTTCATATCTT
>CAZCCY010000116.1:0-3409 GCA_964497545.1 uncultured Methanosarcinales archaeon | reverse complement strand
TGTGGTGTCTAGAATTTCGCGCCGGTCAGAGTTTTTGTCTCGGTGACGCCGTTAACTTTTCTGATTTTGTGCACAACAACATCGCTGAGACTCTCGTAGTCGGGAGCTGCTACCTTGGCAATTAAATCGTATTCGCCAAAAAGAGGGTAGAGTTCCTGGATTTCGTCCCACCGGATCAGGGTGTCAAATACAGACCGCTCAAGACCCGGGGCCACATTAATCAACACAAACCCAATGGCCATACAGACTAAATAGAAGAGGGTAGGGTATAAACTCTTTGCCCTGTTTTAAGAGGCGAACAGTAATGGAAACAATAGTAGTGGTCAGATACGACGAGATAGCCCTCAAGAGTCCAAGAGTGAGGGCCAGGAATGAGGCTCTGTTGGTTAAGAACATAAAGGCGATGCTGGACAGCAAGGGTATTGTTTATGGGGACATCAGGCGGGAGTGGGGGAGGATATTCATCAACGGGCCAGGGGAGGGTGCGGTCGAGGCTGCAAGCCGGGTCTTCGGGGTTGCATCTGTAAGCCTTGCCAGGACATGTAAGGCTGAAATTGGGGAGATAGCAGAACTTGCCGCATCGATGGCCTCCAGGGTTAAGGATAAGGCCACGTTTGCCATCCGGGCCAGACGTGCAGGTGTACACCCTTTCACCTCCCGGGATGTGGCTATCACCTGTGGGAAGGCGGTGGAGGAGAAGACCGGCCTGCAGGTAAATCTCACAAGTCCCGACCTGGAGGTCCATGTGGAGGTCCGCCAGGAGAGAGCCTACATTTACACCGATGTCGTTGAGGGTGTGAGAGGGATGCCTTTGGGCTCCCAGGGCAGGATGGTTGCCCTGATATCGGGGGGTATTGACTCGCCGGTGGCAGCCTGGCTTTTAATGAAACGGGGATGCGAGATAATCCCTATTTATCTTAACAATGACCCTTTTTCAGACGAGACCACCCGGCAGCGGGCCCTGGAATGCATCAAAGTCCTATCGAAATGGGCGCCCGGCCACCCCTTCAAGGTCTATGAGATCCCTCACGGTGAAAACCTCCTTGCCATCCTGGAGAGGTGTGAACGTCGGCTCACCTGCATCCTCTGCCGCCGGATGATGTACCGGGCGGCAACCACGGTCCTGGAAAAAGAGGGGGCGCATGGCATAATAACCGGCGCCTCCCTCGGCCAGGTGGCATCCCAGACCTCAGAGAACATGCTGGTGGAATCCCAGGGGATAGGATACCCCATCTACCATCCTCTCATCGGTATGGACAAGCTTGAAATCACCCGGCTCGCCATGAAAATAGGGACATTAACAGCTTCTACAAAACCTGCGACCTGCTGCATGGCAGTGCCAGAGAAACCAGCGACCAGGGCGACGCCAGGGGAAATCAAAAAAGCAGAATCCAAACTGGAAATAGAAGAAATGGTAAAAGAGATGATAGAAAACGCTAAAATCACCACCATTTAAACGTGAAAAGAAGAGTTGTTGTGCTAAGACTCGGCCACCGCCCCCTCCGGGATGCCAGGGTTACAACGCATGTCGCGCTTACCGCCCGGGCCCTGGGAGCCTCTGGCATGCTTCTAGCCTCCAGTGACATCGGAGTCTCCAAGGCCCTGGAAGCCGTGAAGGAGAGGTGGGGTGGAGACTTCTTTGTGGAGACCAGTGTAAACTGGCAGAGCGAGATTAAAAGGTGGAAGGCCCAGGGGGGGAAGGTGGTACACCTCACCATGTACGGCCTGAACCTGCCCGAAGTCCTGGACGAAATCCTGGAAAACGGGGAGGAGCTACTGGTGGTGGTGGGGGCAGAGAAGGTCCCCCGCAGTGTCTACCAGCTTGCAGACTGGAACGTGGCTGTGGGCGGACAACCCCACTCCGAGATCGCAGCCCTAGCCATCTTCCTGGACAGGCTGAATCTAAGACAGGGCAGAGACCCCCTAAAAGAGAGCTTCGAAGGGGGAGAACTTAAAATCATACCTTCAGCCAGAGGCAAAACTGTAAAAAAGAAAGGTGAAGGGTGAGGCATGACCACATGTGTCCTGGTGGTGGGCTGTTCTGCCCGGGCGGTTGCCTGCTCTGCCAGCCGGGCAAGCTTCAAAGTCCTGGCCATAGACAGATACGGAGACCTTGACACAAAAAAATGCACCTCCAACCTCCGGGTCTTCCAACACCGAGACGAGGTGACACTAGAGGGGCTCGAATTTGACTATCTTGTACCAACCTCCGGGTTCGAGGGCCAGGAGTTCCCCGCCGGTGTCGAGGTACTGGGAAACCCCCCGGGGGTTGTAAGAAGGGTGGAAGACAAACTCTGGCTTGCAAACTGGCTCACCCGCCACGGATTCCCCCACCCAGACACAACAATCCCAGGAAAAAAGGATGTTGAGTTACCGGTGATACTGAAGCCCAGAATCGGGGCAGGTGGACTGAAAAACAGGTTGCTCACCACACACCAGGACCTGGCAGAACTCCAAGCTGAGGCAGACCACCACCCGGAGACCCGAAACAGGTCACCCCCCACAGAGCTGGAACGGGAAACCGAAAATTCAGCAGAGTTCATAGTCCAGCAGTATATCCCCGGTATCCCGGCAAGTGTCTCCCTTGTCTCCACTGGCGAGGAAGCCTGGACTGTAGCGGTTAACGAGCAGCTCTGCGGTGCCAGCTGGCTTAACTGTCAGGGCTTCACCTATGCAGGTAACATCACACCCCTCCGGACCAGATGGGAACAGGAGATGAGAGGGATGGCTGAGGAAATCGTCGTGGAACTAGGACTCAAGGGCTCCTGCGGCGTGGACTTCATCCTGACCCCCAGGGGGCCAGTGGTCCTGGAGGTGAACCCAAGGTTCCAGGGCAGCCTTGACACAGTAGAACTCTCAACCGGTGTTAACATCTTTAAACTCCACTTCGAAACCTTCCACCACCGAAAACCAGCCCTAAACCCCCCAGGACAGTTTGCAGGCAGAGCCATATTCTACTCCCCCCACACAACCCAGACACCCACCCGGCTCCAGGAGCTCTGGAAAAAAAGGGAAGCAGCAGACATCCCCCCACCTGGCACCCGGTTTAAAAAAGGAGACCCGGTCACAAGCCTCCTTGCCACAGCCACCACCAGAGACAGAGTACTGGACAGACTGAAAAAACTCGCCAAAAGTA
The DNA here is from genome assembly GCA_964497545.1 of uncultured Methanosarcinales archaeon. Taxonomy (GTDB): domain Archaea; phylum Halobacteriota; class Methanosarcinia; order Methanosarcinales; family CAZCCY01; genus CAZCCY01. The sequence continues at coordinate 273 of CAZCCY010000116.1, read as the reverse complement.
TAAAAACAGACATAAAAAATCTTACTTAGCCCATTAAGCCATCGGAAGTGGGTTCTTCCCGGGTTAATCGGGGAAAGTAATATTGGACTGGTCATTTTAAGTTTAAGTGATTAAAATGACGAGCCCGAATAATAGTTGTAGTTCTCAGGACAAAAGCTTTTGCTTTTGTCTTTACTATAGACTGGAGGCGCACCAATAACATGGAACGATTCTGGGAAGGATTACAGATCCCGGGACCTGCTACTCCGTAGCAGGTGATTCGGCTCTAAGAGC
>CAZCCY010000115.1:0-3452 GCA_964497545.1 uncultured Methanosarcinales archaeon | reverse complement strand
CGCAATTCCTCCCCTCCCTTTCAGAAGGGGACTCCTTGCGACGAAAAGTTGAATTTTAGTAAGTGGAAGCAACCGCAACAGAGAATGTGCAACAAAACACAATGTTACATGCCTTGTCATACCTACTTTGCTTCTGACCCTATAGTCTGCCATCTTCCCCACTTGTTTCAATTCGCGAAAAGCAAGCTCTATTTTCCATCTTGCTGAATATAATTGCAATACTCTATCAGAGGAAAGAGTAACATCGGTACTGAAAAGAGCGTAATGGTCTCGATTTTATTCTTCTAGATTAAGTCTCTTACATCCTGTCCCGGAGAAAACGCGGGAAAAGGCGAGGGGGATCGCAAGAGCCATTGACCTACTACGGCCTCAGCGCAGACGACCTCTTTATGGACGAACTCAACGAAGCACTCTACCTACCCGGGCAGACCAGAACTATTCCCAGACACCCAGACCAGCTAGGCGGAATCCCTGGTTGTCCATATTTACATCCAGGGAAATGCAGACTTCCCCCTCTTCTCAACTGTTCTATTTATCGTTATGACAACTCCTGGGATGATGGCTACCCTCATTTCTGACCAATACGCTTAAAAATCTCTGGGTAGTTCCCCCTTATATTGTTGGAGGAGGACTCTCTGTGTCAAGGGATCTCTGTGTATTCTATGTGGGGCGGCCTGGCTCGAGGCTTGCCTGGATTAAAATCCTGGCTCTGGATCGGGTGGGTGTTATTGCGGATATTGCCGAGGTTATGGCTAAGCATGGGATCGACCAGATTTTCGGTTATTTTGAGATTCTCAAGCGGCATGTCCGGGGGAAATATGTGACTTTTGTGGAAATCTGTGATGGCAGTCTAGAGGATTTTGTGAGGGAGCTCCGTGGATCTGAGGATATTTTGGATGTGGAATATGAGGAAACTCCGGGGAGCATTGTTATTCAGACCGCGGAGTTCCCGCTCCAGATGTTGGGGGAGCGGGCGATGATTTCTAGGACTGCCACGTTCGTGGATGTTCTGAGGACCATTGAAAGTGTCTATCCTGGCCGGGCGGATGCGGTAATGTTCCACAGCGGCCTGCGGGGTGGCAGTGATGCGGCCCGGTATTTCATTGAGACCTCAGGGGCAAGGGGCAGAGATTTCATCACCCTCCTGGAGGGGATCCTTTTTGCAGCCGGCTGGGGCAGGGTTAAGGTGGACTTTGATTTTGAGAAGGGTAGGGGGAGCATAATTGTGAGAGACTGTTTCATTGTGGACCCTGCTGGTCAGCGGTCGATTGAGCCGCCGTCCTGCAGTTATCTTAGCGGGTATTTCGCAGGTTTCTTCTCCACAGCACTTGGAAAGAACGTGCTTGTCCGGGAGGTGAAGTGTGCAGCCAATGGAGAAGACTACTGTGAGCATGCGGTGCAGGTAGCACCTCCAAGCACCCCTGTTGAACACCAGGTCTAGCCAGAATAGTTTATGCTCCAGCCTAACGCCATCCTTGGGAACGCCAGCCTCCTTGTAACCCTGGGGATGAAAGGAGAAATCCAGGGCCTGTTCCATCCCAGACGGGACTTCGCACAACACATCCGGGAGTCCATGGCCGGTATACACATAAACGGCCGGACATACTGGTCAAACAACCACGAATGGCATAACACCCAGGACTACCAAGAGAGAAGCTGCATACTGGAAACCAGGCTCTCCCACCCCCTGGGGATGGAGATAGAAATCATAGATTTCACCCCACCCCAGATGCCTGTCCTTGTCCGCAGATTTAAAATCAAAAGCAGTGGCGGTGGCAAGTTCTTCTATTACTCCCATTTCGATGTCTGCGAGATGGGACAGAAAAACTCTGGCTTCTGCGACACCCAAGCGAACATCCTGGTCCAGTACTGGCGGGACTACCACATCGGGATCAAAACCACCCCCAGGTTCCAGGAATGGCAGATAGGAAAGGTGCTGGACCCGGTCTGGTGGACCAACGCCAAACTCGGAGCAGAAAACGGCCAACTCCAGAACAACCTCGAAGACCTAGGCGACATCAACACCGCCATAGGACTCCCCCTCCCACCCCAGGGGGAAGTAACCGTGTATATCGGCATCGCCAAATCCAGACAGAAAATCTACAACCTCCTCCAGGAGACAGCCTCAAAAAACCCAGACCTCCTCCTCCGGGAGACCGAAACCCACTGGAACAACTGGATATCCAGGGCAGCCAACGTTAAACACCACCCCCGCCACTACCACCGGGCCCTAATCCAGTTAAACCTCCTAAACGACCCAATAGACGGGGCATTCATAGCAGCACCAGAATTCGACCCCGAATTCCAGAAATCAGGCGGATACGGGTTCTGCTGGAACCGCGACTCCACCGTCATAGTCCAAGCCCTCCACCAGGCAGGATACCCCGAATACACCCCCAGGTTCCTGGAATGGTGCCAGAGAACCCAGCTCGAAGACGGCTCCTGGTTCCAGAGATACTGGCTCAACGGAGACCTAGCACCCTCCTGGGGGAACTTCGAGTCCTCCACCCAGCTAGACGAAACAGGCTCAACCATCCATGCAATCTGCCAGTACGCCCTCAACCTACCCCCCAGCGAACAAAACAAATTCCTCACAAAATTCTGGCCCACCATCCACCAGGGCATAGACTACCTGATGAAACGCACACCCCACGGCCTCCACACCCCCTGCATGGACCTCTGGGAAACCTTCCACGGCACCTTCACCTACACCAACGCCTCCATCTACGCAGCCCTACAAAAAGCATCCCAACTCAACCCAGACCCCAGAGAAGCCAGAGCCTGGAAAAAAAGAGCAGAACTCATCAAAAAAAACATAATCGAAAAACTCTGGACCGGAAACTCCTTCGCCCGCGGCATAATCAACAAACAACTCGACACCACCCAAGACGCAAGCATCCTAGGAACAATCCACCCCTTCCAACTCCTCACACCCGAAAACCCCAGAGAACACGAAATGATAACAAAGATACTCCACACCCTCGAAAACAAACTCGCAATAGGAGTAAACGGCCACCACGGGATCAAAAGATACGAAAACGACGAATACCGCGGAGGAAACCCCTGGATAGTCACAACCCTCTGGCTCTCCCAGACCATGCTCCAACTCGCAAAACACCACCAAAACAAAGGAAATAGAACCCAAACCAAACTCTGGAAAAACAAAGCCACACCCTACATAGAATGGGCAACCCGGGGGACCACAAGCGCAGGCCTCTTCCCAGAACAAGTCTACAAAGACACAGGCGCCCCAGCCTGGGCAATACCCCTCGGCTGGAGCTGCGCCCTCTTCATCGAAAACATCAAACTCCTAGAAGAACTGGAAATATGATACATCAAAATATTGGAAAAAGGAAAAAAAATTAAATACCGTTATCATCATTATTACATGGAAGCGAAGGTTACATGGAAGTGAAGGGGAAAGCTTGATAGAAGCAATAAAACAAATCGGA
>CAZCCY010000114.1:0-3766 GCA_964497545.1 uncultured Methanosarcinales archaeon | reverse complement strand
AATCCTACTGCTGGCCCGATGAAACGCTGTTTTTTCATCACATGCCTGCTTCTGCTCAGGGTGGGGAGACAGACACTGTTGGGAGGGGGGAAATCGGGTATAAGCACTTCCTCTGCCAGGGTTACAATTGTTTTCATGGTGAACTCCACCGGTTTGCCCAGGAGGTGGAGGTAAAGGCTGCAGTTCTCAAAAAAAGGCTGTAAACTTGTCTGGTTCGCCACTATAATACAGGGGATTCCCAGCTGGAATGCAGCGAAAACAGCAGCAGTCCTACCATCCACAACAACACAGGTAACCCTGTTTTTATCCATAATCTTCTTTTCTTCAGATATTATCCTTGAAAACGAGAGGACAGACCTCCCACTCTTCCTGACAGTCGCGGCCATGTTAAAGGAGCCCTTGGTACCCACCATCTCAAACTCCCTCCCAACCTCCACCACTGGGAAGACCTGTTTAATCCGGTCAAGGACATACCCATAGCTGCCAAAGAGGACCTCTGCACCCTCTAGCCGGGAGGCGATAGCCATCTCTCTGGTGGAATGGCCATAGCCTTCCCCGCAAACTGAAAAATAGACTCTGTGAATCATATGTATTTAAGTGCGTCTTCGATTCGCCCTAGCTCTGGCCCGGTGGTGTCTCTCCCCACAATGTAGCCTTTATTGTTTGCCAGCAGGGCTGAGCCTACCATGGGCGAGCCGAAGTTGACAGTACCGATGTCCACCGGCAGGTCAAAGATTTCCTCCAGTCTCTCAAGCTCCTCCCGGGTGACCCCTGGGTGTACAAGGACACCCTTGTTGGTAGCCCTCGCGGTCATGCCCACGGTTTTAATCCCCCCAATTGTACCCCGATGGACCTCCACACCCAGGGTCTCAGCTATCTTCTCAGCCGCCTTGTCAGACAGCTCAGGGTGCACCAGGGCTGCTGTGTCATTGGCCAGGAGGATGTTCCCCACAGCGTTCATGGTGTCCGGGAGCCGCTCTGCTTTTATGTGCTCCCTTATAATCTCAAGTTCCTCTTCCTGGATGTTAGCCGCGGTGAGAAGACCATGATTGTTACCCCCGATCAGGCAGCCTGTGAGGATGCTCCCGTCTACCGAGACCTTCACGATCTCCACCCCCAGGGCGTCTTCCATCCTCCTCACTGAGTCCTCCTCAGCCTCGGGGGACACCAGTAGAATGGAATCGTTGCAGACAGCAAAAACACCGAGATGAGGAGTCCCATGGAGTACCGTTCTCCGCTCCAAAAACCCCCCTCGCCTCCTCCCCTTTTATTGTGGTGAAAGCTCGGCTTCCACGTGTCCGTCCTCGAATTTGACTGCCCTCACCCGAATCCGCCTGGGCGGCTTCTCACTGCCTCTACTCCAGATAGCCTCACTGATGGCACTGTCAAGACTGACATGCTCGGCCTTCAGGTGCCTTGAGAGGTAGTCCCTCACCAGTGAGACAGCCTTCTTTGACCGCTTCCACCTGGCAGCCTTCTTAACATCCCGCAGAGGGATGGTGTAAACCCGCTCTATCTCAGCCATACTATACCTTGAGCCTCCCGCTTCGTCTCCAATTCCGCCGTTTGGGATGAGTTACCACTTTACGGTTGGTCTTCTGAATCACCCATACAGGCACCCGCTGGTTCTGCTTGTGAGCCTTGGCCAACCGTATCTTTTTACCCTTCATCTTCCGAGTCATAAAAACCATCTGAAATATTTTTATATCCTCTTAATCTTGATATCCCTCTTTTTGGGTTGAATCTGTAAAAGGAGGGTCCTGAGCCTGGCATCGTCAATCTTCCCTTCAAGCCTGCCACTTTGAGCCAGCAAAATCAACTGAGACTCCAGCTGGCTCACCAGCTCTGGCCTGGTCATCTTCAGGGTGTTAAGCCTCTCTCTAGCCTCTGGAGTCAGAATCTGGCGAAGAATCGCCTGTTTTTTCGCCTCTAACTCAAGCATAGCCTGCTCTTGTTGCCTGGCAGCTTCCTGCTCCCGCTGCATCTGCATGAGTTTACGGCGCCTTATTTCCTCAAGTTCATCCTCCGCCATCTAACAAACCCCCCTAATACTTGGCTATCCCGGGAATCTCTTCCACGAGCTCGTCCCTTACCTCCTTTGCAGTGTTATCCAGGAAAGACCTGCCCGCCGGAGACACAACCCGACCCCCCTTCTGGGAGGTCACATATCCGAGCTTCTCCAGGGCCTGAAGAGCCTCCCGGATAATCGAGCCACTCCCCTTGCTGAAGACCGCTGGAGTAGCGCCATTCCGATGCTTACCCCCATAATAGGACCTTAACCTGGCAACACCTACCGGCCCATCAATATAAACCCTCCTCAAAATCGAGGCACACCGGATATACCACCAGTCTTTTTCCAGGGGCGGTAACTCCTTGTGAGCACCGGTCTTTACAAACTCGACCCACTCAGGAACCTCGAGGTTGCTTTCCTTCAACTTAGCAGCAACCCGCCTAATAAGATGGTCAGCTGGAACATCGTACACTGTAGTCATCAAAATCCTCCGAAAACGGAAAGGGAGATTCAATAATCTCCAGGTTGATATTTACCTTTTTCGGTAGTCTCAAATGTTTTGACTTTAATTGGGCCCATGACATTCAGGACACCCCCTATTACCAGGTATATGTCATATAATATTTTGGTTATTTTTGAATGCTGGGTGAGGAATAATTTAAAATAAATGTAGTTTCAATTGTGGATAATGCCAGCGGTGTTAATATGCACCTGAGGGATTAAAAAAGATGAATGAAGACAACCTGCGGGAAAGGTATATCCATTATATCCGGGAATTTAACGAGAAGCTGGCTGAAAATAAAATAATCAAAAAGGATGGACTCCTTTTTGAGAAGAACGGGCCTGAAGACGAGAAAGCTCTCATTCGAAAGCTGGACTACCCGGAATGGTTGCTGGAGAAAATCTACCTCCTACTCCGCGAGAAAAAATAGTCCTGGAGCGGATGGACAAGGTCAAAGAAGCCATCTCCGCAAAAGGCAGAGTACTTGTAGCCTTTTCTGGCGGTGTGGACAGCTCCACCCTGGCAGCCCTGACTTACAGTGCGCTGGGCAGCAATGCAATGGCTGTAACCGCTGATTCTCTCACGCTGCTACCGGGAGAGCTTGAAAAAGCGAAAAAGACCGCCCAGGAAATCGGGATCAGGCACACGGTAATACAGTTTGACGAGCTTGCCGAGCCCGGGTTCGCAGACAACCCCCCGGACAGGTGCTACTATTGCAAGAAAGGACTCTACCGACAACTCAAAAAAATAGGGGAGAAGGAAGGGTTCTGTGTCATCGCTGACGCCACCAATGCCAGTGAGCTGGAAGGACACCGCCCTGGTTTCAAAGCCGCCAGGGAAGAAGGAATTTTCATGCCCTTTGTAGAACTGGGAGTCACCAAGGAGGAGATTCGAAGGATGGCCCGCCTGATGGGTCTAAGCGTGGCAGAAAAACCACAGCTTGCGTGCCTCTCATCCAGATTCCCCTACGGCCAGCGAATCACCCCCGACGCCCTCAAGAGAGTAGGAGAAGCCGAGGTTTTCCTGCGAGACCTGGGACTCAGCCAGGTGCGGGTGAGAAGCCACGGGAACATGGCCAGAATCGAGACCCCACCCAGGGAGATGGACATAGTCTGGAAGCACAGAGACAGGGTTGTGAGCCATCTCAAAAAATTGGGCTTTAATTTTATCACGCTGGACCTGGAAGGCTACAGAACCGGCAGCATGAACAAAACATAAAATACTACAATTGCACCGTAGGGATCACGTGGGGA
>CAZCCY010000113.1:0-3843 GCA_964497545.1 uncultured Methanosarcinales archaeon | reverse complement strand
ATAGACGCTATTCGGAACTACCCCAAATCGGAAGTACTGCGTCTATCGAAGGCTTTTAATACCATCAAAAATCATGTTAATCTGGGTGATGTGATATATATGTGTTTTGTAGATACCTCTACTAACGTGGACATTGACCCAGACGAGCTCCAGCCCAAGGATGTTGTCTGCAGCAACTGTGGCTCTAAATTCAAGGCCATTGGGAGCAAGGCTGTGTGCCCCACCTGTGAGTCTGAAAACTGAAAACTGGGATTCGGTGTGGCTGGTTAGCCTACCAGCCTAGCCTACTAGCCGCCCTGTGATTTCAGCTACGTGTCTGCCCTGGAAACGGGCGATAGCTAGCTCGTTCTCGGTCGGCATCCTTCCACTTTTTTCTCCTGCAATGGTCGAGGAGCCGTAGGGGGAGCCCCCTGAGATTTCGTTAAGGGTCATCTGTCTCTTCTCGGAATAGGGTACACCCACGATTATCATCCCGTGGTGCAGCAGTGTGGTGTGGAAGCTGAGTATGGTCGATTCCTGCCCTCCATGCTGGGTGGCACTCGAGGTGAACACACTCCCCACCTTCCCAATCAAGGCGCCCTCGGCCCATAGCTTCCCGGTAGCATCCAGGAAAGCCCGCATCTGGGCGCTCATCATGCCAAAACGGGTCGGCGTGCCAAAAATAACAGCGTCAGCCTCAGCCAGATTCTCGACAGAAGCGACCGGGACATGGGCGAACATCTTTTTGGTCTCAAGCGCTCCCATCCTGGCCAGAACCCCCTCAGGCAGCGTCTCCGGGACCTGGAAGACGCCGACATCTGCACCCTCCACCTCCCGGGCGCCCCCGGCAACCGCCTCAGCCATACGAAAAATATGGCCATAGACACTATGGAAAATAACGTTAATTTTCGCCATTCACACCCTTTTTATGGCAACACAGGTTTAATTAAAGCTTTGCATGGTAGAGTAGCGTGTTGTATTGTGCTGTGACAGGTAAAAAATTAGTTAACCCTCCTGGTTGTTTTTGGTGCTGGCTGTATGGCTGACAGGATTGTTATTAAGGGTGCTAATGAGCATAATCTCAGGAATGTTGACCTTGTTCTCCCCCGGGACCGGTTAATTGTGATTACGGGTCTTTCGGGTTCGGGTAAGTCTTCTCTTGCTTTTGACACGATTTATGCTGAGGGTCAGCGGAGGTATGTGGAGTCTCTTTCTGCTTATGCCCGCCAGTTCCTGGGCCGGATGGAGAAGCCAGATGTGGAATACATTGAGGGTCTTTCTCCTGCTATTTCTATCGAGCAGAAGACTACCAGCAAGAATCCCCGTTCTACTGTGGGCACGGTTACCGAGATTTTTGACTATTTCCGGCTTCTCTGGGCCCGGGTTGGCGTCCAGTTCTGTCCTGGATGCGGGAGGCGGATTGAGGCTCAGAGTCTGGATCAGATGGTGGACCGGATTCTGGGGTTCCCCGAGGGGAGCCGGGTTCAGATAATGGCGCCTCTCTTCCGGGGACGCAAAGGAGAGTACCAAAAGCTTTTCAGCGATCTTGCCAGGGACGGCTACAGCAGGGTGCGGGTGGACGGCGAGACCCGGGATCTCTCAAGCCCGATTGAACTGGAAAAGAACCGGAAACATGACATTGACGTGGTGGTGGACAGGCTGGTGCTAAAAAAAGGTGTGCGGGAGCGGCTTGCCGATTCGGTTCAGACTGCTCTCCGGCTGGCAGAAGGCTCTGTTATTGCTACAAGCCCCGAGGGGGAGCTCTTTCTCTCGGAGAGCTCCCATTGCAGTCAGTGTGGTATTAGTTTTGAGAGTCTTGAGCCTAACATGTTCAGTTTCAACAGCCCCAGGGGTGCCTGTCCCCGCTGCCACGGTCTTGGCAGTTCCCTGGATTTTGACCCTGCTCTCATAGTCCCGAATCCAGGTCTCTCGCTACGGGAGGGCGCGGTTGAACCCTGGAAGAACCTCCACGGCTACTACGGCCAGATGCTCCAGGCCCTGGCAGACAAATACAACTTCAGCCTGGACACACCCTTCCAGGAACTACCCAAGAGGATCCAGGACCTAATCCTCTACGGCTCAAAAGAACGGGTCCTTTTTAGATTTGTGCCCCGGGACAGAAACGGCGTCTGGGAACACAGAGGCAGGTTCGAAGGTGTGATACCCAATCTGGAGAGGAGGTATCGGGAGTCCACATCGGAATCTGTCAGAGAGAAACTTGAAAGCTACATGACAAGCAGGCCCTGCACAGAGTGCCAGGGGAAGAGGCTTAAACCCCAGAGTCTTGCTGTGAAAATTGCGGGCATGTCCATCATGGACGCCTCCGCCCTCACCATCAGAGAAGCCCAGCGGTTCTTCGGCAGCCTTGAAACCAGGCTGGGAGAGCGGGAGCGGCTGGTTGCCAGCAGGGTTCTAAAAGAAATAAACGCAAGACTAAGCTTCCTCGTGGACGTTGGACTGGACTACCTCACCCTCGACCGGGCCGCCTCAACCCTCTCCGGCGGTGAGAGCCAGCGCATCCGCCTGGCAACCCAGATCGGCTCGGGCCTGGCAGGAGTACTCTACATCCTGGACGAGCCAAGCATCGGCCTCCACCAGCGGGACAACCAGCGGCTCATAAAAATGCTCAAAAACCTCCGAGACCTGGGAAACACCGTCATCGTAGTAGAACACGACGAAGAAACCATCCGAAGCGCAGACTACATAGTAGACATGGGCCCCGGCCCCGGCGTCCACGGAGGCAGAGTCGTGGCAGCAGGCCCCCTCCAAAAAATACTGGAAACACCCCAGTCCATCACCGCAGCCTACCTCAACCGCCAGCGGGAAATCAAAATCCCCAAAACCCGCAGGAAGCCAGAAAAGTTCATCACCATCAAAGGGGCAGCCCAACACAACCTCAAAAACATAGACGTAAGAATACCCCTGGGAGTCTTCACCTGCATCACCGGCGTCTCAGGCTCCGGAAAAAGCACCCTGGTAAACGAAATCCTCTACCCAGCCCTAAAACGCATACTACACAACAATAGCAGAGAAAAACCAGGCGCCCACCAAGGAATCATTGGAGCCGAACAAATCGACAAAGTAATCAGAATAGACCAGTCCCCCATAGGCCGCACACCCCGCTCCAACCCCGCCACCTACACCGGGGTCTTCACACCCATAAGAGAACTCTTCGCCAAAACCCCCACCGCAAGAGCACGAGGCTACCGGCCCGGACAATTCAGCTTCAACGTCAAAGCCGGAAGATGCGAATCCTGCCGGGGAGACGGCATGATAAAAATCGAAATGCACTTCCTACCCGACATCTACATCCCCTGCGAAGTCTGCAAAGGCAAACGCTTCACCCAACAGACACTAGAAGTCACCTACCACGGCAAAAACATCTCACAGGTCCTAGACATGACCGTAGAAGAAGCCCTAACACTATTCAAAAACATACCCCGCATCAAACGGATACTGCAAACCCTAAATGATGTCGGACTAGGCTACATCAAACTCGGCCAACCCGCCCCCACCCTCTCAGGAGGCGAAGCCCAACGGGTCAAACTAGCCTCGGAACTAGGAAAACGCAGCACCGGCAAAACCCTCTACATACTCGACGAACCCACAACCGGACTCCACTTCCACGACACAGAAAAACTCCTACAGACACTCAACAAACTAGTAGACACAGGCAACACAGTAATAGTAATAGAACACAACCTCGACGTCATCAAAACAGCAGACCACATAATAGACCTCGGACCCGAAGGCGGAGAAAACGGAGGCAAAATCATAGCAGAAGGGACACCAGAAGAAATAGCCAAAAACAAAAACTCCCACACCGGCAAATACCTCAAAAAAATACTAGAACAACAAAAACCC
>CAZCCY010000112.1:0-4025 GCA_964497545.1 uncultured Methanosarcinales archaeon | reverse complement strand
TTATGTATGGTGTGTGAAGATTGAATTCTCAAGAGTACATCCGGAAACTTGAAGATACCTTAAAACGAAACCAGGAGCTTGAGAAAGCGATTGAGATTCTTAAAAAAGAAATTGAAGAGTTGAAAAAGAGGTTACTTTTCTATGAGAATCCAAACACCCCACCATCTGCCAGACAATTAAAGAGAGCTGACGAGAAACCTGGAACAACAAATTAACAGGGATAAGCCAAGGCCCGGATTCGAACCGGGATAACATCGCTCTGCAGGCGATTGCGTAGCCGCTCCGCCACCTTGGCATTCAGAATTGCAGATGATATCCACCCCTTAATAGTCAGTATGGCTAATAATGGTTTTGCTTGATTTATACGTCGAGGTTCACGACCTCCCGTGCATGGTCCTGGATGAACTGGCGTCTTGGCTCCACCTTGTCTCCCATGAGGATGGTGAAGATTTCGTCTGCTTTTATGGCGTCTTCCATGGTGACCTGCTTGATTACTCTGGTTTCAGGGTTCATGGTGGTTTCCCATAGCTGGTGGGGGTTCATTTCGCCGAGACCCTTGTAGCGCTGGATGGTAGCTCCATTTTGGTCTGGCAGCTTTTCTTTTAGCTCTTCCTCGCTGTAGGCGTAGAACTCGGTTTTGCCTTTTTTCACCCGGTAAAGGGGGGGCTGGGCTATGTAGATGTAGCCTACGTCTATTAACTCTCGCATGTACCTGTAGAAGAGGGTTAGTAGTAGGGTGCGGATGTGGGCGCCATCCACATCAGCGTCGGTCATTATTATTATTTTGTGGTATCTGGCTTTGCTTGTGTCGAATTCGTCTCCAATGCCGGTGCCACAGGCTGTGATTAAGGCCCGGATCTCATCGTTTTTAAGGATTTTCGTGAGTCTGGCTTTTTCCACGTTAAGAATTTTACCCCGCAGGGGCAGGATAGCCTGGAAGCTCCGGTCTCTGCCCTGTTTAGCACTGCCACCCGCAGAGTCGCCTTCCACGATGTAGAGCTCGCAGTTGGCAGGGTCTCTGTCGCTGCAGTCTGCCAGTTTCCCGGGGAGACTTGTAACCTCGAGCGCGTTTTTGCGGCGAGTTAACTCGCGGGCTTTTCTGGCAGCCTCCCTGGCCTGAGCTGCCTGGACTGCCTTTTCCAGGATTTGCTGGGCGACCTTGGGATTTTCCTCCAGGAAGCTTGCAAGGCCCTCAGATACCAGGGTCTCCACTATCCCCTTGACTTCACTGTTAACCAGTTTTGTCTTGGTCTGCCCCTCAAACTGGGGGTTGGGAAGCTTAATGCTGATGACCGCGGTAAGCCCCTCCCGGATGTCCTCGCCAGCAAGCTTCACCTTTTCCTTGAGATGTTTTTTAGCATACTCGTTAGCCGCCCGGGTGAGAGCAGCCTTAAAACCGCTCAGATGGCTACCACCCTCTTTGGTGTTGATATAGTTGGCGAAAGTGTAAATGTTCTCCAGGTAGCTGATGTTGTACTGCATTGCGATTTCTACCTGGACCCGGTCCCGACTCCCCTGGAAATAGATGGGGGTGGGGTGGAGAGTCTCCTTGTTCCGGCTGAGGTATTCCACAAAAGAGACGATTCCACCCTCATAGTGGAATTCCTCTTCTTTGCCGTTGCGCTCGTCCTGGATTTTTATTCTGATACCCCGGTTAAGAAAAGCGAGTTCCCGCAGCCGGGTGGCAATGGTCTCATAGCTGAACTCAGTGGTCTCGAAGATTTCAGGGTCAGGTTTAAAGGTGACACAGGTCCCGGTCTCATCGGTCTCTCCTACCACCTCGACCTCGCCCTCGGGGATGCCCCGCTGGTAGCGCTGGCGGTAGACTTTACCTCCCCGTCTTACCTCTACCTCAAGCCATTCGCTGAGGGCGTTAACCACCGAGACACCCACACCGTGGAGTCCACCTGAGACTTTGTACGCCCCTGACTCGAACTTGCCACCGGCGTGGAGCACGGTCATCACAACCTCCAGGGCCGATTTACCATATTTCTCATGGACACCCACCGGTATCCCCCGGCCATCATCCCTGACCCGGACACTCCCATCACTACAGAGTGTCACCTCAATGTTCCTGCAGTATCCTGCCAGGGCCTCATCAATACTATTGTCCACCACCTCATAGACGAGATGATGAAGCCCCCTGGTGCCGGTACCCCCGATGTACATACTCGGACGTTTACGTACCGCTTCAAGACCTTCTAGAACCTGGATTTGACCTGCCCCGTAGTCCGCTGTCATAAAATCATCTTAATATTGTTTTCAAAGCTTAAATAGGTTTTTACAGCGACGCATAGCGAATTTCCCCCTCTAACAGCCAAACGTAAGAGGGGGGGGCGTCCTGGATAAATTTTTTATCTTGGAAGTTTCAGTCTTCGTACAGCCAGTCTTCCTCGATTTTCCGGTAGTCCAGGATTTCCTCTTCCCGGAAGTGAAGGGAGATTTCTCTTGCAGCAGATGCCTGTGAATCGCTGGCATGTATCACATTTCTACCGGTTTCGAGTGCGAAGTCGCCCCGGACGGTGCCAGGGTCTGCCTCGGCCGGGTTGGTAAGCCCGCTCATGCGCCTTACAGTGCTGACAGCGTTTTTACCTTCCACGACCATGGAGACCACAGGGCCCGAGGTGATGAAGGAGACAAGACTCTGGAAGAAGGGCTTCTGGGTGTGCTCCCGGTAATGTTCCCTCGCCTGCTCTGGGGTTAGCCTGTGCATTTTGAGCGCTGTTATTTTTAATCCCCGCTCCTCGATTCTTGTTATGATTCTCCCTACCAGGCCCCGCTGGACTCCGTCTGGTTTCACCATCACATAGGTGCGTTCCATTTCAGGCTTTTCCCCTGGCTTTACGGCCCGGGAGTGTCCATTCAACCCGACGGGGTATTCTTCCCAGGGCCATGTTTTTCTCGCACTTGCTGGAGCAGAAATAATAGATGGTCCCGTCCCGTTTCACAAACATCTTGCCGGTACCAGGCTCTATGCCCTCCCCGCAGAAGGAGCACTTACGCTTTTCCATTCCCTTTCACCGTGACATAAGCTTCTTGGCTTCTCGCGAGGTCTCAAGCAGCATTATTATATCCCCCACCTTGATGGGGCCTATGCAGTTGCGGGTGATAATCCGCCCTTTATCTCTACCTTCCAGGATGCGACATTGAATCTGTTTCGCCTCACCATGCATACCAGTGTTACCCACAATCTCGAGGACTTCGGCAGCGTATCCGGTTTCTTCCTCAGCCATACTTATCCTTTCCTCAAAGTCTCAACCTTACCTGCAATATCCTCCACAATCTCCCGGCCCTTGCCAGGCTCGATAACAGCGGCTGCTGCACATCCCACACTAATACCGCAGGCAGAGCCTAAATCCTTCTGCTTTTTCACATAGACATAGGGAGTGTTTTTCTCCTCGCAAAGAACCGGTAGATGGGCCACCACTTCTGGAGGCTGAACATCTTCGCTAATAACCACAAGCCTAGCAATACCCCGCTCAACCACCTTAGTGACCTCATTTGTACCTTTTTTAATCTTACCAGTATCTCTGGCAAGTTCCATGGCTTCAAGAGCTTTACTTGCCAGTTCCTCAGGAACCTCAAACTTAACATACACCTGTACCATATTTTAATTCTCCTAATTTTTTTTATCCGTCATCAAACTGGCCTTGGTAGCCCCACCTACAGCACAAGGCACTATAAACATTACTATCCATGCAAAATAGACATATCCAAATAAGCCAACATTTCCTTGTGATGTTCATAGGGTTACCCCAACACACATCCGAAAATGATATTAACACTTTGCACTCAAATCCAGCCGTCATCTAAAACGACTCCATCCAACCTGAGGGAGAGATACACCTGACTAACAAGAAGTATGTAGAACTCATCTGGCACTACCCTTGCTGTGGCTGAGAGGCCTCGGGCGGCGCTGGGTTGGCTGTGATTTATCCAAGTTCGCGGTGCAGGTTACGGGGAAGAGGCTGCTGGAGAGGTAGCAAGTAAAACTGCAATTCTTGAACTCGAAAACACAATAGAAG
>CAZCCY010000111.1:0-4110 GCA_964497545.1 uncultured Methanosarcinales archaeon | reverse complement strand
ACCCGAACGTCCCTTCGAGGGACAAGCCCCGTCCGTCAGGGCGGGGTAGTTGACCAGGCACCTTCTCAACTCAAGGCCCCTGATAAGCTTCAAGAACAATAGTTTTATTTTGCTGACTTAGACAGAAAAACAGTTGGAAGTGAGAATGAGTACAATCGTTAAATCTTACGAACTCTACTCAAAGAAAAATTCCATGAAGACGGCTTATATCCAGCGCCGAAGGAGTATCTCGCAGAGGCGGTCTCAAAACACCTCAAACCCATAAACTACGACCGCTGGGCGCGGTTGTACTGGAGGGCACAGCTTGAAGAGAGTTTGAGCGCCGCCGGGACTGTGGAGCTTGCAGCGCTGGAGCGGGAGAACATGAAAATCATTGAGGCGGTCTATCAGCGCCTGGAGGGCGATAGCGAGGTTCAGGCGTGGATTGAGAAGATAAAGGGGCATGAGTGGGTGCGGGTGGTAGGGGGATGATTATATTTAGATGAAAATCAAAGATAAAAATATGACATCTGTTGCAAATCTGGAGAAAAAGCTGCTTGCATTGGAGAGGGAGCTTCGTTTGATTCTGGATATGGTGAGGGAGGAGATTTGTTGAGGGGCTTAGAAGAAGTTCTAAAAGGCTGGGCTGGATGAACAGGTTGTTATAAAAATAATAAATAATATTGTGAAATATGAAATGACCACCTTATATCAGGGGTCTGGGCTGTTTTTCTTCCGGCATTACCGGCAGCCGCATGGTGTTAACCAGGATAGGGTCTGTCACCTCTTTAGCCCGCTCCAGCAGGAGTTCCTTTCCCCGCTGGGTGATAGCAAAAATAGGAATAGCGGTTCCAAACTGGGCGATGGCATGCCCCTCAATCTGGCCCCGAATCCATTTAGAGGTACAACCAGTGGTCATGTCCACCAGTTCAATGAACTCCCGTGCAGGCTCTTTTTCCATGCCAGTGGTGTGGACTCCGAAGGTTATGACCTCCACTCCATGTTCCTGCTCAAGCTTCCGGATTTTTTTCACGTCCTCCACATTGGTCACCGACACCCCGATTCTCCGATAGCCCATCTCGATGGCCCGGGCTACACCCTCGGGCTGGTCGAGAAGCGCTGTCTCCGGGTCAAGGACTATGCCCCCTGCCTCCTGTATACGTTTGATTACCTCTGGTATGGGGGATGTTTCTACAAGGCCTGAGATACGAGAGCCGATCCCCTGGGCAAGCCTGGGGTTGGATGTGATCACCGTCCCTGCCCCTTCACATGCTGTTACCGAGGTGTCGAGGAGACCCCGCCTGAGCGCGGTCATGAAGGTCTCGCTGGCACCGAAGCCCACAAAGATTTCCATCTCTACAGCCCGCTTGGGGGTGAACATGCCAAAGTCTTTTATCCTGAACTCTATGTTTTCCCTGACAGCCTTGGGAGTAAACTTTTTAATTCCCCTGACCTTATCAAAAATTGGGCAGTACTCGGTCTGGGGCTCGCCTACCTCTACAACCTTGCCGTTTTCTACTACTACCCTGGTCTTCCCCAGGGCCTCCATCACATGCCTGTCCTTTTTCGGCATGCATAGTAATCTCTGGTGTTTCAGGATAAATGTTAGGAATGCGGCAACAACAAGAGAATAGAGGCAAAAATTGCCTCAACTAGAAAGACTAATAAACATTCGGAACAAAGGTACTCTGGCAGATGAAAAACCAGCACATTTACACCGAGACCCTGGAACTCCAGACTCTCACAAGGAAAATCGAAAGGCTCCCCCCATCAGTGAAACTTGTCTACAAGGTCCTGGAATACCGGGGCCCGCTAACCCAGAAAGAGATTACCGCTGAAAGCTGCCTCCCCTCCCGGACAGTGAGATACGCCCTCACCAGGCTAAAAGAGGAAGGCATGCTCGAAGAGAGACTCTATTTTAAAGACGGCCGCCAGTGCCTCTACAGCATAAAAATCCAGACACCAGAAGAACTGTTCACCTACCCCTGCGGCCTTTAAGCAGTTTAATCAGCTCTGGCGCCACAAGCCTGCCAAAACATCCTTTCTCCGCCTCTCTCTCGCTGAAAACCCTTACATCATCCGGCCTATCTGCAGGGTAGATAATGAAAGGCACCGGGTCATCGGTATGAGTCTTAAGAGCAAGAGGTGTAGGATGATCCGGTAACACCAGGAACCTGCACTCCTGTTCAAGCCTGTCAAGGATTCTACCGACAATCAGACGGTCAAAATTCTCAATAGCCCTGAGCTTCCCCTCCAAATCACCCTGATGGCTTGCCTCATCCGGCGCCTCCAGATGTAGATAAACCAGGTCCCACGTCTCAAGAGCCTCAAGCGCGGCCATAGCCTTACCCTCATAGTTGGTGTCCAGATAGCCTGTAGCCCCCTCCACCTCGACAAAACCCATTTTTGCATACCTGGCTACACCCCGCAGAAGGTCAACGGCAGAGATCACAGCGCCTGTGATACAATGCAGGGAATAGAACGAGGGCATACTCGGAGGCCTACCCTGGCCCCAGGGCCAGATTAGATTAGCAGGCAGACACCCATCTGCCACCCTCGCCAGGTTGACCTCATGCCCCTCCAGCACCTGGGCTGAACGCTCTATCAAATCCACCAGGAAACCCGCATCCCCCCCCTGGGGCAACACCTCACGCACAGACCTCCCAAGCGCGTCATGAGGCGGAGTGCACAGGACCCTCTCACACCTTTCTTTGAGGACGAGAATATGGCGGTAGCCCACCCCAGGATAGAACCTGACCTCTCCTGTGGCAAGCTCCTGGTTCAACGCCTCTACTAGCAGTCTGCCCTCAGCAGTAGTGAGATGGCCGCCACTGTAATCCTTTATCACCCCATCCTGCTGGGTGATCAGGTTACACCTGAAAATCACATCCCCATCCCCTGTTTTAACCCCATTCCCAGCCGCCTCAAGCGGCCCCCGGCCAGTGTAATACCGCTCCGGGCGATAGCCGAGAATAGAGAGGTTAGCAATATCACTGCCAGCAGGAAACCCAGGAGGCACAGTCCTGGCAGTACCACTGCTACCCCTGGCTGCCATCATGTCCAGGTTAGGAGTGTCAGCCACCTCTAGAGGCGTCCGCCCCTCAATACAGGGCAGATCCGCCATCCCATCCCCAACAAGCACAAGATATTTCATCAAATATCTCAGGATGTGCCAGAGAGCATGTAAATCAACAGCACCACTACCAGGACAATCAGAACCGCGATAGGCAGTATCAGCCATTTAAGCCAGTTCTGGAGGGTGTAAACCCTGTCCAGTATTTCCTCCACATCCTCGGGCAGATACTTCATCGGATCAACCGGCTGCTGGGAAGACGACTGATAATACGGGGGCGGCGATTGTTGCTGGGGGGGCGGCGACTGCGGATAATACTGCTGAGGCGGGGGTGGCGGTGGAGGCGATGACTGCTCCGGGGGCTCAAAACCAGACTGGGACGGCTGAGACCGTAAACTGTAACTTTGCTGCCGATAAGGATAACTGGAACTCTCCTCTCCCTGCTCTTTTGAAGGCTTCTTTATTGCATCCATCTCAATTACCTCGTCTTTTAACCTTGCCGAATCAATCAGCTTTTCAAGATAATACCTTAATTGAATTATCTCCTCTTTTAATCCCACCAAATCCAAATTCTCTACACTGGAATCACTATCTCCCCTCTTAACAGGCTCTTTTCCAGTTCCCAGGTTACCAGTCTTTATGCTACCGGTCTCTTCACTTGTGGTTTCTTCATTACCGGTTTTTGGTGTGTCGTCTTCTTCCCCTATTATCACGTAATCATCGTTTAAATTTTGCTTATGCTCATCTGTCTGGCTTTTTTTAATGGTGCCTGTCTGGTGGGATGGGGACATTCTTTTCCTGAACCCTTCAATTATATATTAGCTAACACTAATGAACAGTTCAAGCTACTTAAACCTTGCTCGCACCCCTCCCAGTTATTCTCGAATCATGGTCAGCATCATCTTGAACCGTTTCACCGCTTTCACCGAGTGAGGGATGCCGGCTGGCATTATTATCATCTCACCCTCCCTGAGACGATGTGTCTCACTTTTATAGTTATTCACATAACTTCGTATAATCTCCTTTCAAAAATTTTCTTATCCATCCTTCAGCATAAC
>CAZCCY010000110.1:0-4139 GCA_964497545.1 uncultured Methanosarcinales archaeon | reverse complement strand
TATAAGTTCAAACACTCCGAACTCGCTTAACACAAATATGACTCAAGATACCATTCGGAACTATGTGGAATCGGAAGTACTGGACAACAGAAAAATTATATCCTTTGACTCAATTAACTTATACATGGTATGGATGCTCCAATTATATGATATGTCCATACCTAAAAATAAAATAAATATTCCTTTAAGATATGAAACTCATAATTTTATATTAAAGAGTGAAAAATGCTAAACTATAGATTAAATAATAGTGAGTTGTCTGAAAGATAATAGTGAATTGTCTGAAAGGGTGAAAGATCCGTGAAAAAACGTCCCATTGTAATGGTTTCCAGTTATCCGCCCCGCCTCTGCGGCATAGCTACTTTTTGTGAGGAGGCCAGGGAATTCATCCAGAAGGCTAACCCTGACCGGGAGGTGTATGTTATCAGCCATACAGATGGCAGGGGAGAGGGTGTTTTCCCGATTATTGATATTTCAAGACATGACTGGTGGAAGCCGGTAGCTGATAAGATAGAAGATTTAAACCCATATGCAGTCCACCTGGAACACGAATACGGCCTCTACGAGTACCGGGACTCCAGGGGTGTAGGGGATGGAAACGAGGGTTTTCTGGACCTGTTGGATGCGATAAACGAGCATCCCACCGTGGTTGAGCCTCACACCGTCCATGGCAGGTTGCGGGATTTTGAAGCTAACTTCATCTATGAGATGTGTGAGCGGGCAGATGTGGTTTTGTTTAAGTGCCACTATCAGAAATGGAGGCTGGACTGGACCTTCATGGGCTATGGCTGGAAGACTCCGCGCAACATAATGGTGGTCCCCCATGGGGCAAGGCCGGATAGGCGGTGGAGAATAGATGAGGTGGCAGGACTCCGAGAAGAACTTGGTCTGGACAAACATCCCCACATTGGCGAGCACCTGGTAGGCCTGATCGGCTGGATACAGTCCAACAAGAGGTGGGACATCCTGACCAGCATGTGGGAGGAAATCGCAGAAGAGATTCGGAGACGCACCGGCCAGCACTGGGACCTTCTCGCAGCAGGCACCATGCGAGACCCCAACCACAGGTCTGACTACGAGAAATATAAAAGCGAAATCAAACTCCTGGAAAAGAAGGGTCTGGCCCACTACTACGAGTTCATCCCCAGGGGTGAGCTCTACTACAAGATTATGGCTATCTGCGATTTTATCGTGCTACCCTCGCTGGATGAGACCCAGTCCGGCACCCTGGCCAGGGTGATAGCCCTGAATAAACCCTACATTACCACTGCGCCCATGGAGGGGCTGACCGCCCAGACCCTGGAAAGCGAGGGTGGACTGCTGTTCACCACCAAAAAGATGCTCCGGGACAAGGTCATCCGCCTCGCCTGCGACGAGGACCTCAGACTTAAACTGGGCAACAATCTCAAGCGTTACCTGGACAACGTGGTCTCCTGGGAGGTGGTGGCCAGACAGTACAACGAGGCATACCAGCTCGCCAACAAGGCAAAAGCCACAGGCAAAAAAGTCGAACTCCCACCCGAGTTTTAAAATAAACCAAACACGAAAATAGGTGGGCATGAAACACTGGGAGTTGTTCCACCGCTATGAAAAAAACCCTATACTCACAGCAGATGACTGGCCCTACCCGGCTAACTCGGTTTTCAACCCGGGTGCTGTGAAATTTGGAGACGAAACCCTGCTTCTCGTGAGGGTGGAAGACCATCGGGGGTTTTCACACCTAACAGTTGCCAGAAGCAAAAATGGCTTCGACAACTGGAAAATCGACACCAAACCAACCCTCCAGCCAGAGCCTGACAGGTTCCCCGAGGAGATATGGGGGATCGAGGACCCCCGCATCACCTATATTGAGCAACAGAAACAATGGGCGATAGTCTACACCGCCTACTCCCACGGAGGCCCCCTGGTCTCCCTAGCCACCACCAGGGACTTCCAGAGCTTCCGGAAAATCGGGCCCATCCTGGCGCCCGAGGACAAGGACGCAGCCCTTTTCCCGGTGAAATTCGAGGGGGAATGGCTCCTAATCCACCGGCCTTCTTCCACTTTCTCCGGAATCGAATCCCACATCAGCCTCTCCAGCTCCCCGGATCTGAAACACTGGGGCGACCACCAAATCCTCATGCGCGCCCGCAGGGGCGGCTGGTGGGACTCCCACAAAATCGGCCTCTCCACCCCACCCCTCCGAACCAAGGAGGGCTGGCTCATAATATACCATGGTGTCCGCCATACAAGCTCCGGGGGCATCTACCGCCTCGGACTGGCACTACTGGACCTCGAAAACCCCTGGAAGGTGATAAGCCGTTCCAATGAATGGGTTCTCAGCCCCAGGGAATGGTATGAACGGAAAGGCGATGTGAACAACGTGATCTTCCCCTGCGGGTGGACCGAGCAGAACGGGGAAATCCGCCTCTACTATGGCTGCGCCGACACCTGCATCGCAATGGCCACCGCAAAGCTCCCAGAGCTACTGGAATACCTGCACAACACAGGGGCGCAAAAATGAAAATCGCCATGCTCTCCCCCATCGCCTGGTCTACACCTCCAAAACAATACGGGCCCTGGGAACAGATTGTATCCCTGCTCACCGAGGGCCTGGTAAAACAGGGCTTTGATGTCACACTTTTCGCCACCAAGGACTCGCGGACCCAGGGGAAACTCCATGCCATCTGCCCCCGCCCCTACGAGGAAGACAAAAACCTTGACCCCAAAGTCTGGGAATGCCTCCACATCTCCGAGGTCTATGAGATGGCAGACGAATTCGACCTCATCCACAACCACTTCGACTTCCCACCCCTCTGCTACACAAAACTCGTGGATACCCCGGTGGTCACCACCATCCACGGCTTCTCCTCACCCCGGATACTGCCAGTCTACCAGAAATACAACAACCAGGTATTCTATGTCTCCATCAGCGATGCAGACCGCAACCCAACCCTCAACTACATTGCCACCGTCCACCATGGCATCGACATAAACAGCCTACCCTTCAACAATGACCCCGAGGACTATCTCCTCTTCCTGGGACGCATCCACCCTGACAAAGGCGTCAGAGAGGCCATCGAAATCGCAAAAAAAGCAGGCAGAAAACTCCTGATAGCCGGGCCCATCCACGACAAAGATTATTACCAAAAAGAGGTGAAACCCCTCCTCAACGGCAGCCAGATAAAATACCTCGGCCACGTGGACCGGAAGACACGGAACAGGCTTCTGAGCCATGCCACAGCCCTGCTCCACCCCATAAACTTCAAGGAACCCTTCGGCCTCGTCGTGGTCGAATCCATGGCCTGTGGCACACCAGTCATCGCCAACAACAGAGGAGCCATGCCAGAACTAATCAGAGACGGCGAAAACGGATTCCTGGTCAACAACACCAGGGAGGCGGTAGAAGCCCTCGAAAAAGTCCCGGGAATCCCCCGCAAAAGATGCCGGGAAATCGCTGAAAAACACTTCTCTGCAGACCGCATGGTAGAAGACTACATTCGGGTGTACAATACGATACTGGCAGAACGCCAGCGAGAAGACCACCGACCCTGGGGATTCTACCAGGTGCTCGCAGACCAGCCAGACCACAAAATAAAACGCATCATCGTCTACCCAGGCAAGAGACTCTCACTCCAACGCCACCAGAGGAGAAGCGAACACTGGCAGATAATAAAAGGAAAAGCAATCGTAACCAGGGACAACCAGGAAATAGAACTCCACCCCGGAGCCTCCATCGACATACCCAGGGGCGCCATCCACCGCATCGCAAACCCAGGCCAGGAGAACCTTGTATTCATCGAGATACAGCTGGGAGACTACTTCGGCGAGGACGACATTGAACGTATTGAGGATGACTATGGACGCACCACATCCCCCAACCTATAAGACCACTAAATTTATTTCATGGCTAAAAAAGCGTGGAGCCATCAGGAAATTGAATAAGTGCAGGAAAAAATGGGAAGACGAGGGGACTGATATCGAAGCCACCATTAAAGCTCACATTCAAGAGGTTGGTATCAGTAGATATAATTTTTCGTTTGCGGTTGTGTGGTCCTGTATAAAATGGAAGTTTTTAGAAACTATAAGCGTTGACTCTGATAAATTTATCCCCCTCCTGCCAGAACTACCAAAATAGGCATTATTGAGCATTATTTTCG
>CAZCCY010000109.1:0-4341 GCA_964497545.1 uncultured Methanosarcinales archaeon | reverse complement strand
ATAATAGTTTTACCAGATGAAGAAGGGGAGGTACTGGAGGGTGCTGTAGTAATTTCTACTGGTGATGTTTCTCCCGGGAGAAAAAGGAATATAGGGGTGGAAAAATCCTCTGGCGAGCTTTTGGCTTTCATAGATAACGATGCCTATCCGAGAAAAGACTGGCTTAAAAATGCTGTAAAATATTTTAATAGTTTTGGTGTGGCGGCAGTGGGTGGGCCGGGCGTAACCCCCGGTGAAGATAGTGTTATGCAAAAAGCCAGTGGTTATGTTTTCTCCTCTTTTTTTGTTGGAAATCTAAACAGTAGATTTAAAGCAAAAAAATCCTACGAATCAGATGATATTCACTCGTGTAATTTCATTGTAAGAAAAGAGGTACTTGAGAGGGTGGGATGGAATGAGAAATACTGGCCCGGGGAGGATACCTTGATTTGCCTGCAGATAAAAAACCTTGGGCTGAAGATGCTTGAGGCACCTGATGTGGTTGTGTACCACCATCGAAAGCCCCTGTTCATCCCTCACCTAAGACAGGTTTCCCGTTTTGGCTTGCATAGAGGGTTTTTCTCCAGGATATTCCCGGAAAACTCCCGGAGGGCCACTTATTTTCTCCCTTCTCTCTGGGTTCTATTCTTTATAAGTGGAACAGTCCTGTCAATCTTCAATCAAACGGTGAGGGTCTTGTTTGTTGTGGCTTTGGCTATCTATGCCGTTTTAGCGCTCCTCGCCGCATTGCAGGCAAGAAGCTTAAAGCTGATACCCCTGACGTGGCTTGGGATAATGGCCACTCATATTGTCTATGGCATCTATTTCCTGGCAGGTCTTGCTAAAAAGGAGGTGGAAAGATGAAAATTGCAATTTCATATCCACCCCTGGAGAGCGAGAAGGGCGTCCCTCTGCTAACGCAAAACAGGCAGTTTCAATGGTTCTGTGAGCCCACATACATCTACCCAGTGGTACCGGCCTATGCGGCAACCCTGCTCAGTAAAGCCGGATACGAGGTCCTGTGGGATGACGGGATAGCCGAGGAGAAAAGCTATGACAAATGGCTGGAAGACCTGGTAAGAGAGGAGCCGGATTTAATCGCCATAGAGACAAAGACACCTGTAATAAAGAGGCACTGGAGAATAATAGCCGAGCTTAAAGAACTGCTTCCTAAAGCCAGGGTGGCTGTTATGGGAGACCATGTAACAGCCCTGCCCCTTGAGTCCCTTGAGAACTCCAAAGTGGATTTCGTGATAACCGGTGGTGACTATGACTTCATGCTCCTAAACCTGGTTGAATGGCTTGAAGGAAAAACCAAACCCGAGCCAGGGATATACTACAGAGAAGGAGGCGAGATTAGAAACACTGGCCGCTTTAAGCTGGACCATGACCTCAACTCGCTCCCCTTTATAGACCGGGACCTGACCAAGTGGTGGCTTTACGCCTACAAAAACGGGAATTATAAAAGAACCCCTGGAACCTACACCATGGCTGGACGGGACTGCTGGCACAGGAAAAATGGAGGTTGCACCTTCTGCGCCTGGACAGTACTCTACCCAGAATACAGAGCTAAAAAGCCAGAGCTTTTGGTCGAAGAAATCGGCACACTAATAGATAAATACAAAGTTAAAGAAATATTCGACGACTCTGGAAGCTTTCCAGCGGGAAACTGGCTTAGAAAATTCTGTAAATTGATGATAGAAGAAGGATACAACGAAAAAATACGTTTTGGCTGCAATATGAGATTCGGAGCTCTGAACGAAGAAGACTACAAACTAATGTCCAAAGCCGGATTCAGAATGCTCTTATTTGGCCTGGAATCAGCTAACGCAAAAACCCTGGAGAGAATAAATAAAAACGTAAGCAGCGAGAGAATAACAGAAGAACTCAAATGGGCCTCCAAAGCTGGACTGGAACCCCACATCACCGTAATGGTCGGATACCCCTGGGAGAGCAAGGCAGACGCCATGAAAACCGTTAAACTCGCAAAACAACTTTTCGAAAAAGGCTATGCCTCCACCCTACAAGCCACAATAGTCGTACCATACCCCGGGACAAAAATGTTTGAAGAATGCAAAGAAAAAGGCCTACTTGTAACAGAAAACTGGGACGAATACGACATGAGAAAACTAATCATGAAAAGCCCAATAAACGAAGAAGACGTAAAAGAACTGACACAAGAACTCTACAAGTCATTTTTCACACCCAAATACGTTCTAAGAAGAATAACCTCCATAAGAGGCTTTGAAGACCTAAGATTCGCCTTAAAAGGGGCAAAAAAAGTATTTGGACATATAAAAGACTTCACAGGATAGAAACAGAGAGTAGAGACAGGATACTGGTAAAGGGGGAGCCTTTTACGGGATATCTTTAGCATAGTTTTTGGAGTAGAGGTGGGAGGGTGCTATTTCAGGGGGGTCCAGTATCTGGCCGATTATTATCAGGGCTGTCCTGTTTATCCCTGCTTCTTCTACTTTTCTGGCTATATTACTGGCTTTGCCTCTGATTATTTTCTGGTCTTTCCAGGAGGCTTTGTAGACCACCGCGACCGGGGTTTCAGGTGGAATGTTTTTTACCAGGTCTCTGATTTTGTGTGCTCCGAGGAAGATGGCGAGGGTGGTGCTCTTATTCCAGGACAGGTTGTTGTGGGGTCTTGTGACAATTAGTGTCTCGCTTATCTCTTTCTGGGTGAGCTGGGTTTGGAGGGCTGCTGCTGCGGCGAAGAGGGAGGATACACCTGGTACTATTTCGACTTCTATGTTACTTTCTTTCAGGATGGCGATTTGCTCGGCGATGGCACCGAATATGGAGGGGTCGCCACTGTGGAGTCTCACAACTTTTCTACCAGCTTTTGCATTTTGAATCATGAGATCGCAGATTTCGTTTAACTCCATCCCGTGGCTGTTAACCAGCCTGCCATGGGTGTAGCCCAGGATTTCAGGGTTTAGGAGGGAGCCTGTGTACACCACAAGGTCTGCCTCTTCGAGCAGCCTTTTACCCCTCAGGGTGATAAGGTCAGCGGCTCCTGGCCCTGCACCGATGAAATAGACTTTTGTTTCAGGTTTTTTTTGCATAGAGTATGCTTAGATACGCTGCCCTCGGGGGCATGTTTTCGACTCCACCCTCTGTTATTTTCTCGTTTTTTCTTGAGAGGTTTTCGATGAGGATGAACTGGTGGTAGCCTCTTTTTGCAAGCCTGTCTGCGGTCTCCCTGGGATTAACGGCCTTCAGGACAAGGGTGACACTGGTGGGTGTGCCTGCCTCTACCTGGAAGGAGGACTCAACCGGCACCCCTGTGCTTGAGGCGAAGGCTGTGATGGCGCTGACACCTGGGACGGTCTTTATCCCGATTTCAGGGTGTTTTTCCTGTATGATCCGCCGGAGATGAGTGAAGGTCGCAAAAAAGTTTGGGTCCCCCAGCGCGCCAAAGGCTGTAAGACCCCTCCTGGCCGACTCTGCCACCTCCTGGGCTGCCTTCTCCCAGCTTGACCGGAGACGGTTTTCATCCCGGGTCATGGGGAAATCCAGGATTACCGGGTCACAGTAAGGCTCCACAATCTCGGCTGCAATCCTCCCTGGCACAAAGACAGCCCTGCTCTCCCGCAGCACCTGGACAGCCCGAAGTGTCAAAAGACCCGGGTCACCCGGGCCAAGTCCCACGCCAACTAACATTTCCCTTCACCTACAATAATATAAACTGGATTCTCAGGCTTAAAAATGGTCTGCCCTCCAAGCTCCACAGCCCGGCAGACCCCAACCTGAACAGCCTCCCGAAACATCCCAAGCTCCCGCATCTTCCCAAGCACCACTGCCACCGTCTCAACCCTCACAGCATTAACCACAATCCTACCCCTAACCCTACCCTGGAGGACCTCAAGGACACCCTCAATATTCCGACTACCCCCCACAAAAGCAGCATCCAGAACCGGCACCTCCCCCAGAACCCCGGGCGCCTCACCCAGCAGGAACCTGACACGCCCCCCCAGGCCCAGACCCTCAATATTCCTCCTCGCAACCTCCACAGCCTCCCTCCTGGCATCTATCGCAAACACCCTACCTGCCCCCCGGGAGAGAGCCTCCACAGTGACAGCCCCGCTTCCACACCCAACATCCCCAAAAACACCCCCCCTTTTCAGGGAGAGCTTGGAGAAGACAACTGCCATCACCTCAGGTTTAGTAGGACTTCCACTGCACGACTCCATCCATTTTTCACCAAAAATTTGAGATAAACTAAACCAGACCTGGACAAAAATAAAACTATCCCCCCCGGCTTCTGAAATGCAAAAAAAAAAGGTTAAAACCCCCTCATCCCACTTTCCGCACATCCTTCTAACATAAATACATTTTTTCATAGTTTTTGCC
>CAZCCY010000108.1:0-4497 GCA_964497545.1 uncultured Methanosarcinales archaeon | reverse complement strand
AAGAAGGCGAGCGAAAAAAGTTACCAACGGTTTTAAGGGGGCTTTGGTAAGCACCGTCTCTTTTTTGGACTGAATGGTAGCTTTTTATATGATTAGACTGTAGTTTAGCCAGAGATTCATTATGGGCAGAAGAAAGAAGATGGTGGAGCGGGTTACCGCTCTCATGACTAAACCGGAGCGTATCAGGAATATTGGTATTGTAGCTCATATTGACCACGGTAAGACAACTCTTACAGACAACCTGCTCGCAGGCGCGGGTATGATTTCCAAGGAGCTGGCAGGCCGCCAACTCTTCATGGATTTTGACGAGGAAGAGCAGGCGAGAGGGATTACCATTGACGCTGCTAACGTCTCCATGGTCCACGAATATGAGGGTGAGGAATATCTCATCAACCTGATTGACACCCCGGGTCATGTGGATTTTGGCGGTGATGTGACGCGGGCCATGCGGGCTGTAGATGGCGCTGTGGTTGTGGTGGACGCTGTGGAGGGTGCCATGCCCCAGACCGAGACTGTGCTCCGCCAGGCACTCCGGGAGAACGTCAAGCCCGTCCTGTTTATTAACAAGGTGGACAGGCTGATAAACGAGCTTAAAGTTGACCCCCAGGAGATGCAAATCCGGCTGGGCAGGGTGATTGACAAGGTTAACAAGCTTGTCAAGGGGATGCGTCCCGAGAAATACAGCGAGTGGAGGATGGACGCCGGTAGGGGGAATGTGGCCTTCGGCTCAGCCCTCTACAACTGGGCTATAAGCGTGCCCTTCATGCAGAAGACAAAAGTCGGGTTCAAAGAGATTATTGATTACTGCCAGAAGGATAACATGAAGGAACTGGCAGAGAAGTGCCCCCTCCATGAGGTATTGAATGACATGGTGATAAGGTTCCTCCCCAACCCCCTGGAAGCCCAGAAGGAGAGAATCGAGGTAATCTGGCATGGGGACAGGGACAGCGAGGTGGCCAAGGCCATGATAAACGTGGACCCGGACGGGCCGGTAGCACTGATGATAACCAAGATCACCACAGACCCACATGCGGGTGAGGTGGCCTCAGGGAGGCTTTTCAGCGGGTCTATTTCCAGGGGCAAGGAGCTCTACATCTCAGGCACCCATACCACCAACAGGCTCCAGCAGGTGGGAATCTATATGGGGCCTGAACGGATCGAGGTGGAGAAGATACCTGCGGGGAACATTGTAGCGGTTACAGGTCTTAAGGATGCTATTGTGGGCACCACGGCTTCAAGCCTGCCGGATATGACGCCGTTTGAGAGTATCAGGCATGTGAGCGAGCCTGTGGTCACAGTGGCGGTTGAGGCGAAACACATGAAAGACCTGCCCAAGCTCATTGAGGTTCTGAGACAGGTGGCCAAGGAAGACCCGACACTCCGGGTGACCATCAACGAGGAGACCGGAGAACACCTCCTGGCAGGCATGGGCGAACTCCACCTCGAGGTGGTAGCCCACCGTATCGAGCGGGACAAACACGTGGAAATCACAACCTCTGAGCCCCTCGTTGTGTATCGGGAGACTGTGCAGAGCCACGCCGGCCCGGTGGAAGGGAAGTCCCCCAACCGCCACAACAGGTTCTACATAGAGGTGGAACCCCTTGAACCGGGGGTGATAGAGTTAATCCGCAGTGGTGAGGTCTCCATGAAAATGCCAGAGCTTGAGCGTAGAGAGCTCTTCATAAAGGCTGGCATGGACAAGGACGAGGCAAAAGGCGTGGTCCACATCTATGAGACCAATGTTTTCCTGGACATGACAAAGGGGATCCAGTACCTCAGGGAGACCATGGAGCTGATCCTGGAGGGGTTCAACGATGTGATTCGCACTGGCCCCCTGGCACGGGAGCCGGTGATGGGCTTAAAAGTGAAACTTGTGGACGCAAAACTCCATGAGGACGCGGTCCACCGGGGGCCAGCCCAGGTGATACCTGCAGTCCGCCAGGCCATACACGCAGCCATACTCATGGCCAAGCCAACACTCCTCGAACCCTACCAGAAGGTCTTTATCCATGTACCCCAGGAACAGATGGGTGGAGCCATGCGGGAGATACAGGGCCGCAGGGGTGCTATCCTCAACATTCAAAGCGAGGGAGACATCACTGTCATCGAGGCCAAGGCACCTGTGTCCCAGCTGTTCGGCTTTGCCGGGGACCTCCGCAGTGCCACCGAGGGTAGGGCCATCTGGAGCACCGAGTTCGCAGGCTTCAGCCCGGTCCCAGCTAACATGCTCACCGAGGTGATAATGGGCATCCGGAAGAGAAAAGGCCTGAAAATGGAGATGCCAAAACCCAGCGACTTCATATCCTACTAGCCAGGCACACACCAGCTCTGCCTGGTTACATTTTTATTTCAGGAGTCTTTTCGCCAGGTATGCCGAGGTTACAAGGACTGCCAGGCTGAATACTGCCTTCACGAGGGCGGTGTACTGGGGTTTGAACAGGGCTGAGATTGCCTCCTGGGTGCTGGTGTAGAAGCTGATAAAAGCGAGCAGTATGATTATTGTCAGCACAACCACCACCCCAACTCTAAGAATCTTACGATACTCCTCCTCCAAAAAGCTACCTCCTCCTCTTTTTGAGCATGAATGCTGCCAGGACAACCGCTAATATTCCAGATGCCGCTCTGAAACCGGGTGTCTCCGCCGGTCTGGGTATGGGTGTTATCTTGAAGCTTCTTTTTTCTGTTCTCGGTTTTCCTGCCTCCATGATAGGGTAGCTGAGGGGTCTGTTCCGTTTCAGTTTGTTCAGGTCTATTTCCTCGTCAATCCAGCCCTGGGTGATGGGTTCTCCCTTGCTTTTCAGGGTCAGAGTGAAGATGTAGAGTTTGTCTCTGGGGAGGACGAACTGGAGGCTGCCCTTAACATGTCCAAAGGCCTTTACCGTTCCCAGGCTTCTGGACTGGGTGTAAGCTGTGTAGCCTCCTTCTTTCACTGCCACCTCCACCTCTAGCTCGACATCCTCTTTTCCCTGGTTGTAGATGGCAGGATACACGTTCACAACCGCCCTGGAGTTGTCTTTGGCGTACTTGGAGACCTCCAGGGTGACTGTGGTGAATTTAACCCTGGGTTTCTCTTCCACTGTTGGGGGGGACACCTGGGACTGCAGGCTGTCCCTTTTTCCCCGTTTTCGAATAAGACAACCTCGACCCTGGAGGGTGTTGTACGGGTGGAAAGGGTCAAGGTGCTTCTGAGACTGCCCCTGCCTTTAATGTATCCGAGTTCTGTTTTTTCTCTGCAAGTATCATTCCGCTCTCATCTTTTGTTCTTACCCTGACTGAGAGCTGGCCTGTCTCGGTGTCCTGGGTGTTCCGGATATTGGGGGTTACCATGAATACTGACCCCTGGTCTCCTGGCTGATAGTCAACGTCAACCGATTCCAGGTAGACAGTCCCGTATTCTTTGAGACATCCACTGACAAAAAGGAGAAAAATAAAGAGAAGAATAATAATTATGTTATGGGGTAGTAACTTTAGGGATTGACTATAAATTACTGAATTAAAATCAGCAATCAACAATGGGATATTAACGTATATTAGAAAAGGGCATAAACCGCTATGCTTGGCTCCAATAGCAGCATTTCTTAGCAAGTTACAAGAATACAATGAGAGCAGAATTCAAACAGTCCGAACTCGCTTAACACAAATATATGGCTCAAGATACCATTCGGAACTATATGGAATCGGAAGTACTGTCATAACAGAAGAATTTAAATATCATCATTGACTAGGACGGTAAGAGTGCACGAGGTGGAATTTAAATGGAGAACGGTGAGTTTGTTGTTTCAGCGGTTAACACGAGGAACGAGTTAATTGAGGTTACAATCCACCAGTGTCCTCATTGCGAGGAGAATATCCCTAAAGTCGGCATTTGCACCTCCTGTGGGACGCCATATAAACACCTGAAAACCTTTGAAGACTTTGAAACCGGTTTCATACATTATATCTACGAGTGCCAGGGATGCCCACCTGACAAAAGGATGGGACAAAAAATAATTAAATTTACCGATAATGGCAGCGGGAGAGATAGTACCCTCACTAGCGATGAACTCGTAGAGGATTTTCTGTCAGGCGGATTTTAAACATCGCCCTTTTATAATTGATGGAGCTTATATTTCACACGTGGAGTGAATTTTCTCATTATTTTCCCCGATAGCGATTTTCATACAAATTAATCCCTGACTCTGCCTATTTTAAGTAATACATAGGCTCTGCTGTATTGAACAATCAATGATTGGTCCTTTTTTACATCATTTTTGGAGTAGGAATGATTTTCACAAATTTACCAACTAACTCTTCCACATACAACCACAATGATCCTTTGGAGAATGGTCAACCGAAATCGTAATCTGATGGAACAAACTCTGAACAAGCAAGCCAACAAGAAACAGAATCATGACACTCACACCGACTGGAGATACTCTGGACAACTCAACACATGAATACCAGTTGTATAGTTTAGCACTTTTATCTGACATAAATATTACTAAAAATATCTATTAA
>CAZCCY010000107.1:0-4641 GCA_964497545.1 uncultured Methanosarcinales archaeon | reverse complement strand
TATCGGCTCTCATCCCCTCCCTTTCAGAAGGGGACTTCCCGCCGATGAAGTTAAACCAGTTTTCAATCAAAAAACGTTATATTTCTGGGTGTAAAACGTATATGCGGAGGGTGTGTCTGTGAGTTTCTTACTTGATCCACCATCGCTGGTGATACTTGGGGTTTTTCTCGGGCGTTTCATCCGTCATCGCTTGTTGCGTTTGAAGTTAGCTTCTCTGGTGGTGCTGTTGTTTTTGTTTGTGAGTGTGCTGTTGTATCTTGATGTTGTTCCCTGGTGGTTTGGTGGCTGGATTAGTGGTTCTGATTGGATGCTGAATTCAGGGCTTGGCACAGAGCTGAGAAAAGAGAGAGGTATGGGTGTGCTTGCAGCTATCATGTTTGCAGCGTATCCTCTGTGGATGAGGTTTGGTCTTGACCTTGGAGACCGGGGGTGAGTGAAATTAACAGGACTGATATTAACAGCGTTGAGAGTGTGAAAGTGGTCTCCCTGAGGGGGGATGACAAGTTTCTGCTGCTTGAGCGTGTGCTTGAGGAGTCCGGTTTCTGGGAGGTGTTGGAGCAGCATTTTGCCTGGTCAGGCAAACATAGGGGTGAGTTTTTGATAGCGATAAAGCCCAACCTGATGATGGCTTACTCAAAGACTGATAAGAGTGTTATTACTGACCCGCAGCTTGTGGAGCATTTAATTGACCGTCTGATTGAGCGGGGGTATACTAACATTGCGGTGGTGGAGTCCAGGAATACCTATGGGGTGTGGTTTAAAAATCGGGATGTAGCAAGGGTGGCAGAGTTTGCAGGTTACAGTGGGGGGAACTATCGAATTGTGGATTTGACGGGTGAGGCTGTGGCGTATGATTATGGGGGGTATCTTGGAACGTATTTTGTCGGTAAAACCTGGAGGGATGCTGATTTTCGTATTTCTTTTGCTAAGAACAAGACTCATTTTCAGTGTTATTTTAGTTTGTGTGTGAAGAATATATATGGCACCACTCCTGAGGAGAACAAGTTTTTGGAGTACCACAGGGACCGTGAGTTTGATCGTGTTACTGTTGAGATGTTAAAGGCTTTCCCTGTGCATTTTGGCATCATTGATGCTACTGTGAGTTCTGATGGTGTGATGGGTTTAAAGGCAGATTATAGTCCTAAGCACACTAAAACGATTATTGCTGGCAGGGATATTGTTGCTGTGGACCATGTGGGTGCCAGTAAGATGGGGCTTGATCCCATGAAGAGCAGGTTTCACAGGCTTGCGGTTGAGGAGCTTGGACTTCCAAGGATTGAACGGGTCGGGGATATGTCGGTGTATCTAGACTGGGATAATGTGCCTGAGCATCTGGACGATTTCTTCAATCTAGGGGAGGAGTGGCATGGGTTTTTCAATTTCATGGGTTTTATCAGTGCCGGGATGGACCCTTCTTTTCCACCGAAGTTGAGAAACCGGCTGGCACTCGGCATCCGAAACATCTTCCTGAAGGTATTAAAATTTATATCGAGGTATGAATGATGGCTGAATGCAAAGCTGAACAGCCCATGCACTGCACAAGAGAGGAACTAGACAAGTTATTCCACACAGAAGACTGCCTGCCCATTGAGACGATGGCAAACAGCGGGAAGCGGAGCATTGACATTACAGAAAAAAAGGTGTACAACGATGAGTACTGGCGGGGGTTCTTCCCAAAAAACCATGTTTTCACATTTTTCAGCAGGTTTCTGCCCTTCCCCCTGGGATTCAGAAAACAGTTCAAAAAAGAGAACGGAGAATACATGGGCATGACCTGTGATGCTGACGGCATAATACGTGGGCACAACAAACTCAAGGAGGTTAGCTACAAGGGTAAAGAATACATCCACCTCACCTATACAGACCTGCTGTATCGACCCTTCTATGACCTGTTACTCCCGATTAGCAGGGACGTGTTGATTGGCAAGGCATTCCTTGGATTCTTCCCCCGCGGCATTGAACTTCTAACCTTTGCCATGACCCGCTCTTACAGTTTCGAATACCTCACACCCCAAGACCACCAAGAACTATTCGAGAGGGGCAGTGCACCAAAAGCCACAGATATTGAGGGGAAATGGAGAGGCCAGCTTATTTCAAACACCGCACTGTCTCATTCCTTTTTTGTTTTGAGCTTCACCCCCAACGAAGACGGGGTGGATGGACACTGGAAGGTGCTTGGCGTCTGGGAGGGCGAGTCAAGGGTTGAGCTTGGCGAGGATGAGATGAAGATGTTCGATTTTACTAACTGGCATGATGAGATACGCAAAGTGACCGATAAAATCATGGTTGGAAAATACTGCCAGAGCGACAAAAGCCTCCTGCCACCACCATGGACAGGCTCACTCGGACAGATTCACTCAGAAACACACGAAGGCAGCCGGCGGCTGTGCCTGTACTACATATTAAATAAAATAGAGTAGCGAGATGAAAGAGACAAAAGATAAAATAAAGGAAATGATCGAAAAACTGGTGAGCCAATCAACCTATACACTGCACAGCATAATCCTATTCGGCTCCCGCGCCCGCGGGGATTTTGACGAGCACAGCGACTGGGACGTCCTGGTCATACTTGAAGAAGAGCTAAACATCCAGGAAAAACGAAAAACAGCAAAGGCGATCAGAACAGCACTCGCAGACCTTTACATTGACTGCGACGTGATAATCAAATCAAAAAACGAGCTACAGTATTACAAGGATTTCATAGGCAGTGTTACAAGGGAAGCCCTGAAAGAAGGCATCACACTATGATAGATGAAAAGGTGAAGAAATGGATAATCAAGGCATTTGAGGATTACAGGACAATTGAGAACGAATTTAAATTGTCCGAAGAAGAAATAGTTACAAGCTCTGTATGCTTTCACGCACAGCAGTTCGTAGAGAAGATATTAAAAGCATACCTCTACTCTAAGGGAGTCGACTTTGGTAAAACTCATAATCTTGAACTGCTCTTGAAGCTATGCACAAGAGAAGATGAAGACTTTCAATCTCTTGATGTAGGGAATCTCTCTGACTACGGTGTAGAGGTCAGATACCCCGATGAGTTCTATATTCCAACTATCGAAGAGGCAAAAGAATGTTTTAAGAGAGCGGAACATGTCAAAGACTTTGTTTTGAACAAATTAAAAGTGAACGAAAAAGATGCGAGATGCTGGTAATGAAAAGAAAAATACAGCGAGACTGGCAAGCCAGACAAAAGCTGCTCATTCGCCGCTGTGGACAGGCTCACTCGGACAGATTCACTCAGAAACACACGAAGGCAGCCGGCGGCTGTGCCTGTACTACATATTAAATAAAATAGAGGAGTGAAATGAGCGTTGAAACCGTTGTTGTGGGCACAACCCAGCAGGACGATGACAGTGACAGGTTCGCACTGCTGGAACAGGTAATCGAGGAGGCAGGATTCTGGGATGTGCTGGAGGGACGCTTCCTTGATTCGGGCAAAACAAAAGACGATTTTCTAATAGCAATAAAACCCAACCTGATGATGTTCTACTCTAAAAAAGACATGAGTGTCATCACCGAGCCAGCACTCGTAGAACACCTGATAAACAAGCTTGTTGAGCGGGGTTATACAAACATCGCCCTTGTAGAATCCCAAAACGTGTATGGTAACTGGTTTAAAAACAGAGAAGTTGAAAACGTAGCACAACATGCCGGATACAACCCCAGAAACTATCGCATCGTGGATCTCACACTGGATGCGGTGTCTCACACTTACAAGGGCTGGCTTGGAACGTATTTTGTCGGTAAAACCTGGAGGGACGCTGATTTTCGCATCTCCTTTGCCAAGAACAAAACCCACTTCTCATGCTACTACACCCTGACCATCAAAAACATCTACGGCACCACGCCAGAGCAGAACAAGTTCCTCGAATACCACAAGGACCGCGAAGTAGACCGTGTCACAGTGGAAATGTTAAAAGAATTCCCTGTGCACTTCGGCATCATCGACGGCATCTGGTCCTCTGATGGGTTGCTCGGCATCAAGGCTGATTACACACCCAAACACACAAAGACCATCATTGCAGGCACAAACCTCGTCGCAGTGGACATGGTAGGCGGACAGAAAATGGGGCTGGACCCTATGAAAAGCAGCTTTGTCAGACTTGCAGCAGAAGCCTTCGGCAAACCAGAAATAAATATTATCGGCGATACCAGCGTGTACGAGGACTGGGACAACGTGCCGCCAGGCATGGAACACATTCTCAACTACGGCGAAGAATGGTACGGCCTCTCAAACCTCATGGGCTTTCTCTCATCCGAGATGGACCCGGCCTTCCCGCCAAAAATCACCTCCAGGCTCACCCTCGCCCTCCGGAGCATCATCCTCCGAATACTCAAAACCATATCACTCTACGAATAAAAAATGGGCAGCATATTCGTCATCTCAGACCTCCACCTCGGCGCCTCCTACTCCTACCACACCGAGGTGGCAGAATTCATAAACTGGCTCGTCAACCTTGAGCACACACCAGAAGAGAAACTGCCAACCATCACCCACAACAGCCAGACAATAACCCTGGAGCCGCCTGAAAAACTCATACTCCTCGGAGACATACTTGAAATCTGGGAGCCCCTCAACAACGAATTCAACTTTTCGTCGCAAGGAGTCCCCTTCTGAAAGGGAGGGGAGGAATTGCG
>CAZCCY010000106.1:0-4646 GCA_964497545.1 uncultured Methanosarcinales archaeon | reverse complement strand
TCAGGCGTATCTGCCCCGTTTTTCAATTTCTTTCACCCTGGCAAGCACAAGCTCAGCCCTGGGGTAGGTTTGCCGGTAGCCGGTTTTGAAGCTTTCTATTAGTTTTTCCGGGTTCTTGTGGCTGCTGTTTAGGGTTTGAAAGAAGACGTGGACGTCCACCCCCTGGGCTTCCAGGGTCTTGTCGAAATATGCGAGGCCGAAATCGATGAGATATATCCTTTTGTTACTTTTGATGAGATTTGAGGTTGTGAGGTCTCCGTGGATTATCCCTGCCTGGTGGAGGCGTCCTACGAGTTCCCCCACCCGGCGGGCGAGTTCTGGGTTTATCTCCTCTTTCAGGGGCGTGCCCTGGATGTATTCCATCCTTATCTCAAACCTGTCGATGTCCCGGATAATGGGGGTGGGTATTCCATGTCTTCTTGCCTCTACCATGAGTTTGACTTCAGCCCTGGTCCGCTCCTGTCTTATTCTCTGGTCAAGCTCAGGCAGACGGTATTTCTTGGGTATTCTTGTCTTGACAATCTCCCCCTCTTCCAGGTGGATTATGGCCTCGGCTCCCCTGGCAATAATTTTTTTCACCTCCAGGTCACCTCCACCTCGTCAGGTCGGAAGTCTGGTAGCACCTTGGAATCCTTGATTTCAAGGGTCTCCCCGCTTTCCAGCATCAGCCTCCCCAGGTGTGCAATCATGGCCCCGTTGTCTCCCAGGAACTTTTTCTCTGGCACCTGGAAGCTTACACCCCGGTCCCTGCACATCTGTTCCAGCATCTCCTGGAGCCGCAGGTTGGCACCCACACCCCCGGTGAGCAGCACCTCGCTTTTACCTGTGTGAGCCACAGCCCGCTCGGTGACCTCCACAAGCATGGCAAAAGCCGTCTCCTGGAGCGAGAAACAAACATCTGCCATACCCGCACTGTTGAGGGCGTCCTGGGCCGCGGTGACAAGGCCAGAAAATGAGAAGTCCATCCCCTTAACCACATAGGGGAGAGGGATGTACCCCTCTGCCTGGCGGGCTAGCTCCTCAATTTTAGGACCACCCGGGTGGCTGAGACCACAGTAACGGGCAAACTTATCAAGCGCATTGCCGATGCCAATATCCAGGGTCTCACCAAAAACCCGATACCTCCCCTCCCGATAGGCCAGAACCTGAGAATTAGCACCAGAGACATAGAGAGTCAGGGGGTCCTGGACGCCGGTGGTCCACCTCCCAACCTCAATATGGGCAAGACAATGATTCACACCCAGCAGGGGCACACCCAGAAAGAGAGCAAGACTCCGGGCTGCTGTTGCCACTGTACGAAGACACGGCCCCAAACCCGGCCCCCGGGAAAACGCCACACAGTCAACACCCCCGGTTTTCTCTAGCACCTCCCAGACCACCCTGGCCAGGTGGTCGGCATGATGCTGGGCAGCCTCCCTCGGATGAATCCCTCCTTCTCTGGGCTGATAAGCGTCCCCTGCCATCGCAATCACCCTTTTTTCATCCACCACAGCCGCACTCAAACTCCAGGCCGTACCCTCAATACCAAGCACCCTCAAATACAATCACAGACCAAAAAAGGGCACAGAACACTAAAAAAATATCCCACCCCAGACGGGGGGGCTATGATGGCACTGCTACCGGGTCGATGTGCACAAAAGCCTTGTCCACACATTCCAGGGCCTCGATTTCCCGCTGCACCATTTTCCCGATTTCGTGGGCCTGGTAGAGGCTTAACGTGGTGTCGAGGCAGATGTGCACCTCTACATGGATGTAGTTGCCCACATAATGGGCTTTAACATCATTGACACCCAGCACACCTTTTACTCCCAGGGCTCTCTCTTTTATGCTGTCTATTGCCTCTGGGCCAGGGGCCTTGCCCATGAGATAGTCAATATTTTCAATTCCAATTTTGTAGCCTGAGAATACAATCCAGAGTCCAATCACAAAAGCAG
The DNA here is from genome assembly GCA_964497545.1 of uncultured Methanosarcinales archaeon. Classification (GTDB taxonomy): domain Archaea; phylum Halobacteriota; class Methanosarcinia; order Methanosarcinales; family CAZCCY01; genus CAZCCY01. Next base: position 2,712 of record CAZCCY010000106.1, on the reverse strand, counting down.
CCACACTGTCAAGATAATGGTATCCCTTGAAGCTGCCCAGGAACCCGAGGAGGGCTGTGAGGGATACCAGGACGTCGTTCCTGCTATCCACCGAGCTTGCAAGGAGTGCAGGACTGTTAAGCTCAATCCCCACCCGTTTAAAATACACGGTAAGTATTGACTTCAAAAGCATGGAAACCCCAAGTGCCAGCATGGGGTAAACACCGAAATGGATGGTCTCGGGCATGATTAGCCCCATAACAGCCTTCCTGAGGACCTCAAAGCCAAGGATTCCGGCGAAGATGGCTATTACGAGGCCTGCAATAGGCTCGGCCCTGTGATGTCCGAAGGGGTGGCCGTCATCAGCCATCCTTGAGGAAGACCTAACCGCTAAATAGACCACAAGAGAGGAAATAATGTCTGTAAAAGAGTTGAAGGCATCTGAGAGAACAGCAAGACTATGGGAGAGAAGACCTGCACCAAGCTTAATAACGAAAAGAAAAAAATTCACAAAGAGGCCGCAAATAGTGGCCTCATCACCCTTCTGCATTTTACCTTGTCAAAACCCCCCGCTTATTCAACCGCACCTCTTTCCCCTTTCTTTTTTCAGCGGGTCTCCTGCACAATTTTACGGGTGTAGTTTTTTAGACCTCCTGCCTCTACAATGGAGCGAAGGAAATCTGGCAGTGGAGCAGCCTGATAGTTCTCCCCCCGGGTGAGATTGCGGATTCTGCCACTTCCCAGGTCCACTTCAAGGAGATCGCCCTCAGCTATCCGGTCGGTATCCGGACATTCCAGGAGAGGCAGGCCAATGTTAATAGCGTTACGAAAAAAGATTCTGGCAAAAGACCTGGCAATAACACACCCAACACCAGCCCCCACAAGAGCCAGAGGTGCATGCTCCCTGGAAGAACCACACCCGAAATTAGACCCTGCTACCACGAAATCTCCAGGCCTGACATCGAAGTCTGGCCTAACACCCTCAAAGGCATGGGATGCAAGTTCAACCGGGTCATTGATGGTCAGATACCTGCCAGGGATAATAGCGTCAGTGTCAACATCATCCCCGAACTTCCAAACTCTGCCAGCCATAGTAGACTAGAAAGAGGGGGTGAGCGGTAATAATAGTTCCTATTGTTGCTCCAAAATTTATTTCACACCCGGGGTTCTTCTGATGTCTATGTCTAAGATTTCGATTGTTGGTGCGGGTATGGTGGGTTCTACCACTGCCCAGAGGCTTGCAGAGAGGGAGGCTGGAGAGATTGTGCTGCTGGACATCCTCGGCGGTGTTGCCAGGGGTAAGGCCCTTGACATCAGGCAGGCTGGAGCCGCGGTTGGCTATGACACACCCATCCGGGGGACGGATGACTACCAGGAGACCGTGGATTCTGACATTGTGATTGTCACTGCAGGGTTTCCCCGAAAGCCTGGGATGAGCCGGGAGGAGCTTCTCAAAACCAATGGGGGGATTGTCAGAGAGATAGCCTCTAAAATTGTGGAGTATTCACCTGGTGCCCTTGTGATTGTGGTGACCAATCCCCTGGATGTCATGACATTTCTCACCCTGAAGGTGACCGGGTTTCCCAGGGAGCGGGTTATGGGGATGAGCGGGGTGCTGGATTCCCTGCGGATGGCAAGTTTCATTGCGGAGGAGCTTGGGGTCTCGGTGAAGGATGTCTCTGCCCTGGTGCTGGGCGGCCACGGGGATACCATGCTGCCTCTAGCCAGGTATACCTCGGTGCAGGGTGTGCCCCTGGTAGAGCTTCTGGAGGCAGAACAGGTAGCAAGGATTGTGGAGCGCACCATCCACGGGGGGGCAGAGATAGTAAACCTCCTCCAGACCGGTAGTGCCTTTTATGCCCCAGCTGCAGCCATCACGGTCATGGTAGAGGCGATACTTAAAGACAAAAACAGCCTTCTTCCTGTTTCAGCCTACCTTCAGGGAGAATACAATGAAAAAGACCTTTGCCTTGGAGTACCGGTTAAACTTGGCAGAAAAGGAATCAAAGAAATCCTAGAACTCCCTCTAACAGACGAAGAGAAAACGGCTCTTGCCAAATCCGCAGACACTGTAAAAAAAGGTATTGACAGTCTTAAAGGTCTGGGCCTACTGCCAAATTGAAAACCGTAAAACCTGTCCATGCTAGTAGTGTCGAATTGTAAAATAAAAAGACATAGATGTGAACCAAGTCAATGGATAGGGGGGCTATCTTATCATCTGACATCATAAAGCTTATATCTGGAAATCCAGTAATATATGAATTAAAGGTGGGCAGGATCTCCACTGCTTTTACGCCACCACCACCCCTCCACCTGCTCACCTTCCTCCCACACTAATCTCCTCCTCCCTCCTTTTTCCCATCCAACCCCCCATTTTTGAGATGACATTTTACATGAGGGTTGTATAGTTTAGCACTTTTATCTGACATAAATATTACTAAAAATATCTATTAAAAAGTATAAACAAAATCATCCTTTTCCATGATTATCTGTTCGTACTGGTTTTTGTTTATTGGATTAAGTAAACTGTTGAACACTTTTATTACCAATTCTTTTTCATGAGTTATGCCCAGCTGCCCTAAAAGCCTGAAAAATAACTGTAGCATACATTCTCGTTGAAAAAGTATTCTAAGCTGAGCTATAGTAATTCCTTTCTTCTACCATGGACGATGGAGAGGTTAAAATATTATCCCACTCATCATCACTGAGCCTAGGCTTCCTTCCCTTTCTTTC
>CAZCCY010000105.1:0-4962 GCA_964497545.1 uncultured Methanosarcinales archaeon | reverse complement strand
GAACGTGAAAAACAGTTAATCTTAAATGACAAACCTATGAATTGGTAACCGCCGAGACATAAGACCCGGTTTTTTCAGCTTCCTGACTTCACTTCCCAGAGGATGTCTTTAAGCTCTTCTTCCTGGATTCTTGTCAATATTAGGGAGACTGCCAGTAGTATGTAGGCGGCCAGGTTCACAAGGAGGGTTGTGATTATCGCTTCGCCTGCGATACCTCCGCCGCCTGGGCCGAAGACCTTGGGGTGTAAGGTGGATTTCTGGGCGATGATGATGGAGAAATAGCTTAGGGGCACGCCAGCGAATCCCACGATTCCAAACACTGCTGAGAGCCTGGCCCGCTTCTCCGGCTCTTCAACAGCGTTTCTCACCATCAGATAGGCAAGGTAGATGAGGAATAACACCAGGGTTGTGTTGAGACGTACATCCCATTCCACCCAGAATGCACCCCAGGCAGACTTCGCCCACATGGAACCCGAGAGCAAGGCGAGACCGGCGAAGATCACTCCCACCTCTGCCGCGGACACAGCCCGGATATCCCACCTCCTACCACCGCCCCGCAGGTAGAAGATGCCGGAGATAAAGACAAACGTAAAGGCCAGATAAGAGGTGATAGCAATGGGGACATGGAAATAGAAAATCTTGTAGTCCCTGGGAGACTGGAAGGTCGAATCAGCCCGCCTGATAACACCGTTTTCAGAATAGAACATAGAATAGACCTCAGGGGCTGTTTCCACCACCCCAACCTCCCCCGCCTGGGAGAGCTCCAGGACAACACCCTTCTCTTTTCTGAATTTCAGGCCATCAGGGCTAGAGGCGCTGAGAACCCGATACACCTCCCCATCAAAACCGGTGTAATAGATGCGGATGTAACCATCTGGCAACACCACAGCCTCAGGCCCAAAAACACCCCTGGAATCATAATACCCCTCACTCGGCCGGATTCTGACCCCCTCTTCAGGTTTCCAGTTAAGGCCATCTGTGGAGGTGGCGCTGAAAATACTCCCGTTCTGGGCGTAGTACATCCTAAAACCACCCTGGGTCTCCAGGACACTCGGTGAGTCCCCCCTCAGTCTGACCCCCTCTTCAGGTTTCCAGTTAAGGCCATCTGTGGAGGTGGCGCTGAAAATACTCCCGTTCTGGGCGTAGTACATCCTAAAACCACCCTGGGTCTCCAGGACACTTGGGGAACCCCCCCTCAGTCTGACCCCCTCTTCCAGATTCCAGTTAAGGCCATCCGGGGAGGTGGCGCTTCTTATTATGAGTTTGGTTCTGTTTTTTTCGGTGAAATACACTCGGTACTGGTCTGAAATTTTGATTAAAGCAGGAGCGTTGAACTCGCTTCCAGTGGGGGGCTCGATTTTCACGCCGCTGACCTTGGTCCCAGAGCTCACACTAACACTCACAGGCACCGGGCCATAAAAGAAAACCATGTAGCTGCCGGTTAACACCAGCAGCGCGGTTAAAATGAACAGGAGCTTCTTATACATCTGACAACATGAATTCAAACAAGGTATTCATAACTTTATCTATAAATGTCGGGGGGGTTGCTAGAGTTTTTTCATCTCTTCCAGTTTAAGGAGGTTTGATACGGGGTGGTTTTCCACTGGTATCCCTTTTTCTTCTACGGCTACCATCATGTTTATGCCTGCGTAGATGACTATCCCTACTTTCTGGCGGCTTATGGGGGCTCCTGGTATTGACCGTTCTATGGGTTTGATTACGCCGTTTACACTGTGTTTTCTTGTGGTTTCCAGCACTTTTTTTGCCTCTGAGAGGGCTGAGACTGGTATGTCTCGGAGGTTTGCTAGTACCAGGCCGTTTCCGGTTTCCAGTACGCTTGAGATAGAGGTCATGCGGCGGGAGAGACATATCTTGATGGGGTCAAGGGTGGTGCCGCTGTAGGATATGAGGTCCTGGAATGCGCGGGGTTTGCCGTCTTTTATTTCCAGTGTCCCTCCAAAGCGGGTGATGCTGGGTATCCCGTTTTTTAGCAGGATGCCGTCGATGGTGATGCTGCAGAGGGTGGCTATGCCGAGTCTACCCTCCGGGATGTAGATGTCTCCCAGTCCCTCTTCTTCCTCGATTACGTGGAAGTGGGGGCTGGTAACATACCCAGCGCTGGCTACTTCTCTCATTATTTCTAGCGCTGCCTCGAAATCGTTTTTGTCGATGATGGAGGTGTTGACTATAACTTTTCCTCTGCCGGTCTCAAGGTCGAGGTCTGTCTGGTAGATGAGTTCCTCGATGCGGGTGATGATAAACCCGAGCCTTGCCCCTACCAGGGCGTTTTTAAGCTCTTGTTCTCCCTTCTCGGTGAGACTTCTGCCCGCGTACCCCTCTCTTTTTGTCAGCCCTCGTTCGTCCAGTATGCGGAGGTGGTATCTCACCGCTCTCTCCCCGAGGGGGTATCCTCGCTCGTGGAGGATGTCTGAGATGGTCCTAGCCCCAATGGGCTTTTTACTCTCGTGGAGTATCCTGAGAATCTCAATCAGTTTAAGCTCGACCGGGTCTTTCACCCCATTTTCACCCCCGCAGCCTGCATCCAACACCCTCCAGGAGGCGTTCAACTCTCGACTGGACGCTGTTGGCCTCCAGGTCTCCTCTTATCCTGAGCCGGTAGGTGGCACTTGTAGCCCCTGAACGTCTGTAGATGTCAATGGTCTCCACCGAGGTCACACCCTCTACCATTGTTATTATCTCCCTTATAATATTCGTGTCAGCCCCACTGGGGATGAAAACCGAGACATCCCTCAGGTGGGGTCTGAGGTTCTGGGTCTTCCACTCTGCAAGCTCCCCTGGTGTGAGAAGCTCGATGTTCTCAATCTTGAGCCATATCCTTCTCTTGCCTTTTCTGAGAAGCACCTGTCTCGGTGTCACTCTTTCAACAACCCCTACGTGGACAGCCCCGGAGTAGAGGTGGCGGAACCCCCGCTCCTGTCCCAGGGATTTGACCAGTTCCTGGAACTCCCGGATTTTCTGGTTAATGAGCTTGTCGCTACGCCTGAGGGCTGCCTCGGTGTCTCCAAAATGGCTTGCAGCCTTTTTCATCTCCTCCACAAAACCCAGGACCTCCCCCCTGGCAACCAGGCTGGAGATATGCTTACACTGGGAGAGGAAGGTCTCATGCACACTCCTGACCTCAGGGTTCATCTGAATCATGGCATAAAGATGTGGATTCTGGCCCAGAATCCGTCCCACAAAGTCAAGCATAATCTCATAGACCGGGCTCACAAAACGCCTGGAACCCTGGACGTCAAAGCCTAGCTCCCGGAAGGTGCATCCAATCGAGATGTAGGCAAAATGTGTGAGGCCCTGCACCACGGCCATGAGACGGTCATGCTCCTCAGCAGTTAGCATCTCAATGTGGGCTCCATTTCTCTCGAAAAGGCCCTTTATGATTCCAAGCCATTTTTCACACCGCCCGGTGGGGACAAGGATTACCACCTGGCCGCCAATCCCACTGATGGTTGGCCCGAACATGGGATGACTCCCCAAAACCTCCACACCCGGTGGGGCGAACCGCTCCATAGCCTCAAGCGGCCCCACCTTGAGAGAGGTGACATCCATGAGCAGACTCCCAGGCTTCATACAGGGTGCAATCTCTCTGACCGCCTCCTCGGTCTTCTCGATGGGCACCGAGACCAGAACCACATCACACCTCCCCGCCTCCACCTTTGGGTCAACAGCAAACTCCACACCCATCTTTTCTGCTATGTCAAGCCGCCGGTTCACACCCCACACCACCACCTCAAAACCATTATCCCGGAAAAACCTGGCAAACCACCTGCCAGTCTCACCTGTACCACCAACTATAAAGACCCTCATCCCAGGGCACTCCTCACAGCTTCTTCCATCACCTCAACCGGCGGCGAAACCCCGGTCCAGATCCGAAAAGACTCCGCACCCTGATAAACCAGCATCCAGACCCCCTCAATGACCTGACACCCCCTCTCTCTGGCATCTCGCAACAGCCTCGTCTCCCTGGGATTGTAGACAATATCAAAAACCACAAGACCCCTGCGGAGATAACGGGCAGGCACAACACTCTCCCATTTTTTCATCCCCACACTCGTAGCATTAATAAGAACCTCAGCCTCCCCTAGAACCCGGGACAGCCCGTCCAGGCCACAGGCGCACACCTCCACCCCATCGAGGGGTCTGCCCACTATCCCCTCAAGTGCGTCCTTTTTACCCGCTATCTCCTGGGCGAGGGTTACAGCCCGCTGCCGGTTACGGTTAACAATAAAGACAATATCTGCCCCCTCCATCACAAGCTGGAAGGCAATAGCCCGCCCCGCACCACCTGCACCCACAAGCACAACCCGCCTACCCTCCACATCCACACCACCCCGCCGGAGGGCAAGGCTCGCTCCAATGCCATCGGTGCTGTGGCCAAACATCTCCCCCCCTTTGAATTCCACGGTGTTAACCGAGCCCATCAAACTGGCAATGCCAACCGGCTCCACCAGCCGGACAGCCTCCTCCTTCAAAGGGATGGTAAGATTAACACCGCCAAAACCCATGGCCCTGGCACCCAGAAGAGCATCCCTCAAACACCCACGGGGCACCCGGAAGGCATGATAAACACAATCTTCCATGCCCAGGGACCGGAAGGCTGCATTATGCATCACCGGAGAGAGACTGTGAGAGATAGGGTCTCCCAGCACCGCAAAAACCCTGACCATAACCCACAGAAAGGCAGGTAGAACACAAAAAAATTTCCTACCTCTCAAAATATGAACTACATACTTCTGCAGCGTAGAAAACACCATATAAACAAGCAATTGTATTTTATAAATAATAAATTAAAACTGTATTTGTTTAGCTCAGGCACAATTCCTGTCTAAGTACTTTTTCGAGTTCCTCAAATCCACTTTTAACATCGGTACTGAAAAGAGCAATCAAGTTATTATAGTCAATCCCTAAAGTCATTGCCTCATAAAATAATTAAATCTTAATGTA
>CAZCCY010000104.1:3674-5018 GCA_964497545.1 uncultured Methanosarcinales archaeon | reverse complement strand
TAGCAGCTTATGCCTTCTCCTGCCCCACGGTAGGGGGGTAGTTGGTTGTCGAAGTAGGGGGAGCCGTGTTTGGCTGCGAGTTCGAAGGAGAGGGTGTAGAGTTCGTCGTAGCTGAGGGCGTCTTTGAGTCCGGTGTCTTTTTTCATGAAGTCGGGTTCGAGGCTGATTTCTGGTTTGGGGAAGTTGAAGGGTTTACCCCAGTAGTCGCCTTGGAGCATTACTCGCATGAGGGCTTCGAACGCGAGTCTGACTTCCCGCTCGTATTCGCCATAGGTTTGAAGTGGCGCCTGTGTTCCGTCCCAGACCTTGCCCTGGTAGACGACTGGTTTGTCCTGCCAGAGTTTGGGGACGCCGGGTGAGAGCTGGACGCTGCTGAAGACCAGCTGTCCACCCCTGGCCACCATCATCTGGGTCATCTCGTAGACGAACATTTGCATGAGCTGTTCGATTTCCTGGTAGCTGAGGTCTTTGAGGTAGGGTGCGAGGAAGGTGAGGAAGTTGTAGAATCCCTGGCCGCCTGCGAAGTTGGTCTGGGCGCTTCCGAGGGCTTTTACTGCGTGCAGGATTGCTACCTCTGGTTTCATGGCAGGTCCTGCCACGCTGGCTTTGGTGCCGGAGCCGTCTGGCATGAGCCCGTAGTAGAAGAAGTAGCGGAGGTCCCAGTCCTGGCAGAATGCGCGGGTGCCGAAGTATTCTAGGTCGTGGATGTGGATGTCGCCTTTGAGGTGGGCGTCGGCGAGTTTTGGCGGCAGTAGCAGGAGGTATTGTTCCTTGGAGATTTTGTCTGCTTTTTTCTTGTGGCTTGTCTCGGCGTTTTCCTGGAGGTTTGCGTTGTCTCTGGCTTCGAATCCCCGTCCCATGTCGATTTTGTAGGCGTCATAGACTGGTGTCCCTACCCTGGTGGAGATGTTCCGCCACTCGGGGTGGTTTTTTTCGAGGAGTATCACGTTAACGATCTCCCGTACCAGGGGGCCGGAGAGGAATTTGACTCCCATCCTCCGGATTCTTGTCTCAGCCTCCCGGGCTATCTCTCTTGCCTCGTCCTCGGTGGCGGCTGGCACGCCGTAGAACTGGTGGCTGAGCTTTGTCTCTTTTAGGAGCTGTTGGACTATGGCTTCCCGGTCCCATTCGAGGAGGTGGCCGTCTGTGGTTCGCACCCTGGGGAGCGGGGGGAGTTCTGTGCCTGTGAGTGTCCGCTGGACAGTGAAACGGTCGTCTTCCACCCGGCTGGTTGGAGTTTCGCCCTTTAGGTCTAAACCCACAATTTTCATTTCTTCTATTTTTATTTTTGTGCTCATTTTGTTTTACACTCCCTTTTCCTTCCTCTCTTTTTCCTTCTTTTTC
>CAZCCY010000104.1:0-3574 GCA_964497545.1 uncultured Methanosarcinales archaeon | reverse complement strand
CCAAATTTTGATTAAACTTTCTTAATTCCCAAATTTTGATTAAACTTTCTTAAAGTTTATTTTGAAAAGATATTTAATGGAAGCCCTCCACTCTTTGGACCATGAAACTGCTGGTTAGCCCGGTTAACCTGGAGGAGGCTGGAATCGCGGTGGAGGGAGGGGCGGACATAATTGACGTTAAAAACCCGAGAGAAGGCTCGCTTGGCGCTAATTTCCCCTGGGTGATTCAGGAGGTCCGGAGGATGGTCCCGCCAGAGATACCGGTTAGTGCGACTATCGGCGATTTCGATTTCAAACCTGGCACAGCGTCCCTCGCCGCGATGGGAGCCGCCCTCTCTGGGGCCAGTTACGTTAAAGTCGGCCTCTTCGGAGTCCGCACCAGAGAGGAGGCGGTGGAACTTATAGACGGTGTCGCCAGGGCTGTCAAAGATAAACCCGTGAAGGTGGTGGTTGCAGCCTATTCGGATCATCATCGAATCAACTCCCTCCCGCCCCTGGAACTCCCGGAGGTGGCAGTCGAAGGTGGAGCCCATGTAATTATGGTGGACACCGCTATCAAGGATGGTAGCTCCACCCTCCAGTTCATGGACGAAGAGGAACTCAGCCAGTTCACCAGTGAAGGCCACAGTGAGGGGATGGAAGTAGCGCTTGCAGGAGCAATAAAAATGGAGGACCTCCCCATTTTAAAGAGGGTTTCACCCGACATCCTGGGGGTGCGGGGATGTGTCTGCGGGGGAGATCGCAATAGCACCATCAAAAAGGAACTGGTAGTCGAACTTAAAAACAGAATCAACAGTTAAAAGAATCTAACCCCAGTCAAATGGGGGGGCTAACTGTAAATCCGTGCCCCTTCCTCTTCTGCTCTTTTTAGTACCTCCCGGAGGGGGGCCCTGGTCTTCCTGGCTAGCTTTTTGCAGTCTTCGAACTCTGGTGAGACGTTAACAACATTGCCATGGGTGTCCCTGGCAATTTTAACTCTCACCTTGTCTTTCATCCTTTTTATTTCCACTTCAATGGTCTTGGTTTCCCGGGTTAGTGTGAGGCGGTGGCCTACTGGCATGACCCGCACTCCCAGGGTGCCGGTCTCTTCCATGAGTCTCCTCGCCAGCCGGTGGGTGTCCTCTGGTTTCACAATCACCTGGATTAGATGGCCGCTCCGGCTCTTTTTCATGGTAGCCGGTATCACCGACACATCTTTTGCCCCCTCCTCGAGGAGGGTTTCAATGAGGTTTCCAAGCACCCGCCCTTCCACGTCGTCTACATTGGTCTCCAGCACAGCGATTCTGTCTGCCACCAGACCCTCTACAGGCTCGCCTCTCACCACCCGGAGCACATTGGGGATGGGAAGTTCCCTGGAGCCTGCACCCAGCCCCACATCCCGGGTCATCAGGGCTGGGAACTCTCCCCATTTCTCCACTAGACATCCGAGGAGGGCTGCGCCGGTGGGCGTTAAAAGCTCACCTTCCACCGGCCCCCCCATCCAGGGGATTCTACGTTTCCGGAGGATTTCAAGGGTCGCAGGTGCAGGCACCCCCCATCCATAGCCAACTCCCCTGCCCACCGAGACCAGAGTGGAATATACCCTGGGAAAGCCAAGGTCGCTGATGGCAGTCCACACACCCACGACATCTGCGATTGCGTCCTCCTGGCCAACCTCGTGCAACCGGAGTTCCCCCCGGGGTACACCATGGACCCTCCCCTCGGCCTCAGCCAGAACATGGAAGACCTTTAGACACCCCTCCAACACCCTGCCGGTAAGACCCGAGTCCCGGAGGCGGTCTGTAATCTCGGTTTCAGTCCCTTTGAGGTCTGATTTTAACTCCCGGATTTCGACCCGGCATGCCTCCACGCCACACCTCTTAACCCTTTTAAATTTAATTTCCACATTTGCAGCAGCCTCCACTGCCTCTCTGACCCGGTCTGGGGAGGCGCCAAGGTCAAGGAGGCTTCCGAGAATCATGTCTCCTGCAGCACCGCACACCGGGTCAAAAACTAGGACATCACCCAAAGGGGGCACCCCTGGCTGTTTCAGAGGAATTCAGCATCATAGTATTCTCTGCTGGAGATCACCTGGCCGGTGTGGGCGTTGACTTCCACAAGTTTTAAACCAGTTACTTCCCAGACCGGGAGGTGGACTAGTTCTGGGGATATGTTTATTTCTCCGGGCTCGGGTGCGATGACTTTGCGTTCTGAGACTATTGTGTCCCCTATCATCTCGTTTAGGCGGATTTCCTTGGTGTTCTGGCGGATAATGGCTTCCAGTGCTATCTGGATGGCCTCTTCCCGGGTGATTTTGGCCTCTTTCACCTCGTAATTTTGGGTCGGGATTTCTGCCCGCTCCTGGAACTCATGGTAAGAGGTGAAACTGTTCTCCCCGGTCAGGGCGTCAACAAAACCCTCTCCACTGCTAGCAAGCTTGGCGATTTTCGACTTAAAATTCTTCTGTACGTTAAAGGAAAACTTGTAAACCCAGATAGGGTTAAACTTCAGGCTGCAGCTTCTCACCTCCTCAGCAGGCTGCTGAGAGAGAAAGATGGCATCCTCCATTGAAACTTTAATAGAAATGGACTTAAGAACTATGGTAACTTTTTTCTCAGGCTCGCCATCATGCCTGATAACCCTCATGTTTTTGAGGGTGTACGGCCATCTGTGGATCCTCTTCTCCGGATGCCAGCCTCCCCTTTCACCCAGAATAGACCGCCCAATCTGAGCCTCAAGCTCCCCCTTGTCCCAGATAACAATATTCTTGTTAAGAGCAAAACTCCGCAGTTCAGGAGAAACCCTCTCGGAAATCAGAAGCCCCCGATGAGAGACAACACCAGCAAAACTGTCAATAGCCTCCCGATTCAATTTCGGCTCAAACCCCACTGCCACCTTATCCCCCTCCTTCTCGGCAGTCAAATACTCTTCTCCCGAAACCACCCTGTAACCATAGCTCTCGAAAATATTCTTCACAATACCGAGAACTTTGAACTTTTCCATTTGCATCAAGGATAAAAGGAGAATTATGAGAAATAAATTTCGCATCAACCCCCGGATTTTGTGGATTCGACAGGGTGAAAATATCGGGGTGAAAATATACATCTCTGAAGCCAGGGAGGGGGAGAGGGAAATAAAAACTGATTTACCATACAAAATAATAATCGTGTGTGAGAAGAGAAAAGACATAGAAACGATTTTAATGTGGTAGTTAGAATAATGAAAAGATTGAGAAAAGGTTGAGTAACAAAAGAAGATTAGAGCGACTGGTAAAAGGAGTGGTAAAATATTTGTTTTTTAATTTGAGTGATATTAAAAATCTGATTGTATGTTGTGAGAGGGTGTTCATACCTAAAGTTACAAAAAGTATATTTGATATTATTTTTGAAAGGTGTGTCCTGGTAGTATTGAGAAAGGGGTTGTTAGGAGTTATAAAATGAATGACAAGACAGGTTTTTTAGTAGAACAAAACAAGAAGAGTGAAGACATAGCAGAGCCTAGAGTGTCTATCATTATCCCTTGTAAGTACATCGACAATTACACTAAACAGTGTGTCCAGCATTGTAAAAATCTGGACTACCCGGATTTTGAAATA
>CAZCCY010000103.1:0-5097 GCA_964497545.1 uncultured Methanosarcinales archaeon | reverse complement strand
GCAGGATATATCGCAGAGTTATGTCTTGTTTCCACTATGGATGGCGAAGGTCTTGAAGCATTCTGATTATTATTATAGATAGAGTTAAAATCGGACCTTAGAGGGATTGAAATAGGGAAACAGTTACCCTCTTGTCTCCTGCCCAGGGTGGAAGAATTATGAACTTGAGACACTATCTATCCCCGATTGATTCTATGAGAACCTGCAACTGGTATGTGGGATGATTCCGAAGGTTTGATATAGTGATACCTGGAATTTCCGTTTATTTTGATGACGGTTTGTGGACGGTGACCTTTCTGTTGTTAAGGAGGGCGAGAGGGCAAGGATGGTTGCAATAACGGTTCAGAATCTTAATGTGTGGTTTGGGGATAATCATGCCATCAAAGATGTTTCTCTTGAGATTGCTGAGAAGAAGATTACAGCAGTAATCGGTCCAAGCGGCTGTGGTAAGTCTACTTTTTTGCGTTCTCTTAACCGGATGAATGACACCATTCCTACTGCTCGTACAACTGGAGAGGTCTGGTGTAATGGTCAGAACATTTATGAGGTGAAGGATGTGGCTGCTCTCCGTAAAAATATAGGGATGGTGTTCCAGAAGCCTAACCCGTTTCCCAAGTCTATTTTTGAAAATGTGGCCTATGGCCCCAGGATCCACGGTGAGAGGGACCGGGAGCGGCTGGAGGAGATCGTGGAGGAGAGTTTAAGGTATGCTGCGCTCTGGGACGAGGTGAAGGACAGGCTGGACCGGTCAGCTCTCAGTCTCAGCGGGGGTCAGCAGCAGCGGCTCTGCATCGCTCGCACCCTGGCTGTGAAACCCAAGATAATCCTGTTTGACGAGCCCTGCAGCGCCCTGGACCCTATTGCCACAAGCAAAATCGAAGACCTCATGATAAAACTTAAGAAAGATTACACGATAATAATTGTCACCCATAACATGCAGCAGGCTGCCAGGGTGAGCGATTACACTGCATTTTTTCTCATGGGAGAAATGGTGGAGTGTGGGGAGACTGCTCAGATTTTCAAAAAGCCAGAAAAGAAGATCACTGAAGACTACATTACCGGTAGATTCGGCTGAATTTTTGATGTTTAAAGGAAAATTTGAAGGGAATAGTGTGGAACTTGAGGGGGGAGAGGACTCCTTCTACCCAGGTTATGGTAGGCCTGTCAACGGGAGACTCCGCCTCTCGCTGGTGGAGGCAGCCTATCTCATCCATCGGGGTAAACTCCAGGTGGAGGGTCTGGATTTCCAGGGCTATCTGAAAAAGGTCTCTGTCTCCTCTGGCTTTGAGATTAAATATCTGGTTTACCGGGACCTGCGGGAACGGGGCTATCATGTCCAGCCTGGTGTGACAGACTTCCGCGTCTATCCCCGTGGTGGTGGCCCTGGGAAGACAAAGGCGAAATACCTGGTACACGCCATCTCAGAGCGAGCGCCTCTACCTCTCTCCCGTCTTGAAGAGGACCTAGAAACCGCGGGGAACCTGAAAAAACGTTTCATCCTCGCCACAGTGGACGAGGAGAGCGATATCACCTATTACGAGATAAAAAAAGCAGACCCCAGAGGAGAAGGAGTCCTCCCACCCCGGAGGGAGAGAGCAACCCTCCTGGAGGACCGGGTCATCATCTGGGACTCCCTGTTACCATACAGGGAGGGCTTCTATGGCAGGCCCCTGGACGAGAACCACCTCCAGGTCTCACTGGTAGAGGCAGGCTACCTACTCAAAAAAGGACTGCTGGAACTCGAAGACACCTCTGGCAGAAAGCTGGACCCCCAGGAGTTCACAGTCCGGTCATCCCAGGTGGAAGCAGAATTCCCCCTGAAACTCCAGGTCTACCAGGACCTGCGAGAACGTGGTCTCACAGTCAAGACAGGCTTCAAATTCGGAAGCCACTTCCGGGTGTACAAAAAGGCTGGCAGCAAGCTCCACTCAAACTACCTGGTACACGCCATTCCACCTGATTTCACCTTCAGCCTCCCTGGGCTCTCAAGCTCGGTGAGACTCGCCCAGAGTGTACACAAACACATGCTCTTCGCAAAACCCGAGGGTGATGAGGGTGTGAAATACCTGGAGGTGGTGAGAATCAAACCATAACTTTATACCCTCCACCCATAAACTAGTATGAGATGAATGGAACCATTGTTCCTGTGGATGTTAAAGGGGTGTATCTTGTCGAGACCGGACAAGGACCCACACCTGTGGTGCTCCTGGAAGATGATCTTCACAGGATTATGCCTATCTATATTGGACTGCCCGAGGCTATCTCGATTCACTCGGCCCTTAACAAGGAAGTGCCACCCCGTCCCATGACCCATGACCTTTTTATCTCGCTAGTGGAACAACTGGGCTCCCGGATAACCAGCATCCTCATCGACGAGCTCTCAGATGGCATCTATTATGCCAGGCTGACCGTGACCAGGAATGGGTCCTCCTTTGAACTGGACGCCCGTCCCAGCGACTGCCTGGCCCTGGCACTGCGGGCCAACGCCCCTATCTCGGTACGGGAGGCTGTCATCCGAGAGGCTGCAGTGAGCGAGGAAGAGATAAGAGATGCAGTCTCCCTGGACAACTACCTGCGTTAATATGAGTGTCCAGAAATAAATGGCCCTAGACTACCAGCAGAAGGGCGTCTACACTGTGGGAGAGTTGAACCTCGAGGTTAAAAGGATTCTATCTCCACTCCGGGACCTCTGGGTGCGGGGAGAGATGTCCAACATCACCAATCACACCTCCGGCCACCTGTTTTTCACCCTCAAGGACAGTCAGGGCAAAATTAACTGCATAATATTCCGGCAGAATACCCCCCGGTTTGAGGTGAGGGAGGGTATGAAGGTGCTAGTCAGGGGAGACGTGGACATCTATTCTCCCACGGGTAGCTACCAGTTAAAGGTGAAATGGCTGCGGCCACATGGAGTGGGAGAGCTATTCCAGGCATACCAGCGGCTCAAAGAGAAGCTGGAGGGGGAGGGGCTGTTTGACCCCTCACGTAAAAAGCCTCTACCCATGTTCCCGGAGACGGTGGGGGTTGTGACCTCGCCCACGGGTGCTGTCTTCCATGATATCATCCATGTGCTCCAGCGGCGGTGCCCAGTGAGGATTGTTCTCTCCCCAGCCCAGGTGCAGGGCGAGGAGGCCGGGGAGAGCATTGTACAGGCCCTGGAGAGGCTGGATAGGATAGGGGTGGATGTAATCATACTGGCGAGGGGTGGAGGCTCGCTGGAGGACCTCTGGCCCTTCAACGAGGAGAGGGTTGCTAGGGCGATTTCCAGGTGCCGGGTGCCTGTGGTTTCGGCTGTAGGCCATGAGACCGACTACACGATTGCAGATTTCACCGCAGACCGCCGGGCGCCCACACCATCTGCTGCAGCCGAAATCGTGGTGCCAGAGAAGACCGCCCTGGAAAGCCAGGTCGAAACACTGGAAAAACGCCTCCTGGACAGCATGCGGGAGAGGATTAACATGGGTAAAGGGGACCTGCTCCGGCTCTCCCAGCAGGTCAGGCTAAAACGGCTGGAAGAGAGACTCCAGAATGCAAAAAGCCGCCTGGAACAGGACGCGGTGCGACTCACACTTGCCAGGGACAGGCTCCTGGAAGCGAAAAAATCCCAGCTGGAAAATCTCGCCTCAAGACTTGACAGTGTAAGCCCCCTCTCCACCCTCAGGCGGGGCTACACCCTCACCCTCAAAAACGGGAAACCCATCACCCAGACCTCCCAGGTAGAACCAGAGGACACACTGGAAATAATCCTGGAAGACGGCAGTCTCGAATGCAAGGTAATCGAGGTGAAACATGAAAAGTTTTGAAGAGACTCTGGAAGAGTTAGAGAGGATTGTGGAGAAGCTTGAGGGAGGCCAGCTCTCGCTGGAAGAAAGTCTCAGTCTCTTCGAAGACGGGATAAAACTCACAAGAGAGTGTGCCCTCCGCCTGCGAGAGGCTGAGATGCGCATCGAGGCCCTGACCGAGAACGGAGAACTCACCCAGATTTAACCCGCTCCACAATACCAACCACCTCAATGATGTCCCGGATTACAAAGTCAGCCTCACCCTCTATGGGAGACGACCCCCGCTGCTGCACCGTCACCACGCCCACATCCGCAGCCCGGATAGCCGGGAGGTCGTTAACCCCGTCCCCAACCATCACCACAACATCGTATTTCTCCTTAAGCCCCCTCACAATCCTGGCCTTACGCTCCGGCGTGGCCACATCAAAAACCCGGCTCAACGGGACATGGACGTTCTCAGCCAGATTCCGCAGATTCCGCATAGAATCCCCAGAGGCAATAAAAACATCCACACCCATACCCTGGAGAGCGGAAATCACCCTGGCTGTGTTCTCAAAAAGCCTCCCCCCAGTACACACAACATAGGCAATAGTCTCCCGGTCCACATCCACCACAAGCCCTGAACCCAGATAAAAAATCCCAGGACACTTCCGATTAATAGCCTCCAGGAGAGCCTGGATATGCTTCATCCGCGCCCGCCTGTCCCGGAGAATGATATCCAGCACAACCTCCCTTTTAAACGGCTTCAGGGCACAGCTCACATCAATCCCCACATCCCGCTCCCGCATAAAATCAGAGAGATACATTTCACCTGGACAGTTAACCAGCAAAGGAGAATTAACCCGCAACACCACAAGCGCATAACTATCCCAGAGCCTCACAAGGTCAGTTGTGTCAATCTCCTCCAGAAACCTCCCGGTCTCCATATCCATGGCAACCCGGTACATCCGCAAGAGAGTACCAGCACTATCCATTACCACCGCAACCCGGGGCATCAAACCAGAGATAGACCGGAGAAGATATAACATTTGGGTGAACCCCCTCAGCAGGGAGGCAAGTAAATTGATTGCCAAGCATATTCTCCTGTCTGTAATTTTTCCACTAATTGAGACTATTTGACTATGCTGAGAGTCGAAAACTCGAGGCTGGAGGAACAGAGTTCCGATATCTCCTCGGAAAAAGTTCCGGCAAAATAATTTCAGGATGCCACAAATGCCAGAGTCCACCTAAAATTTAATGGTATGATAAAGAGCCCATCCAGATACGTCGCCCAAAACGATGGAGAAGAAGTTTATCCCCCTCCTGCCAGAACTAC
>CAZCCY010000102.1:0-5331 GCA_964497545.1 uncultured Methanosarcinales archaeon | reverse complement strand
AAGAGAATCAATCCGAGTAAAGAAATGTTAGAGGGTCATATGACACTATTGTAGGTTACAAGCACTGATAATACACAAAAAGAAGCCCATACCACCCACCAGCAGAAAGCAGAAGAGGATACCGGAACCCCAGCCAGACACTCAACCCAAGCAAAAACAAACCCACAACCGTCGAAACAACCATCCCCACCCGGACACGATACATCAAATACCCCATCACAACCGGCCCCACAATGGGCGCAGCACCAGCAATAGAAGCAAAATGATGACCAAAAAGCACCGGCCGCTCAGCAGGCACAAAATCCACACCATCATACAACCGCCAGGCAGGCGTCACCCGCCCCCCATCAGCCCTCACCACCTCCCGCTCCAACCGCTTACCATAAACAAAATACAACACCACATAAACCAGCAAACCCAAACCAACCACAAAAGACGTTTTCAAACCAACATACCTCCAAACCCCCAGACAAGACAAACCCAATATTTAAAGTTTTATTTTGTTTCTATTTCTATTTTGTAGATTTTTTCTGGGTTTTCTTTGTGGATTTTCCAGAAGGGTTCTTCTCCGTATTTTTGTATTAGTTTTTTTGTTTTTTTTGGCACGGTTTTTGGGCCGAGGACTGCTCCTGGACGGCTTGGGTCGTCTATGTAGTCGGTTTCCAGTAGGAATCGGTTGCCCTGGTGGAGGGCGGTTTCTATGTTTTTTGTGTTTGCCAGGATGCTTGGTTGTATCCCGGTTTCCTGGCAGGTCTGGATGAGTGGTGGGGAGTGGTGTTTTATTATTTTCTGGGGGTCTAGGTTGTTTTTTCTGGCTCTTTTTGCTATCTCGGTGAGTGTTTCTTGTGTGGTTGTTTCGGTGTGGAGTTGTACCGGGCAGTCTATTTCTCGGGCGAGGGTGAAGCTGTGTTCCATTATCTGGTTGGAGGCTTCCCATATCTCTTTGGGTACAGGGTAGTGGGGGCGGCCGGATTTGAGCGCGATGGCTTTTCCTTGTTCGATGAGTCTGGCTGCCTGTTCCAGGCCTTTTTTCATGGTTTCAATGGTCTGTTCTAGGTCTTTTCCACGGGTGATTTCTGCTGGGTGTACTCCCAGGACTGTGAATACTTTTACGTCTTCTTTTTCTGCGAGTTTTGCGAGTTTCAGGGTTTCTTGGTAGGCTTCTCTGTGGTTTTTGAAGAATGGTTTTGAGACAAGTATTAGGTGTGTGCCGCCTGCTTTTTTGAAGTCTCTTACTGCTTGTGTGCATCTCCCGTTTGTGTCGAGGTGGAAGTGGTTGTCAAGGATGGGGAGGTCTGTCATCTTCTCTTCTTTTATTTGAGTCTTCTATTTGAGCCCTCTTTTTTCAAGGTAGAGTTCTAGCATTTCCTGGAGTGTTTCTGGTTTTATTTTCTGTTTCTGGCTTGGGGTTTCGAAGAAGCGGTCTGGGATGTATTGGCTATGGATGTTGAAGCCCTCTCTGGCCTTGAATTTGTATTTGTCCTGGAATATTTTTTCTCCTAGTTTCTCTAGTTCCTCTTCTGTTTTGTTTATTCCGATGCTTTCAAGTGCCTGGATGATGGTCTCGGGGGTGTAGACTCCGCGGGCGAAGAGGCAGCAGATGAGGGAGTTGTTGATGTTTCGCCAGTTGTCTTCGTAGATTAGTTTGTCCACCATCTCGGGGGGTGTGAGTTTTTTCTGGTCGATGCTGTAGCCAGCGTTGTCCAGATGGGAGTGGCGGACGCCTACGAGTTGTCCGAGGATGGAGGCTGGGCCTGTGTGGTAGCCTGCGATTTCCAGTCCGCCCAGTGTTAGGGCGAATTCTTTTCCACCGTAAATTTCGGCGGCGTGGCTTGTCCCCCGTGCTAGGGTCTGGTAGAGTTCGCCCTGTGATTCCACCAGTTTGTCCATGAATTTGAGGTAGCTCTGGGTCTCCCCCCATCTCAGCTGGATTCCCATGGTGTCCTGGGTGGTTATTTTGTTTTTTTCCTGCATCTCTGTTGCCCAGGCCAGGAGTCCGCCGGTGCTCATTGCATCCAGCCCGTGGATTTCGCATCGCTCGATGAGTTTTAGCACGTCTTCTGGGCTTGTTACGCCCAGGTTTGAGCCCAGGGCGTAGAGGAGTTCGTAGTCGTAGGAGATGTGGGTTATTTCGAATTCGTGTCCTGGGGAGAAGGGTGTTTTGAGCTGGGCGATGTGGATGCATCCGATGGGGCAGTTGGCGCAGGAGATTTTTCTGACCAGGTAGTTGTCGCCCAGGGTTTCGCCTGAGATGTTTTCTGCGTATTCGAAATGGCTGCTTTTGA
Organism: uncultured Methanosarcinales archaeon; assembly: GCA_964497545.1. GTDB lineage: Archaea > Halobacteriota > Methanosarcinia > Methanosarcinales > CAZCCY01 > CAZCCY01. The sequence continues at coordinate 3,046 of CAZCCY010000102.1, read as the reverse complement.
GGTTCCTGGTGGGGAGGCTGTTGAGGTTGTTCAGGACATTTATGTTCACAGGTGTGCCCAGGTCATGGTATTTTTCCATCACCTCGGTCTCCACTATGGTCTTGAAGAGGCGCTGGTAGACCCTGGTGTAGGCTCTGATGTCGGGGACCTCTGCCTCCTCGGTGCCTGATATTATCATGGCTTTGAGGTGTTTGCTGCCGAAGACCGCGCCCAGTCCGAGTCTGCCGAAGTGGCGGTAGGTGTCCACGTTGACGTTGGCGAATCTCACCAGGTTCTCGCCAGCCCGGCCTATCCTGATTATGCTTCGTCTGCCCTTCCCGGGTTCGGCCCGTCTCAGGATTTTTCCCACCGTGGTCACTGAGACAATGCCCCAGAGGGAGGTGGCATCTTTAATCCTGACATCATCATCGTGGATTGCCAGGTAGACCGGCCTCTCAGCCCTGCCTGTGATTACCATTGCCCCGTAGCCTGCGAAGCGGAATGCCATGGCCAGCCTCCCCCCGGCATAGGACTCGCCAAGCTCCCCGGTGAGGGGTGATTTGAACATGGCCACAACCTTGGTGGCACAGGGGAAGATGGCTGAGAGGGGGCCGACAGCAAAAACCACAGGGGCCTCAGGCGAGAGCGGGTCCACACCCACCGGACAGTTCTCAAGGAGGAGCCTGGTTGCAACCCCGCTCCCCCCGATGTATTCCTGGAAGAGTTCCCCCCGGTCCTCTACTCTTATCTCCCCAGTTGTCAGGTTAACGTGGAGTACACGTTGAAGCGAATTCATTAGAGCACCTCCACCTTTTTGATTTTGAGCACGTCATGGGGGCACTGTCTGGCACAGCTCCCACAGTACATGCAGACTATGGCTTTACCATCCTTGCCAAGTTTAATCGCGCCAATGATGCATGCCCTGACACAGTTTCCACAGCCGTCACATTTCCCTTTTTCCAGCCTGACACCCCCATGGGGCAGGGGTATGAGTGCACCAAGGGGACAGGCACGGGCACATGGGGGGTCAGGACATGCCCGGCATACCGTGATCTCGATTCCGCTCTCAATGCCACCGCTTGTCTGGACATCGATAGCACTCTCCCGCAGCGACACCTCCCCGGCTCTCACACGGCTGCAGGCCAGCATACAGGAATAACAGGCAATACACCTTGCCGGATTCTCCACTCTAATCCTCTGAACCAAAATTTTCACCCCAAAAAAACACCATTACATCATAATCATTTCATCATAGCTTGTTATTTTAAGGTTTCCGTCCAAGCTGGCGACCCACTATCTCATCCACCCTCTCCAGAAACTCGTCCCTGGCAGACCTACTGATAAGAGCACCAGCCGCAATGTCATGCCCACCCCCACTGCCGCCCACAGCCCTGGCAGCCTCGCCCAGAGCCACCGCAAGATTAAGACCCCGACTCACAAGCTCCTGGGTGCCCCGGGCCGAAACCTTAACACCACCCTCAGTGTCAGCAAAAGCAAGTATCGGAAGATTCCGGCCCACCAGCGAAAAACTCATACCGGCCACAATCCCCACAATAGTCTCCCGTATCCGACTGCCAGCATCAAAATACTGGACATGGGAAAGCCGCTGAACACCCTTCTCCCTCACAAGATTCAAACCCTCCACCAGGTTCTGACGATGCTCAGCCAGCAACACCTGGGCCCGCTCGTAGGCACGCCCCCGATCCCCCAGACACACAGCCAGCCCCACCCCAGCCCGGTCATACCTGGCAGTAGCATTAAGAAGCGTCGAAAACTCTGAGGCATCCCGCACCTCAGTCCCCTCCCGCTCCCCCAGAAGCGTGTAAACCTCCCCCACCAGCCGCCTGATACCCTCCTCAGGCACACCACACTTGAGACAATGCTGAATCAAACCTGAGACCACCTTACGCTTCTCCCCAGGCTCCAGGTCAATCCACCTGAGCCACCGCTCACCCCCCCGAAACCGCAAACCCAACCCGGCCAGAAACCGGATCGAAGCATCCTCACTACCCGTAATCCCAGGCAGATAAGGGTCAGTAGCATACTGCAAAAGCTTGAAAACAGGCCGGGTCTGACGGCCAAAAAGCAACAAATCCTGACCACGAGCAAGCACACCCTCCCTCACACCCTCCTCCACAATCAAGTTGTTCACCCCCACAAGCTTCCGATTCCTGACATGCTGCAAATCCCCCACCGCGCCCACAACAGCCAGCCCAGCAAGCCCACCACAACCCTCACCTCTCAGGAGGGCGCGGGCCAGAAAATAACTTGTGCCAGCCCCACTCAGCTCAAGCGACCCATTGAAACCAAAAAGATGAGGGTTCAAATGAAACCCAGTCTCCCCCTGGGGCCGATGATGGTCAGCCACAACCACCTCCCCCAGGCCAACCCTCTCAATCTCATCCAGCATCCCGGAGCCAAGGTCGGTAAAAACCACCAGGGGGAACCCAGCATCCGCAATCTCCTCCAGAACACCCACCTCAAGCTGCTTCAAAAACCTAACCCTGTAGTCAATCCCAAGCCCCCGGAAAGCCTGCACAAGTATCGCAGCAGACGTAAGACCATCAGCATCAATATGCGAGACCAAAAGCACACTCTCCCTCCGCCGGATAGCCTCAGCACACCTCAAAGCCTCCCTCCAAAGAGCCTGGAAACCCATCACCCGGGTAAAGAAAAAAGAAAAGGGTTTAAAGATTGCTATTTCAACTCCAGTTCTTGTGACAAACACCCCCCAATATACGCTATATTATGGGGGTTTACAGCAGTAGACATTAAAGCAGTAGAATATTAAATATTTGAAGTATGATATCTAAAAGAGAGAGGATGATCATGACAGAAAAAGAGGAAGACAAAAAGAAAAAGGAAAAGGAAATGGTGGTTGTTGAAAGCAAGTATTCGGATGTTGAGCGTAAACAGTACAGCGGTGGTATTGAAGAGCTGATCGCCTCAGAGATAAAACGTAGAAGAGAAAAAAGACGTAAGCAGCTCGGCCTGGAAACAACTGAAGATGAAGACTAGAAATATAATATTATTATGGGTGGGAATGCAGTAAGGTGGTTACCAACGC
>CAZCCY010000101.1:0-5345 GCA_964497545.1 uncultured Methanosarcinales archaeon | reverse complement strand
CCTCCCTGTATTACAAAGCCTGGCTCGTATCTGTGGAAGGTCAGGCCATCATAGAAGCCTTGTTCTGCAAGTTCTATGAAGTTGCCCGCGGTTATGGGGGCCTCTTCCTCGAAAAGCTCAAATTTAACCGTCCCTTTACTTGTCTTCATAATAGCTGTCCGGTTCATACACTCTCCCTGGGACTCACTGGTTTAACTATTTTTGCCCCCCCCCTGGGGTTGTCTAGAATTCTGCTATCTCCTTTATTGCTCTGAGGATTCTCTTGGTACTGGGGAGATAGTAGTCTTCGAGTTTGGCTAGGGGTACGGTGATATCATAGCCTGTGATTCTTCTGACTGGTGCTTCCAGGCTAAGGAGGGCTTTTTCGTTGATTCTGGCTGAAAGCTCAGCTCCGAAGCCCAGGGTGCGGGGGGCCTCGTGGACTATGAGACAGCGGCCTGTCTTTTTCACCGAGGATAAAACCGCATCCTCGTCAAAAGGCGAGATACATCTCAGGTCGATTACCTCGACTCCAATTCCACTTTTCTCGGCTGCCTCAAGGGAAGGTGGCACCATGGAGCCCCAGGTGACCAGGGTAACCTCGTCTCCCTCCCGGCGGATGCTTGCTCTGCCAAGGGGCAGGGTGTATTCGCCCTCAGCTACCTCCTCCTTGAAGGCCCGGTAGAGTTTTTTTGGCTCAAAGAATATCACCGGGTCAGGGTCCCGGATAGACTGACTGAGCAGGCCCTTGGCATCCAGGGGCGTGGAGGGCACCACCACCTTCAGCCCTGGGATGTGGGCATAAAAGGTTTCAATAGCCTCTGAATGGTGCTCGGGCGCCCGCACCCCTCCGCCATAGGGTGCCCTCACAACCAGGGGCACATGATATCGGCCCCGGCTGCGATTCCGGATCCGGGCTGCATGGGAGAGAATCTGGTCAAAGGCGGGGAAGGTGAAACCTCCAAACTGGATTTCAGCCACCGGGACAAGACCATAGACTGCCATGCCAATGGCAGTACCCACAATCCCGGACTCCGAAAGAGGTGTGTCAATCACCCGGTCCTCTCCAAAGCGTGCAAGGAGGCCCTCGGTAGCCCGGAACACACCCCCGCTAACACCCACATCCTCCCCCAGCACCACCACCCGACTGTCCCGCTCCATCTCCACCGCCAGGGCACTGTTAATGGCCTGGACCATGTTAAGTTTAGCCATCTCCACCTCCCAGTTCTCTGGCAAGCTCCTCCATCTGCTCTGCCAGGTTCCCTGGCATTTCTTCGTACATGTATTTGAACATCTCAAGGGGGTCAGGCCTGTAGCTTTCAGCCTTCTGGACAGCCGCCTCCACCTGCTCCACCGCCCTCCTGTGGGTTTTCTCCTCCAACTCCTGGCTCCATAGCCCCTTGTTTTCAAGGTATTTCCTGAACCTGACAAGGGGGTCTTTTTTACGCCAGCTATCTACCTCCTCCTGGCTGCGGTACCGGGTAGGGTCATCCGCAGTCGTGTGCGCCCCCAGCCGGTAGGTGACACATTCAACAAATGTCGGCCCACCACCCTCTCTTGCCCGCTCCACTGCCTGCTTACAGGTAGCATAGACCGCCAGAATATCGTTGCCGTCCACCTGCACCCCCTCAAACCCGTAGGCCAGAGCCTTCTGTGCCAGGGTGGCAGAGGCTGTCTGCCGCTCCCGTGGAATCGAAATTGCGTACTGGTTGTTCTGGCAGACAAAAACCACCGGGACCTTGAAAACCCCTGCAAAGTTCATCCCCTCATGGAAGTCCCCCTCACTGGTAGCCCCATCTCCCAGGTATGCCATGACCACGGTTTTGTCCCCCTTGATTTTGGCGGCCCAGGCGGCACCTACAGCATGGGGGATCTGGGTGCCCACTGGTATACAGTTCACAAAATTGTTCACATCCCCTGGAATCCGGCTCCCCTCCTCAGAGCCCATCCAGTAGAGGTAGAGCAGGTCCATGGGCATCCCCCGGGCAATAGCAGCCCCATGCTCCCGATAGGTCGGGAACAGCCAGTCCTCCCGCTCCAGTGCAAGAGCGCTGCCAATCTGAGAAGCCTCCTGTCCCTCTGAAGAGGCGTAGGTGCCAAGCCTGCCCTCCCGCTGGAGCTTCAAAGCCTTCTCATCAAAAGCCCGGCTCTGCACCATCAACCGGTACATCTCCAAAAGCAGACCCTCATCCAGGCTGGGCTCCAAACTCTGGTCAACATTGCCCTCAGGGTCAAGAACCTGCACCCACTCCACTGAGCCCTTAAAAACAACCTCCCGCATACCAGAGAGATTCTATGGAAGCGTAATAAAAGTTCCCCCCCCACTCAGATGTATCCGTGATTCACCACTGCAACAACCGAATCGTATCCTTTAATCGTATCCTTTAATATTTATGGAGGATAAAACATCAATTGTTCACAGCAAAATCCTAGTTAACCTCTTTATATGTCATTGGAGTCTGATATCCCCCTTTACATTTACGATGCGGGTCAGTGTGACCCTAAGAAGTGCAGTGGGCGGAAGCTTGCCAGGTTCCAGCTCGCAAAAATTGTTCACAGGCTCCCCCGTGGGGGAGTTTATCTTGACCCCTCTGCAAAGGTTGCACTTTCTCCAGGGGATGCTCCTGTGCGTTTTCTTGTGGCTCTGGACTGCTCATGGAAGCGTGCCGAGGTGCTTTTCAGGCGGTTCAGAGGTGGTAAGCGGCGGGCTCTGCCCTTCCTTGTGGCTGGCAACCCTGTGAACTTTGGGAGGCCCTTTGAGCTTAGCACGGTTGAGGCTCTGGCTGCTGCCCTCTATATCCTGGGCAGGCCAGAGCAGGCCACGAGTATTCTCTCAAAGTTTGGCTGGGGGCACACCTTCCTTGAGCTTAACCGGGAGCCCTTGGAAGAATACGCCAGGGCCAGGAATAGCAGTGAGGTGATAAGCATCCAGAAAGAATACCTGGAGCTGTAAAAATGCGGGTTTTCCGGTTCCAGGACATCTCGCTGGGCTTTATCTGGACTCTTCTGACCATTATTTTTGTGCTAACTCCAGGACTTCGGGAAACCTGGATTAGAACCCTGCTGGGCATACCGATGGTGCTTTTCATCCCAGGCTATTCCCTGATTGCAGCCCTTTTCCCAGGAAAACGGGACCTTGACGGGATTGAAAGATTGGCTCTGAGCTTTGGATTGAGCATCGCGGTTGTGCCACTTCTGGGACTAGCTTTAAACTTCACCCCCATGGGGATCAGGCTTCTACCCATCCTTGTTTCCATTTCAACTTTCAGCCTTGCCATGCTCTACATCTCCGGGGTGCGAAGACTGAAGATCAGGGAAGAATACCGGGTGGAAATCCTGGAAACCCTGAAAAACCTGAAACTGCCAGAGGGTGGGGCCGACAGGATTCTCACAATAGCCCTGATAATATCCATCATCCTTGCCCTTGCCATGATTGTCTATGTAATCACCACCCCTAAAATTGGGGAGAGGTTCACTGAATTCTACATCCTTGGACCCGGAGGAAAGGCCGAAAACTACCCCCAGGAGCTCACAGTCGGAAAAAGAGAAACAATCCTCGTGGGAGTGGTCAACCACGAATACACCATGGTTAACTACACCCTGAACATCTCCCTGACAGGAGACACTCTGACCACCAGGAAACTCACCCTAGCCCACAACCAGACCTGGGAGAAAAACGTGAGCTTCACGCCCAGAAAAAAAGGAACAAACCAGAAACTCAACTTCTACCTCTACAAAGAAAACAACCTCACCATCCCCTACCGCTCCCTCCACCTCTGGGTAAACGTAACAGAAAGAAACGTAACAGAAAGATAAGACAAACAGCACAGGATAAAATGAAACTAAAATTTAAAACAAAAATCGCAATTATAGGTAAACTCCCTCCTGTAATCGCTGGTAACCCCCTTTTGGGCAATCCTTTTCTCCTTCTGCCTGTTCTGGCGATAGTGGTGGGGGAGTTTCTGATTTTCTATTCTCGTCCTCTCTCTGGCCTTGCCATTCATATCTTCAATCTCCAGGTAGTGGCTCTCGTTGTCATTTTTGGTAGGATCTCGGAACTGGAAAAAAATGTTCTTCAAAGTCTCATTCTGCTTTTGCTTCTGCGGCTTGTTAACCTCTCGTTACCCCAATTTTTCACTCTCACTCTCCTCTGGTACCCCCTTATCTATGGTGTGATGTTCCTGCCAGTCTACCAGGTGATACACCACCAGAATATCACCTTGGAAGAGCTTGGAGTAACCTCGAGGAGGCTATGGGTTTACATCCCCCTCGGCCTGGTACTGGGGGGTATCTACTCTCTGCTGGAATATTTTATTATACACCCCCAACCCCTGATACTTGTTCTTACGCCATCCAACCTTGCCCTGGTCACCCTGGTAATGACGTTTTTCGTGAGTCTTGTGGAAGAACTGATATTCCGCTCCATCCTGCTCACAAGACTCGAACAATTACTTGGAACCCCTGGTGCGATTTTTGTTTCAGGTCTCCTTTTCGCAGTAATGCACAGCGGCTACCGCCTCTATCTGGAGATTTTCTACGCCCTCCTGGCAGGACTCCTGTTGGGATACAGCTTCCACCGGACCAGAAGCCTCCCAATGGTGGTCACACTCCATGCCACCACCAACATCCTGCTATTCGGAGTCCTCCCCTTCAAATTCTAGTTTAGATTATCTGGTTGCCATCCTCGTAGATGTGTATACAGTTGACAGGGCAGATGTCTGCTGCCTCCTGGTTGCACTTAAGGTCGTCCATTTCTCTTTCCTCGTTGTCTCCCACAGGGGTAGAGCCTTTTAGGTGAGAAAACCCGTCATCAGCCATCTCCCAGAATTCGGGACAGGTGGAAACACAGTTTTCACATGCTATGCAAATAGGCCGTTCGATTACAATCTTGTACTTGGACATAGCTACTCACAGGGTTTTACTATTTTTAACCATTAAAACGCTTTGCTATCCTTTTCGATGTCCCCCTTTTCTGTGTAGAACACCAGCAGCTATATTGTGTAACAATATTTAAGTATGATAGACACAATATCACATATAGGATGATTCTACCCAGGCTCCACTATCCAGAACTCAAAAACATAAAGTTTATAGTGTGCCCCATAAAAACCACATCCTTCCACCCAAACAAAAAACTACCCGGCACCCCCAGGCAAAAAGACACCCTAAAAAGAAACGGAAAACAAGCACCCCTCTACATATCTGACAACGTCCTCCCACCATGGCCATACAAGCAAAAACCACAAATGCTTTTTGAACTTAACCGCTCAACAAACACTAGCTAGTCACAAAAATGTAAATGAACCAAACCACTTTCCGCACGTCAAACCAGATTCCTCATAATTTTTGCTGATAGCGTTTTTGGT
>CAZCCY010000100.1:0-5550 GCA_964497545.1 uncultured Methanosarcinales archaeon | reverse complement strand
GAAGGGGACTCCTTGCGACGAAAAGTTGAAAAACTCACACCCCTTGAAAAAACAGTCAAAAAACTCATCCAGACAGAAAAACAGTCTCTCTCTGCAAAAGAAGTCTCAGAAATACTAGGCAAACAATATACGACACCGAAGCCACACCTCAACCACACTCAACTCCATCGTCTCAAAAGGACAACTTTAAAATAGGCTACACCTGCTATTTCACACTACCCAGGGAAGCGGTGATGGAATACCTGAAAAAACAGGAGTGATTCACATCTGGGCTGGGTACCAGCATGGATGTACGTAGATTCTGGCGCGGACATGCTGCCTTAAACTCTCGGCTGTGAACATAATCGGAAACTCCACGATGCATGTCCAGGTTATCATCATCCCGCCAAGTGGGGTGGAGTGTAACCTTATCGGAATTCGTGAAGTCAGGTACCGGGCAGTACACCACCACCTATGACCTTGAACCTGGAAAAGGTAGAGACATCGAGGATATCTGTATGCTGAAAGAAGATAGTAAGAATAGGACTGTTGAAGGGAAAATCAATGAAATTGTTGAGCTGCTAAAAAATTTCAGTTTTGTGGACAGCGTTTTGCTTTTCGGCTCAAGAGCAAGGGGGGTGTCTGGACGGGATATTGATATCTGTATCGTTCCCTCAAGAGAAATTGGATTAAAAGAGCGGCTAACCCTTGAGTCTATTATGCCTTCTGGTGTAGATATTTCAATATATTTCGAACTGCCGATACATATAAGAAAGAGAATTTTTGAAGAAGGAGAGGTGCTTTACTCAAAGAATATGTATCGTTTATTGACGCTGGGGAAAGAGACGGATTTAGAATATTCCGGGTACAGGAGATACAGGGAATATTACAACAGGGCAGCGCGGGAGCGTATGCGGAAGATGTGGACTGGTTGAACATGGATGTTGAGAGAATAAAGGACAAATTGAGTGAACTTCAAGTTTATATCGTAGAGCTAAAGGAGGATATTCCAGAGGAAAAAGAGAGATATCTTGAGGAACGTCTGACAAGGAGAGCCTGCGAGAGGACGTTTCAACTTGCATGCGAGGATGTTCTGGATATATGCAATTTGATAATCGCAGGAAAAGGGTTTGGGCTGCCAAAGGACAACAGGGATGCAATCAGGAAGCTTGCTGATAATAAAATAATCTCAAAGAAACTTGAAGCCCGGCTGGAGGATATGGTGAGCTTCAGAAATCTCCTTGTCCATAAATATGGGAAGGTGGATGATTCAAAAGCATATTATTATCTGAAAGAAGAGATAGATGATTTGTATGAGTTTGCAGAGGCCATCAATAAATTAATTGAATAATGATCGGGGGATTAAATGTTGTCTCTTCCCATAAAAGTGCGGGCAAAGCCAGATAAAACACCATCATCAGCCCAGACAAGCCAGCCTGAAAAAAGCCCTGGGTTTGGAGTGGTTGCTGTTGTTGTCATGTCTGTTAATTATTGTAGGCTTTTTATTCGAATTCTATTGTTGCGGGGGGTTTGGGTGTTAGGTCATAGACCACTCTTGTGACGGTGGGGATTTCGCTTGTGATTCTTGAGGCGAGTTTTTCTAGTGTTTTCCAGGGGAGTTGGAGGGGGTTTGCGGTCATACCGTCTCTTGATTGTACTGCTCTTACTGCGATTATCCATCCGTGGACTCTCTTGTCGCCTTTGACTCCGGTTCCGCGCTCTAGGAGGGCGGCGTAGGTCTGCCAGGGTTTGAAGCTGGGGAGGAGTTCTTCTTCTACAATGGCGTTTGCCTCTCGTACCACCTCAAGTTTCTCACGTGTGACTTCTCCGATTATTCTTACTGATAGTCCGGGTCCTGGGAAGGGCATTCGCTCACTGATTTCTGGGGGGAGTTTTAGGGCTCTGGCTATTTCTCTTACCTCGTCTTTGTAGAGATCGCATATGGGTTCTACTATTCCGTCGAAGTCTATCCTGGAGGGTAGGCCGCCTACGTTGTGGTGGCTTTTGATGCCTCCCTCGGATTCGATTCTGTCTGGGTAGATTGTGCCCTGGATGAGGTAGCGGGCATTGATTTTTCTTGCTTCTTCTTCGAAGATGCGGATGAAGGTCTCTCCTACTTTTTTACGTTTTTCTTCTGGGTCGGTGACACCTTTTAGGGCTTCCAGGAATCTTTCGCTTGCGTCTATGGTTTTGAGGCCGATGGGGGCGAAGACCTGCTGGATGCGGGCTGTTTCGCCTTTACGCATAAGACCAGTATCGATGTACACAGGTGTAAGAAGGTCTCCTATTGCCCGGTGTGCCAGTACGGCGCAGACTGAGCTGTCCACGCCCCCGGAGAGTGCAATGATAGCTTTTCCTTTAACCTTCTCGCGTATCTTTGAAACGGCCCTGGGTATGAATTTGTCAGGTTTAACCATCCACTCCCCCTTTATGGGTCGTGTTAAACTTAAGGTTTTGTTGTGCATATATTAGAGACCGTTAAAGCAGTTATAGTTGGGGGGTTTTCTTCAGGTGATACTCACCCTTCTTACTGTTTATTTCATAGATGAAGAGTGGAATGCCCTTTAATGAAGCATTTTTCATGGGACTGCTTTTTTCCCTGAGCAGCACTGCCATTGTGCTCAAGCTTTTTCAGGAAAAGGACGAGATTGAACCCTCTCATGGAAGAATAGCCCTTGGAGTCCTGATCTTCCAAGATGTTATGGTGGTTCCGATGATCCTTGTTACCCCCCTTCTGGCAGGAAAAGCTTATGGTGAATCCCTCATTCTTCTTATATACTGGAAATACATTATTGGGTGGTGTGGATTTCAAAAACTAAATTTGAGATAGATAGGTTTGGGTATGGATTTTCAAATCTTGGATGCTGATTACACCTACGACCCCGGTGGGGCTCCGGTTGTGCGTCTGTATGGCCGTAGTCGGGAGGGTGAGAGTGTCTGCTGTTTTGTGTCTGGTTTTGAGCCTTACTTCTATGTGAGGGCTAGGAGGGATGTTGTTGGTGAGATTGAGCGGCTTGAGAGGGTTAAGCGGGTGGAGCTGGTAGAGCGGTTTGAGCCTATCGGGTATTTCAAGAGTCCGGTTGAGATGTTGCGGGTTGTCGTGTTTGACCCTAAGGATGTTCCGGCTATCCGGGAGGAAATAGGTAGGTTTGGCAGTGTTTATGAGACTGATATTCTTTTTCGGAACCGGTTTCTCATTGACCATGGGCTTGGGGGTATGCGGTGGGTGCGGGCCCTGGACACAGGTGATACCGCCCTGGGAGGGAATGTGGATGCGGGTGTGAGGTTTGCTGCTGGTCGGGTTGAGCCTCTGGATGACCCTCTGGAAAAGGCTCAAGCGGGATCGGGTGTTTTGGGGAATGCTCCTTTGAGGTATCTGGCTTTTGATATTGAGTGTCTGCCCAGGGATGGGGGTATGCCTGTGCCTGAGAGTTCGCCGGTTATTCTGATAAGTCTTGCTTTTGACCCTCCTTTCAGAGGTAAAAGGAGCCTTGTGCTGGCAGCCCGAGGAGGCTTCGAGCTTCCGGATGTGGAGGCTCTGGAGAGCGAGGGGGGGATGCTTGAGCGGTTTTTTGAGATTGTCCGGGAGTTTGACCCTGACATGCTTGTGGGCTACAATATCGATGGTTTCGATCTCCCTTACATTAAGGATCGGCTTGATGCCCTCAAGAAAACGGGTGTGAATATCAGGGGGGTTTTAGGGAGGGATGGCAATCCTTTTTATTATCGTAGGTTTGGCAGTCAGACCCGGGTTGAGGTCAGAGGCAGGGTGGTTGTGGATGTGTTACCACTTTTGAGGCGGGATTTCAGTTTAAAGCAATACACTCTCAGTAACACTGCCAGGTTGTTGTTGGGGATGGAGAAACTGGACATGAACCCCAGACAGATGGAGCGGGCCTGGCTTGAAGGTGTGGGCCTGGAGGAGCTTGTGGATTACTCCAGGCGGGACGCTGTTCTGGCACTGGAGATGTTGCAGCGTCTAAAACTTCTGGATAAGTACATCGCCCTGGCCCGGGTTAGTGGTGTCTTGCTCCAGGATGTGCTCTATGGTGGTCAGAGTTCCATGGTGGAGAATCTTCTTTTGAGCGAGTTTCGAAAGCACAAGCGGGTTGTGCCTCCAAAGCCCACTGCCCGAGGGGAATGGAAAGAGGAGGAGGAGCTCAAAGGGGGAGCGGTTCTAGAGCCTAAACGGGGTCTGCTTGAGAATGTCGTGATTCTGGACTACAAGTCCCTCTATCCCACCATAATGATGGCCCATAACCTCTGTTATACTACTGTGGTTGTGAGGGATGAGCCAGGGGAGGTTATCACCGCTCCCAGTGGGGGTAGGTTCGCTTCCCCCCAGGTGGTGAGAGGGATTGTGCCCGCAATCCTGGAGGGACTTCTCAAGAGGCGGATGGAGGCCAGGGAACAGATGAAAAAGGCAGCGTTGCCAGAGGAGAAGAGGGTGCTTGATGCAACCCAGCTGGCCCTTAAAATCCTTCTTAACAGTTTTTACGGGTATTCTGGTTACCAGCGGGCCCGCCTCTACAGTTTGACGCTTGCCAGTGCGGTGACAAGCTTTGGCAGGGAGAATATCCTCCGCACACGCGACCTGATAAACAGTATAGGAGAGATAGACCTGGACGGGAAGAGCCTGGAGTTAGAGGTTGTCTACGGTGACACTGACAGCGTCTTTGTAGAACTCAAAGGCAAAGGTGAAATCGATTTTGAGACAGCCAGCAGGGTGGGGCGGGAGATTGCCAGGATGGTTTCCAGGCAGCTTCCTCCGCCTATGGAGTTGAAGTTCGAGGGGATTGGCAGACGGATAATTTTCATTGCCAAAAAAAGGTATGCCATGTGGGCCCTCGAAAAAACACCCCAGGGGGACTGGAAAGATGAAATCAAGGTGAAGGGGATGGAGACTGTCAGACGGGACTGGTGCCAGTTAACCCAGCAAACCGTGGACAGGGTCCTGGAACTTGTGCTAAAAAAAGGGGATGTGGATGGGGCAGTGAACCATGTCCAGGGCGTGATAAAACACCTGCGCAGTCTTGACATCCAGAAAAACCCGGATGCCCTCGAAGAGTTGATCCTCACAAGACAGTACACCAAGAAGGCTGAAAGCTACAAAAGCAAACAGCCACACGTCACGGTGATAGAAAAAATAGCAAAACGCACCGGCACACCCCCACCCATAGGAGAACGAATCCCCTTCGTCATCACAGCAGGCCCAGGCCTCCTGGTAGAACGAGCAGAAGACCCAGAATACGTCAGAGAAAACAACATCCCCATCGATGTGGACTACTACATCAATAAACAGATTCTCCCACCCGTAGAACGAATCCTCCAGGGGTTCGGAGTGAAACGGGAAACACTACAAAACCGCCTCCTTGCCAGCAGCAAAAATAATAATAGAAAACAGAAGACCCAGAAGTCCCTCTTCGAGTTCACATGACACCCGCAGTGTTCATGCGGCTTTCAGCCCCACAACTGTGGATACAAGATGACCCGCATAACAGATGGCAGGTTTATGGCTCTGTTTTACACTAACACTGCAAAAAAGCATGATCTTACAGTTTTAAACTGGTA
>CAZCCY010000099.1:0-6010 GCA_964497545.1 uncultured Methanosarcinales archaeon | reverse complement strand
TTTTTCAAGAAAAACCACTATGCGTAGAAGGGACCTGCGGAAAGTGGTTACAACAACTCCCATCTCTTTTCTCATAAACCTTTAAGTCTCCCTGGTGCTTGTTAGGGTGGTTGCATGGATGTCTATGAGAAGCTGATGGAACTTGCGCGGAGGCGTGGTTTTATCTGGAGTTCCAACGAACTTTACGGGGGTCTGGCCGGTTTTTATGACTACGGGCCGCTGGGCGCTGCTTTGAAACGGAGACTGGAAACACTATGGCGGGAGTTCTATGTGGTCCGGGAGGGTTTCTCTGAAATCGAGGTTCCCACAATTGGAGCTGAGGAGGTTTTTGTGGCCTCTGGCCATGTGGGTGGGTTCAGCGACCCCCTGGTAGGGTGTACAAAGTGTGGGGAGGATTTCCGGGCGGATCATCTTGTGGAAAATCTCGGCTTACAGGTCCCCCAGAGCCTTGAAGAGATTCAAACCCTCCTTGAGGGTGTCAGGTGTCCTGAGTGCGGTGGAACCCTTGGCAAGGTCTATGAGTTCAATTTGATGTTTAAGACAAGCATTGGGCCTGGCTCTAAACGTGCCGGGTATCTCCGTCCTGAGACAGCTCAGGGCATATTCATTAATTTCCCCAGGCTTTTCAGGTTCCACCGGGAAAAACTGCCCTTCGGGGTGGTGCAGATTGGCAGAGCCTACCGGAACGAGATATCCCCACGTCAGGGGCCCCTGCGGCTGCGGGAGTTCACCCAGGCAGAATGCGAGATTTTCCTGAACCCAGACCAGAAAAACCATCCCAGATTCCAGGAAGTGGCAGACCGTAAACTAAGGCTTTACCCGGCAGAACTCCAGCCAGACGGAAACACAACGGAATACACACTGAAAGAAGCAGTAGAAACCGGCATAATTGCACATGAGTTCCTCGCCTACCACCTCTACCTGGTCCAAAGCTTTCTCACCCTTGCAGGTGTCAACCCGGACAGGTTAAGGTTCCGCCAGCACCGAGAGGATGAGATGGCACATTATGCCAAGGACTGCTGGGATGCCGAGGCTCTCTCCGAGAGGTTTGGCTGGGTGGAACTTGTGGGAATCGCAGACCGCACTGACTACGACCTCAAATCCCATGCCAAGGCCAGTGGAAAAGACCTCTCAGTTAACATCCACTATCCAGAGCCCAGAGAAGTGGAAAAACTGACAATAAAACCCAACCTGAAACTCCTCGGACCAAAATTCAAAGGCCGGGCAAAAGAAATACTGAACGCCCTCAAACAACTCGAACCAGACCAACTGGAAAGACTGTCAGAAGAAGTTAGAGAAGGTAAAAAACTAACAATCGAACTAGAGGACGGCACAGTTGAGCTGGAACCTGAGCTTGTGAAACTTGAGCGGGTGAAAACCGTTGAATACGGCGAAAACCGCATCCCTCATGTCCTAGAGCCCTCCTACGGGCTGGACAGACTCCTCTACATGGTACTGGAACACAACTACCACGAGGAAGAAGTGGGAGGAGAAAAACGGGTTGTTCTAAGACTGCCAGAATACACAGCCCCGGTACAGGTGGCGGTTCTACCCCTCCTCACCAGGGAAGAGCTAACACTGCCAGCACAAAAAATTGCAACAGAACTCCGCCAGGCAGGCCTGGAGGTGGACTACGACGAATCCGGGACAATCGGGAGACGCTACCGGCGAAACGACGAGGTCGGCACACCCCTCGCAGTAACCATCGACTACGAAACCCTGGAAAACAACACCGTAACCGTACGGGAACGAGACACCATGAAACAGACCCGCATCTCCACAACCAAGCTTACAAACTTCCTCAAAGAAAAACTTGACTGGAACCAGATGTGAAACAAACAATCTACACTGAAATTAAAAGGAAAAGCATCCACCTCACAGGCTCCCTGATACCAATATTCTATCATCTGACAGACCGCAACCTCACCCTCGGTCTCCTTGCCCTTGTCCTCTTTGTGGGAGGTGTGCTGGAGGCTCTTCGTCTGAGAGGGATGATATGGCTCCCTCTTCTCCGGGAACACGAAAAAAGCACGGTCGGAGGCCACGTCTACTTCATCTTGGGCTCCCTCCTAACAGTCCTGCTCTACCCTGAAAACGCCGCCATAACAGCCATCCTAATGCTAGCATTCGGAGACACAGCATCAGGCATACTAGGAGCCAAAATACTAAAAAACAGAAACAATAAAAATAATGGTATCCTGACCATCTCAATAAAACCGAAAATAATCTTTACCACCACCCTACTCGCCTCCCTGGGCGCAGGCCTCCTCGCAACACCCTTCCTAGACCTGAAAACACACACCATCCTAATAGGAGCCATGGGTGCAAGCCTTGCAGACGGCATCCACCTCCAAATCGGAAAACAAAAAATTGACGACAACCTCACAATCCCCCTCACCGCAGGAGGATTCATGAGCATAAGTGATCTCTTTTAATCCAATCCCCTTTATTATCCATTAGTTCCATCTCTCAGTTTTATGGTTCGCTCTTTTGTGGCTGTGGACTTGCCTGAGAGCTTCATCCCTGGGATCAGCGAGCTCCAGGAGGGACTGGGGATGGAGGGCGTCAAACTTGTAGAGCCTTCTCTTGTCCATGTCACTCTCAAATTTCTGGGAGAGATACCAGAGAAGACCGTGGCCAGGGTGGGAGAGGCCCTTCGGGCCGTGGACTGCCCAAGGTTTGAAGCCCAGGTGAAGGGAGTTGGTGTGTTCCCCTCTCCCCGTAGAATCCGGGTAGTCTGGCTTGGCGTTGAAGGCAGAGAGTTCCAGCGACTCCACAGGGAAGTAGAGCGGGTTCTCACCCCCTTTAACTTCAAGAAAGACAATAGAGGTTTCCAGGCCCATGCCACCCTGGCCAGGGTGAAATACCCTAACCCAAAACTAGCAGTCAAAATAAAAGGGCTTGAAGGCGTAAATCTGGGCAGCTTCCAGGTGGAAAACTTCCACCTCAAGAAAAGCACCCTGACACCCCAGGGCCCCATCTACGAAAACCTCAAAACCATACCCCTTAAATGAATCTCAGAACAAAAGCATTCCTCCGCCACAGATTCCAGAGCTACTACAAAGGAGCAAGGCTTGTACCACCCCCCTCCCCCGAAAGACGGGAATGGGGCTTCATCTTCTTCGATGAACTCCCCCGCGTAGTGATGCGCCGACACCAAGCATTCCACCACCCCACAGAAATAGAAGAATACATCAAAACATGGGTCCCAGCCCACGTCTACTATTCCGCCGCCTACTACCAGGAACCAGGGGCCACGGTCATGAAAAATAAAGCCTGGACTGGGGCCGACCTCATTTTCGACCTGGACGCAGACCACCTCCCCGGGAAAAAGAAATCCTACAGTGAGATGCTCTACCAGGTCAAAATCGAGACCCTCAAACTCCTAGACTTCCTCCTGGACGATTTCGGCTTCAACCCAAAACACATCAGCATAGTCTTCTCCGGCGGGCGGGGCTACCACATCCACGTGCGCGACCCCAAGGTGCTCAGGCTCGAGAGCGGAGAGCGAAGGGAGATTGTGGACTACCTGGCTGCCACCGGCCTTGACCCAGCCATCTTCTTCCGCAAAAGCATGGTCACCGGAGACTTCGGAGTGAAAACCGCCACCTCAACCAGGCTTGTGGGATTTGAAAGCAGCTGGGGCAGGAGAATAACAGGCTGGATTCTCGAATACCTGGAAAACATCGGAGCAATGGACGACAAAACAGCCCTCTCAAAACTCCAGGAACTACCAGGCATAGGAGAGAAAACCAGCAAAAAAATCCTGAAACTTGCAAGAGAGAAAAACCACCTTGAAAAAATCAGAAGAGACGGAACCATCGAGTTCATCAAAAGTATGCCCAGAACCCTGGAAGCCCTAGAAACACTGCTAAAAAACTCGATAGAAGAACTGAAAATCCAGCTGGGAGCCCAGACAGACGAACCAGTAACAGCAGACATAAAACGCCTCATCAGAATGCCACAGAGCCTCCACGGAGGCACAGGCATGAAAGTAACACCCCTCCAACCAGACAACATAGAAAAATTCGAGCCCCTACAGGACGCAGTGGTCTTCCCATCCCGAAAAATCAAAGTCCAAACCACCCGCCAGGTAACCCTGGAAATGAAAGACAAGACCTTCGAACTCGAAGAGAGCGAAGAAGAAGTGCTACCCGAATTCGCTGCCATCTACCTCCTCTGCCGGGGATGGGGAGAATACCTGGACAAAGCTTAGAATCCAAGGGTACGCCTGGCCACCACCTCCAGGGCATGTACCAAGACATAACGAAGAGGAGAAAGACTCCCACCCCACCGACTCTCCCCAGCCCTGATAGACCTGAGAGGGTCTCCATCCACAACGGTATAGGCACATCCAATTGTCTCCAGATAATGAGAATCACTGCCACCTGTAACCGCAAGCCCATGCTCTGCAGCAAAACCCTGGGCAGCCTCATTCTCCCCAAAAATACACCTACCATTAAACGCCTCAACCCCATCACAAAGAACAGCAGCACCCCCCACCCCATTACTCTTAAAAGGATGAGAAGCCACACACACCCCGCCCAGCCCTCTGGCAATAGACACAGTCTCCTCCACCGAAAGCCCCCGCGGGATATCATCCTCCACACCCAACACCAAAACATGCCCCTCCAAGGTAGAGACCTCCACACCCGGAACCACCCACAGGGACAGCCCAAGCTCACGGGCAACCTCCACACCCCTGAGGCCACCCTCCACCGAGTCATGATCACAGATAGCAACCCCATCCAAACCCACCTCCAAAGCCCGATTCAAAATCTCCTCCACACCCACCCGACAATCCCGAGAATACTTTGAGTGCACATGCAAATCAAAACGCATCAAAACCAAGATTAAACCCAAAAGGATAAAAAACACTTGCCTAGTACCCCCCCGATCCAAAGGAGAAGAACCAGTGCAGAATTATCTTTGAAGGGGGGGTAGAACACGTGGAAAGTGATATCCCCCATTTTTATCTTATCTCTGCCCGCCCATACCTCTTCCGGTCCAGCAACTCCTGTTTCTTGCCCTCGTTCCACCCGCTCACAGCCTGGATATAGCCGGTCACCCGGGAGAGATGCTCAACCCTGGTGCTCCCACAGTTAGGACACTCTTGTTTTAGCCCTGGCGCTATGTGGTAGTCCTGGGTGCAGACCGTCATGTCCCGTGTGAAAGCGAAATACCCGACCTGGGTGTTCCGGGCAAGCCTCATGGCGAAGTCTTTTAGGGCATGCGGGTCTGGCGTCTCCTCCCCTAGCCAGATGTGGAGGATGTTACCCCCATCCACAATTGGGAAGAACCTGTGCTCAATGTCTATCCGACGGTGTAAGGGGATGTCTGCCCCAGGCGGCACATGGGTGCCATTTGTATAATAGATGGGAAGGTCCCGTGTCTCTTTTATTCTCTCCCTCGCCTTTGCCAGGTTGCCTTTGATTACGGGTTCTGCACACTTCCGGTATTCTCGGTGGAGGAGGTCTGAGACTGCGAATCTCTGTGCTGTGGTCTCTGCGGGCGTCCGGGCGAGAGCTATTTCCATATTGTATTTCTCGCTGAGTTTTTTGGCATGGAATTTCATTTCGTACATCGCCCGGACTGCCAGTTTAAGGGCCTGCTGGGACTCGTGAAGCTGGAACCCGGTGTGATG
Organism: uncultured Methanosarcinales archaeon; assembly: GCA_964497545.1. Taxonomy (GTDB): domain Archaea; phylum Halobacteriota; class Methanosarcinia; order Methanosarcinales; family CAZCCY01; genus CAZCCY01. The sequence goes on along the minus strand of CAZCCY010000099.1, from coordinate 366 downwards.
CTGCACCATCTCGTTTATCCCGACAACTCCGATGGTGTAGACGAGGCTGTCTGTGTCCACTGCGATTTCTCCTGGACGTCCAGTCTGAGGGTCGCGGGGCCGCTGGGTTGCGAAGGGCATCCGGTTATTCTCCAGTATTATGTTCATCCATTTTCTCTTCACCTGGAAGACCTCTGCTGCCCGGTCCATCATCTTTTTAAGTTCAAAGAAGAGCTGCTCATCATCCCCCCCTGCCCGATAGGCAGCCCTGGGACAGTTGATAGACACCACCTGCCAGGCTCCCATAGAGAAGTGCTTCCCGTTTTTGAAATAGAGTTTGTCCTCGAACTCACTGTCATCCTGGCTGGTGGTGGAGAAGTTGTAGGC
>CAZCCY010000098.1:0-6020 GCA_964497545.1 uncultured Methanosarcinales archaeon | reverse complement strand
TATCGGCTCTCATCCCCTCCCTTTCGGAAGGGGACTTCCCGCCGATGAAGTTAAACTGGCAGAAAGAGATATAGAAATACAACTCCCTTTTAGCTGTCATGGCTTTTGATAGTTTGCGGGATTTTATGGCTGTCTTGGAGGAGCGGGGAGAGCTTCGACGGGTTAAAACCCGGGTTTCGCCGGTGCTTGAGATTACCGAGATTTTGGATCGGGTTGTCAAGAGGGGTGGCCCTGCCCTGCTTTTTGAGAATGTGGAGGGTAGTGAGATGCCGGTTTTCGCAAACGCATTTGGGACCCGGGGTCGGATGGAGCTTGCTTTGGGTGGGAGTTTTGATGAGATTGGAAGTCGGCTTCGGGGTATCCTGGAGATGGAGGCTCCGCGGGGTATCTGGGATGGTTTCAGGAAGCTCTCCGAACTCCGGGAGCTGGCAGGTTATTCTCCCAGGGTGGTGAAAAAGGCCCCCTGCAAAGAGGTGGTTGTGGAGGAGCCTTCTCTTGACGTTTTACCGGTTCTCAAGTGCTGGCCTGGGGATGGGGGCCGTTTCATCACGTTGCCGCTTGTAATCACCCGGGACTCCAGGGGACGGCAGAACATGGGGATGTACCGGATGCAGGTCTTTGACAGCCGTACAACCGGCATGCACTGGCATGTTCATAAACATGGTGCACGGGATTACCTGGAAGCTGGGGAGAAGATGGATGTGGCTGTGGCTATTGGGGCTGACCCTGCCACTGTGTATGCTGCCACTGCTCCCCTGCCGGATGGTGTGGATGAGCTTTTGTTTGCAGGTTTCCTCCGCAGAAAGGGTGTGGAGGTGGTGAAAGCCGAGAAGTCGGATATCCTTGTACCTGCAAATGCAGAAATCATCCTTGAGGGTTATATAGTCCCGGGTGAATTGCGGGTGGAGGGGCCGTTTGGCGACCATACCGGGTATTATTCGCTGGAGGACCGTTATCCGGTGTTCCATCTGACCTGTATCACCCACCGGCGTGACCCGATTTACCATGCCACCATTGTGGGGAGGCCGCCCATGGAAGATGCATACCTGGGCAAGGCTACCGAGCGGATTTTTCTGCCCCTGATAAAACTGCAGCTACCTGAGATTGTGGATATTAACCTGCCGGTGGAAGGTGTGTTCCACAATCTTGCGATTGTCTCTATCCGGAAGAGATACCCTGGTCAGGCCCGGAAGGTGATGCTGGCCCTATGGGGTATGGGTCAGTTGATGTTTACCAAGACGATTGTGGTGGTGGACAGTGATGTGGATGTCCAGAATCCGGGTGAGGTCCTCTGGGCGGTTTCCACCAGGTTCGACCCTGCCAGGGACACAGTGATAATAGACCGCACACCCACTGATACCCTGGACCATGCCTCGCCCCTACCCAACCTGGGCTCAAAACTGGGCATAGACGCCACCCGAAAAACACCCGGGGAGGGATACCAGCGGGAATGGCCAGAGGCTCTGGAGATGACCCGGGAAATCAAGGAGCTTGTAGACCGGAAATGGAAGGAATATGGTATCGGTTAAAGCTTAGCCTCTGACCACCTCAGGCACATAACTGTTGCATTTTTTCAGGTAGTCTATCCATTCCTGGTCCCGGGTTTTTTTGATTATCCCTTCTCCTATGAGTTCCCGGACTGCGGTGCTGTATTCTGTCCCGAAGTTGGTGATGCAGCCCAGACAGAAGCTGTGTATTCGCTCCCTCTTGGTGGGGGGAACCCCGTTGGCTGCCTCGTAGATTAGGGTGTTGAAGGGGTGGGGTGGGATTCCAAGTTCCAGGAGGGTGTTGAGGACTGGTTCTGCCTTCTCCTTGCCATAGACCCGGACTGCTGCCCGCTGGATAAGTTTATATTCAGGGACGTGAGGTGTCTTTTTCTTCAGTTTGTGGCGTTCGTAGAGGTGTACATGCCAGTAGAAGGCTACTGCTCTCCATATCATCCGCTGGCGTTTTTTGGGCAGGCGTTTTATGTGCTCCTCAGCGTACACAGATATTTTACGATGATGCTCCTCAGCAATTTTATGATGCTCCCTTTCCATCATTCCGCTATTCTCCCGATCCATCTCTAATATATCTTGACTGGTATCTTAACTCGGTTTCCCTTAGCTCGATTTCTTCTCTCTCAGTTTCGGTTTTTACCTGCAGTTTTAATGATTTTGTCAAAGAAATTCTTTTCGGTGTCAAGGGGTCCAGGGTGGGCTTCAGGGTGGTACTGAACAGCAAGAATTCCCAGATAGGGGTGGGAGATACCTTCCACTGTCCCGTCATTAACGTTTATCTGGACCGCTTTTGCCCCGCTCTCTTCTAAACTGGCCTTGTCCACAGCGAACCCGTGGTTCTGGGATGTAATGTAGACACTCCTGTTTTCCAGGTCTTTTACCGGCTGGTTAGCCCCCCGATGTCCAAATTTGAGTTTATAGGTATCAGCCCCCAGAGCCAGCGAGATTATCTGCTGTCCCAGACAGATGCCAAAGATGGGAAGCGTTCCTGCCAGTTCCTTCACAATTTTTATGCCGCTCTCCACCCTCTTCGGGTCCCCAGGGCCGTTAGAGAGCAGAAGAGCATCCGGCTCCCAGGCCATCACCTCTTCAGGGGTGGAGCTGGCAGGCAGGACAACGATGTCCACTCCTCGTCTTTCAAGGCTTGTCAGGATATTCCTTTTCACCCCAAAGTCCAGGACAGCAATTTTCACCTTCCCTCTCCCAGGAATGGCATAAGCCCTGGGACAGGTGACCTTGGATACCAGGTCTAGCTCGCTTATGTCTGGCTGCTCCCTGGCAAGACGCACAGTCTCCCCCTCATCCAGGTCCTCGCCCACCACAAGGGCAGCCTTCATGGTCCCATGTTCCCTGGTCTTAATGGTAAGCATCCTTGTATCAACACAGGCTATCCCCCGCTTCCCTCCCTCCTCCAGGAATTCGACGATTGAACATTTCGACCTGGGATGGGAAGGGGTTGTGCAAGCCTCTCTAACCACCAACCCCTCAGCCTGCATCCCCTGGGACTGGAAAGTCTCACCGCTCACACCATAATTACCAATGAGAGGATAAGTGAACATCAAAATCTGACCCTTATAGGAGGGGTCGGTGAGAGACTCCTCATAGCCTGTGTACTCGGTTGTAAAAACCAGCTCTCCCAACGTGACACCTTTGACTCCTAGCCCTACACCTACCAGAAAAGTCCCATCCTCAAGTCCAAGCACTGCATCCATCAAACCCCTTTTTAAAGTCAGACTCAAGTAAATAACTTGTCTTCCAGAGCTGTATGACTACACAAAAATATGCGGAAAAGACAAGATAAAAAGTTTGAGGACAAAAAAGTGGACTGGATACCCACCGGGGTACCTCTAGACCTCACATACATCTGTTTCTTCCTTTGGTTCTTTTACGCCCGTCGTATTCACTTGTTGGTTTGCGCACATAACTCCAGAAAATATCGAAATTCTTATGTTAGATAACAAAGTAGGTTTGCCGTCTAAGGTAGGGTGTTAATTCCGATGAAGAATCCAGTTTCCATTAAAGGTATATTAAAACCTAAAAATGTGGTTTTGTTGGTTATTCTGTTATTTGTAGTTGTTTCAGCTCTGGTTATCCCGAAAACATTGGAGATAACTGAAAGTCCTTCTTTTTGTGGTAAAAATTGTCATATTATGCGGCCTTTTTACGATTCATGGCGTACGAGTAGTCATAATGATGTCAGGTGTGTTGAGTGTCATTATGAGCCTGGTTTTATCGGTCATTTGAAGGGGAAGATTAATGGGTTGATGCAGTTTTATCAGTATGAGACTACTGAGGAGTATTCTGGCGAGTTTTATGCAAAAGTGCTGGATAAGAACTGTCTCAAGTGTCATGAGAAGCGGATTTACTTTTTAAATGCCAGTTATATGGGTGTTAACTTCAGCCATAAAAGCCATCTTCTAAAAGATACCAGGGGTGTGGTTCTCACCTGCACAAGCTGTCATTCCATGTTGGTAATCGGGATGAAAGAGCATCGGACAGTTACAGACCCAAGCTGCACCAGATGCCATCCCGGGGTGGCTCAGAAACAGGACATGGGGCACCTGGTGGTTACAAGTTCCACCTGTTTTACCTGTCACTTCCGGGATGTCCCACGTAATGCTTCTATATCTGGATGTCCTTCCTGTCACGGTGCACCCCTCAAAACTGTTGATTACAAGGGTATTAACTTCAAGCATGATGTTCACACCGACAAGTTCTCGTGTCTCACCTGTCATGTTAACATCTCTACCGGTGCCAATGATGTTATTTCCAAGGAAAAATGTCTCCAGTGCCACCAGGTCAGGGAGCGGCTTAAAAGGTATGATGACTTCAAATTCATTCATAAAAACCATGTGACAGACCAGAAAATCGCCTGCTACAGGTGCCATGGGAATGTAAAACATAAGCCGGATGTTAAAGATAATCTATGTGTTAACTGCCATAAGCAGAAACACCCCGAAAACTGGCTCCAGGTTCACAGTAAGCAGGTTATTATAGGCGAGGTGTGCAGTAACTGTCACGCACCAAAATTCTGTGCTGACTGCCACGCCACAGGGATCGCAACTGAGGTTGCAGGACAAAGACAGAAAAAAGCAACGTTCTCATCCAAGTCTCGCTGGAACATATAAATAATCGTAACTATTCAGGTACTCTTTTAATCCATTAAACCTTTCAAAGCTGTTAAAATATTCAATTGTATTCAGCGGAAAGCCGTTTGTTCCAACTCTACTTGGATTGTATAAGTGGAAATTGAATTTTCGGTATTAACTGAAGGTATTAGGAGTAAATGAAGGTAAGGCTGAATAGTTACGTTTTTTGTACTGATATTTTTTCTGCGAGCTCTTTTCCTAGTGATTTTTCTGAGCCTCCGGCTGTGATGACGATGGGTCCTCCGAAGGGGGCGACACTTTTCACTTCGAAGTTTGTCCCGGGGTGTAGACCGAGGCTGTCTAGGTATTGTAGCATTTTGGGGTCTTCTTCGAAGACGCTTACGATGACTCCTTTTTCGTTGGCGCTGAGGTCTGAGAGCTGTACTGTTTTGTTTTGGATTACCAGTCCTTTTTTGTCTGGTATGGGGTATCCGTGGGGGCAGGTGTCGGGGTTGCCTAGTTTTTCTGCTATTTTTTCTTCCATTTCACTGCTGATGGAGTGTTCGAGTCTGCATGCTTCTTCGTGGACTTTGTCCCATTCGAATCCTAGTATGTCGGTGAGTAGGCGTTCGGAGAGTCTGTGTTTTCTTATTACTTTTTTGGCTGCGATTTCCCCCTCTCCGGTTAATATCACTTTTTTCCCGATGTATTTGATGAGTCCTTTTTGTTCAAGTTGTTTAAGCATTTCTGAGACCGAGGATGGGCTTAGGTTTAGGTGTTCTGCTATTTTTGAGGTGCTTGCGGATTTGTGCATTTCCTGGAGTTTGTAGATGGATTCCAGGTATTCCTCGATCCTCGGAGATTTTTTTACCATATGTTTTTTCTTAGGTCAACCTTATAATAATTAAGTTTTGTCACTCTCCTGTCCCTGTTTTTAGCTGGCGGGGCTGCCTTGGCTGATGTCTAATGCCATCATTACAAATAGAAGTACGATGAAGCCGAGGAGGATGCCGGTGAATATGGTGGATGATTCTGCCAGGGTGTCAATTATGTGTGTGGTGGTCTGGCCCATGTTTATTATTCCGGCTTCGGACCATTCGTGGATGCCGCCTGCCAGTAGCTGGAGGATTATTATGGTTAGCATGATTCCGGTGTACACATATTTTTTCAGTTCTGGTTTTCCGGCCCTGTTGAGGTATGCAAGTATTATGCCGATTACCAGGGCTGCCTCGATTCCTTCTCTGTGACTATCAGTGTTTCAAACATGATTTACCTACTTTCTAGGATTACCTGACTATTTATAGATGGTGGTTAGTATTAAGCATTTCGGTTAACCGAATACAATGTTTTTGTTAACCGTATAAAAGTTGCATCCTATGGCGGTTACCAATTCATAGGTTTGTCATTTAAGATTAACTGTTTTTCACGTTCG
>CAZCCY010000097.1:0-6086 GCA_964497545.1 uncultured Methanosarcinales archaeon | reverse complement strand
TGGACTCGGCGGGATTCGAACCCGCGGCCTTTACCTTGCGAAGGTAACGATCTACCCCTGATCTACGAGCCCAAACCTCAAATTTTTTTGAGTTCTAGCACTCTTCTCTCTTCTTTTTTGTGTTATTTTTTCTTCTTTTTAACTGCTCTCACGATTTCCTGGATTTTAGCCTGGATGTCCTCCTTCCCACTTGTTTCCACCAGGGTTCCGGTGACAATCATGTCTGCACCTGCATCTATGGCCGCTCTTGCAGCTTTGGCGTCTCGGATTCCCCCTCCTACAATCAACTTGTTTTCTCCCAGTACCTCTTTTACTGCCCGTATAAGTTCAGGGGGCACCGGCTCTCCGGCGCCTGAGCCTGCTTCCAGGTAGGTGTAGTGCATCCCCAGGTATTTCCCTGCCAGGGCATAGGCTGCTGCAAGTTTAGGCCGGCTGCGGGGCAACAGCCTGGCATCCCCAATCCAGCCTGCCATTCCCCCTGGTTCTACCAGGAGATATGCCATAGATATCGGCTCAATGCCATAACTTGCCACCAGGGGGGCTCCTAGGGCCTGACTGGTGGTAATGTAGTTGACATCCCGGGAGTTCAGGAGACTCATGAAAAATATCGCATCCGCATGGCGGCTCACACCTCCGACTCCACCGGGGAAGAGGATTACAGGCAGAGTTGTGTTATCCTTGATGGCAAGGATGGTTTCATCCAGAATCCTGCCGCCAGCACCGGTTGAACCGCCAACCATGACGGCATCGCTACCCCCCTCTTCTACCATCCCTGCAATCTCCCCCGCCTCCCCCGGGGACTGAGCGTCAGGGTCAAGGAGGGTGAGATGTACACCGCCCTCCTCCTCGACAATCCGGTTAAGGTGTCTCTCGACACCCATAAACAGTTAGGCTCCCTTCTTAACTTCTCTAGATTTCATACGCAGGTTCTTGTAACCACATTTACGGCACCTTGTAGCTCGCACCGCATTCCGCGCATTACACCTCATACATATCTTCATATACAGGATTCTTTTCTCTGCCTCAGGAAATCTTGCCATGACCCATCTAGACTGATTTTAAAAAACTTAAACCTTTAGTTGTAAATTGTGGTTGTGGGTGTGGGCTATTGACAAAAATTCCAAAAAAATGGATGGGTTTTTTTCTACTGCTGTGCATCAGAGAGGCATTGTTACCAGACTCTTCTGGTTTCTTTGTCGTAAAAAGTAAAAATCACTGGATTTTAGGATTGTGCCAATCAAACATTTTTTTTCAGCCATGTTGCAAAGGTTACTAGTGCATTGTGTCTGTGAGATACCTGGTTTTTCTCTGCCGGTGTCATCTCTGCCAGGGTCTTTTCTCCCAGCTGGAAGATAGGGTCATAGCCGAACCCACGGCTTCCCCGCACCTCCCAGGCGATAACACCCTCAACCCTGCCAAGGAAGACTCTCCCCTCCTCTCCTGGTTTTGCGAATCCGATGGCACACTCAAAATAGGCTTTTCTCTCTTCTATTCCTTCCAGGAGTTTGAGGATGCCCAGGTTGCCTATGCATTTGTGGACATAGGCTGAATAGGGGCCAGGAAACCCCCCCAGGGCTGGGATGAAGAGACCTGAATCGTCCACCATGACAGGCTTGCCAATCTTTTCGGCAGACCACTCAGCACCAGTCTTTGCAATCTCCTCCAGGGTATCCGCCTGTAGCTCAGGGTACCCCAGGTTCTGGTGAACGATTTTGATTCCCAGGGGGGAGAGAATCTCCCTGGCCTCTTCCACCTTATGAAGGTTTCCCGTTGAAAATATTATTTCCACAATTGGACTCGCCGCGATTTGAACACGGGTCTGCGGGTCCGAAGCCCGCCAGGATATCCAGACTACCCCACGAGTCCAGGGAGTTCAAACAGCTTACAGGGATATTAAATCTTACCACCCTTAACTTTTCTACCACCTTTAACTTTTCCGAAACAGGTCAGTTCCTGGAGGGGTGTGTCTTCTCTTTCCTTGCGGTTTCGTTTGCAATTTTAAGGTTTAACAGGTAGTCATCCAGGGCTGCAATCATGGTTGTGATTTTTTCGGTCTGGAAGATGACGGTGCAGGTCTCGTCCTGGCATTTTGTCTGGATGTTGGGGGTGTTATCTGGGGCCAGTGAGAGGATGAGATGGGAGGCATGGGGCTCAGGGGGGCGTGTGCGGATTGTGAGAGTAGCCTTCACTTTAAGTCCTCTAGAAGAGTTTGAGATGTGTTTGGAATTTTTGACGCCTTCCATTTTTACTTTCCCCCGTTAGTTCCTTGAAATCTGTCTACTGTCAGTTTCCTGTGACATAGATGGTTTTTATTGTTGGTTTTCTTTTTTTAGTTTGGCCATTCTGTTTGCTATTTGGGCTGCGAAGGCTCCGGCTGTGAAGCCTGCGTCGATGTTTACTACTGTTATTACTGAGCAGGATTGGAGCATGGAGAGGAGGGCTGCTTTGCCTTGGGCGCCTGCGCCGTAGCCTGTGGAGACTGGGACGCCGATTACTGGTGTGTCTACCAGGCCGGCCACGATGGCTGGGAGTGTGCCTTCTCTGCCTGCTGCTACTACGATGGCGTCTACTTTTGCTTTTACGAGCCGTGTTAGGCCGGGTAGGAGTCTGTGTATTCCTGCCACGCCTACGTCGTAGAGGGTGGCTACCTGGCAGCCCATTTCTTCTGCGATGGTTTTGGCTTCTTCTGCTACTGGGATGTCTGAGGTGCCGGCGCAGATTACGCCTATCCGGGCTCCGGTGGGTTTTGCCCGGTCTCCTAGTATGGCTATTCTGGCCCTTGGGTTCCAGTGGCACTCCACTTTCTGTTGGGCTGCTAGTTCTTTCAGGGGTTTGAGGTTTGCCTCGGGTAGTCTTGTGATGATGGCTCTTCCTTCTTTTTCGAGGTAGGCTCTGGCGATTTCCAGGAGGTCCTGGGGGTTTTTTCCTTCTGCTATTATTGCTTCTGGGATTCCGGTTCTTCTGGCCCTGTGGGTGTCGATTTTGGCGATGTCCTCTAGTTCCTTGTAGTTTGAGATTTTTACGAGCTCTTCGGCCTCTTCCAGGGTTATTTCCCCGTTTTTCAGTCTAGCTAGGACCCCTGTTAGCTCCATCTGTCTGTATTAGTCTGTTTATGCCTTCCAGTACCGCCTCTACCGAGGCCATGATTATGTCTGCTCTTGCGCCTCTGGCTGTGATGATTCTGCCTCCCCGGCTGAGTTTGACCACTACTTCTACCAGGGCGTCTGTCCCTCCGGTGATAGCGTCGACATGGTATTCTTCCAGGGTTACGTCCGCGACTCCGGCCACACCTTTTCTGAGCGCGTTTATGGCTGCATCCACTGGTCCGATGCCTACGCCTGCCTCGATTACGTCCTCGCCGTTTACCTGGAGTCTGACCGAGGCTGTGGGGGTGACGGTGTTCCCTGCTACTACGGTTAGTTCTTTGAGTTTGACTTTGGATTTGGGCTGGATTCCGAGCACGGTCTCGGCGATGGCGTGGAGGTCGGCGTCTGTAACTTTTTTGCCCGCATCTCCGAGCTCTTTAATCCGTTCGAGGATTTCGTTGACCTGCTGGTTGTCGGCCTGGATTCCCAGCTCCCGGAGGGCCACTATCACCGAGCTTCTGCCTGCGTGTTTGCCTAGCACGATCCGCCGTTCTCTGCCCACCATGGCAGGTGTGATGGGCTCATAGGTGCTTGTGTTGGCTAGGAGGCCGTGGACGTGGATGCCTGCCTCGTGGGTGAAGGCGTTTCCTCCCACCAGGGCCTTGTTGGGGGAGACGGGTATGCCAGTGAGCCTGCTGGCAAGTCTGCTGGCGGTGTAGAGGAGTTCACATTTGATCCGGGTCTTCTGCTGGTAGAGGGACTGGAGCACCACTGCAACCTCTTCGAGGGGTGTGTTACCTGCCCGCTCTCCCAGGCCATTGAGGGTGACATGGGCCTCAGAGGCTCCACCCCGCAGTGCTGCAAGAGTGTTGGCGGTGGCAAGACCAAAATCGTTGTGACAGTGAACCGAGACCGGAGCACCCAGACCCGCAAGCTCCCGGAAGACTTCTACCGTCCTTTCAGGTACAAGTACCCCTACGGTGTCGCAGAAGCAAATCCGCCGGGCTCCAGCCTCGATACCCGCTAGATACAGTTTCTTGAGGTATTCCAGGTCAGCCCGGGATGCATCCTCCCCGCTTAACTCCACAACCAGGCCGTGGGAGCGGGCATAATCTGTGGTCTCCACCGCCATCTCTAACACTTCCTCCCGGGTTTTCCTGAGCTTCTCCTGGATGTGAAGGTCAGAGACTGGGACCACAAGGTGGATCGAGTCAACATCACATTCCAGGGCATAGTCCACATCCTCCTGTCTTGCCCGACAGTAACTGCAGACCTCTGCAGAAAGACCCTCCCTGGCAATCCTTTTAATGGCTGAACGCTCACCAGCAGAAGTAATTGCAGACCCGGCCTCAATGATATCCACCCCAAGCTCGTCCAGCTTGCGGGCAATCAAAAGCTTCTCCTCAACATTCAAAGAGACTCCAGGGGTCTGCTCTCCATCCCGGAGCGTGGTATCCAGAAACCTGACATCCTGCAAGACTCAATCCCTCTCTTGGCCTTGGAAGGCCAACTCCATTCTCCCCCATAAGGTAAAAGCTTTTGTGAGACTTATGAACTGAAAACCAGACTAAAAAAAAGTGGGTTGTTTTGGACGGCGGCCATTTAAAACCTTAAAAGACCGCCCACCCCATTTTTGCTCTTGGCTATTTTTCAAGCTCTTTTTTCATTTCCTGGAATTCTTCCCGGGTTATCTCGCCCCTGGCATATCTCTCCTTGAGAATTGTGAGCGGGTCTATCTCTTTTGCCTCTTCTTTTTTGGGCTCGGTTAAATACCTGACAAACCATACTACTGCCGCTATTATTGCTGCCAGGAAGACTATCCAGAACAGGAACATTATTAGTCCTCCCAGTAACATCCAGCCGCTAGTCCAGCCTCCTCCCATCATGCCAGGGCCCATCATACCTCCTAACAGGAATACCAGTAAAATTGCAATTACTGCTACTATTGCTATTTCTTTGTCTTTCATTTTTCCTCCAGTTCTCTTATGAAGTTGCCGTGCCAGGTGTGGTACCATGCCTGTCCGGTGTAGCCGTTTATGCTGAGCATCCCGTAGTTTTTGCCATCCTTTGTCACCATGACATGGTAGAACCCGTAGAAGGGGGCGACCTCACCGACAGAGGTGCCTGGAAGCCTGGAATCCAGGAATGCCTGGGCAAACTGTTTGGCCTGCTCTTCAGAGACAGTTATTTTAGCCTGGAAGCCCCCCATCCCCATCATGCCGTACTTGGTATTCCACATCATATTAGGTCCCATCTCCAGAGAGAGGACGCCAGTGTATTTGTCTATCACGGTTTCAAAGGCGCCTATTCCGGTGCTTTTTTCCTTGAAGCTAACATAGAAATTGAATTCGTACTCCTCCAGGTCATAGATTTCCAGGTCAGGATTGTTTGCAATGTAGCGCTCGGCTATCTCTTTTGCCTGCTCCAGTGTGAGGAGCTTGCCATCGGGATTGTAGGGGATACCACCGCTGACGAGCATGGCTCCACCCATCATACCGCCCATCATACCACCACCCATCATGCCACTACCACCCATCATGCCCATCATACCTCTGCCCATCATTCCGGGACCGAAATAACTGGAAGTCCAGGGCATGGTGACGTTAACTCCCATCATGCCAGGGCCAAACTGCTGGCCTGCGGGTGCGATTCCACCCATCATTCCACCCCCCATCATACCTCCGCCCATCATGCCTCCTCGGCCCATCATACCTGGACCGAAATAACCGGAAGTCCAGGGAGTGGCCTGAGCATAGTTGTAACCAACCAGTAGTCCGATTACCGCTACTAGAGCGGTAATAACCACTATTGTAACCGATTTATTATCCATTTACCTCACCCTCTATTTTTATACTGTCTTTGTTTGGGCAGGAATCCTGCCATTACTGGCGATTTCAACTGCCCCCTGTAAACTTTATTACTCGGACCATTTATAGCGTTGTTGGTTGGGCTCTCATGGAATTAATCGGGGATAGATAAACAAAGTTCATTGTTCTTCCA
>CAZCCY010000096.1:0-6379 GCA_964497545.1 uncultured Methanosarcinales archaeon | reverse complement strand
TGAAAAAACTGACAGAAAACCGATATGCGTAGACACTTAGTGCGGAATGTAGGTTACAGGACTATACAACCTTTAGTTGTAAATCTTTTTGAATCTCTTTCAGCGCGTCCTCAATAAAGTAGGGCATCTCAAGCAGTCGAATCCCCCTGGTGGCAAGATGGTTTTTCATTCCAAGACCGGCCTGGGCACAAACCACGGCCTGGCAATCCGAGAGAGTTGAGAAAACCCTCTCAGAGGCACTCTGGTCTCCCTCTTTCCTGGCGCTACCACAGACAGGCGGCGACTCTCTCTCCTCGATGAACTCCCAGCCCTCTGGTCTAACTTCGAAAATCAGGAAACTCCTCGCCCTTCCGAAATGTTGGTTCACAACCTTACCGTCCGTTGAGGCGACCGCGATTCTCATGGACTCCAGGATTAGCAGTAGAATTAGAAATAACTTGGGCTTGGGGAAATGTTTTAGGCATCCCTGGAGGAAATGGTATAGGCAGATGAAGGATGATGGTGTAGGGGAAGAGGAAGTGTTGTCCCTCCTGGAGGCGGCACGGCGGGAGGATGTAGCTTACCATCGGGTTTTCAGTGCCATGTGCACAGTCCCTCATCCCATTGCAGTTCAGGCTCATCTGAAGTTTATTGAGACCAACCTGGGAGACCCGGGCCTCTTCCCTGGCACCCGCAAACTAGAAAGAGAGTTCATGAAACTCCTGGCCTCCCTCCTGGGACTTGGAGGTGGGGGTGCGGGTCAGGTTACAACAGGTGGTACAGAGTCAAACCTCCAGGCCATCCGGGCCGCCCGGAACCTCGCCAGGAGACGGGGTGGAAATATCGTGGTGCCAGCTTCAGCCCACTTCTCTTTTAACAAGATTGGAGACATCCTGGGAGTACAAATCCGCAGGGCAGGCCTGGACAGCGAATACCGGGTGGATCTGGGTGAGGTGGAAAGACTTGTGGACAGAGATACTATCGCCCTGGTAGGTATTGCTGGCACAACCGAGGCAGGCCAGGTGGACCCTATCCCCGGTCTTGCAGAAATTGCAGAAGAACATGGCATCCCCCTCCATGTGGACGCAGCCTTCGGGGGTTTTGTCCTCCCCTTCCTGGAAAAAAAATATCCCTTCGACTTCCGCATACCTGGTGTTACCTCCCTGACAGCGGACCCCCACAAAATGGGGCTGGCCACCATACCTGCAGGAGGCCTCCTCTTCCGACACCAGGAACACATGGAAACCCTGGGAACCGCCACACCCTACCTGACCACCAGGGAACAATACTCTCTCACCGGTACAAGAAGCGGGGCTGCAGCCGCAGCCGCATACGCGGTTCTAATCCACCTGGGAAAAAACGGCTACCGTAACATTGTCAGAAGATGCATGGAGATGACACAGCAGCTTGTAAAAAAAGCCAGGGGGATAGGTGTAGAGCCCTGCATCGAACCGGTAATGAACGTTGTGGTGCTGGACATACCCCATGCTGCCCGCATCAGAGAGAAACTACTGGAGCAGGGCTGGTTCACATCCCTCTCCTTCCACCCCCCCGGCCTCAGACTCGTGGTCATGCCCCACACAACCCCGGAGAGCATAGAAGGACTAGTGGAAGCCTTGCAAACTGTAAAATCAAAACTTTAACACTCAAAAAACAATCAAAAGTTATAAATAGTAATTCTCTAATTTAGAGGTTAAATGAGATATAATGACATGAGAGGTGAGAAAAAATGGCAATACTCCCGTTAGCACCTGTTGAAAGGATTATCCGTAAAGCAGGGGCAGATAGAGTTAGTGAAGGGGCCAGGGATATTCTAGCCGAAATACTGGAAGAATACGGGATTAAAATCTCAAGAGAAGCAATAACACTTGCAAAACATGCTAAAAGGACGACTGTTAAAAGGGAAGATATCGAACTCGCTCTCAAAAGATTGGAAAAATAGTTCAGGCTTTTGAGGTGTATCCTCGCCCAACTTTTTTTGTTCACAGAATCCGTGAAATGAGAGGACGGTCGCCGGTTCAGGCGATTACTTCTAATTGGGGTGGGTTGTCAATGAAGACTGTTTCTACTGGCAGCAGTTTTGCCAGCCGTTTCATCCCCGGGTTCTCGGTTGCGTAGTGGGTGGCGTCGATGAGGGCTAAGCCCTGGGCCTGGGCGTATCTCATGGCTGAATGGCGCATTTCTCCTGAGACCAGGCAGTCTGCACCATTGTTCAGGGCAATGTCGATGTATTCTTCTTTCAAACCACTGCCACCCACAACCATCACCCGTCTCACCTCTCTTTCGCCTTCTCCTGTAAACCAGACCGGAGTGTCCAGAACCTCGGCCACAAACTCTGCAAAATAGCTGAGAGTGTCAGGTTCAATGTCTCCCACCCGCCCTAGATCAACTGTTCTGACATCTTCAAGTCCCAGCAGACCTGCAAGCACGTCATTGATGCCCCCGGTCACCCGGTCATAGTTGGTGTGGGCTACATAGATTGAAATCTCGTTTTCAAGAGCGATTTTAAGGGTGTTTGAAAGGGTCCTGGAAAGCCGATTTACTGGATTGTAAAAAAGGGTGTGGTGGGTGACAAGCAGATCCACATCCTCCCGTGCCGCCTCCTCCAGAACATAATCTGTGGGGTCTAGGGCAACAGCAGCCTTTTCAACCCGGTTACCCCGGTCCAGAATCAGACCAATTCTCCCATGATCAGACTCTAAAGCCAGCTCCAGTGGAGCCAGCTCTTCCAAAAAAGCCACAATATCTCTGAGATGCATCTCCGCTAGATTAACAGTTATATTTTAAATTAGTTGCGAAGGTTTTGTCTTTTTTTGACCAGAACCCCTTCTGGCCGCCCAGTCTCACCTTCAGCCACCCTGGAAGCAGGCTCTCCCGGAGGCCCAGCTGGAAGCCAATGTACTTGGAGAGGTTATAAAATATCGCATAGATTGTCCATGCCAGACCCCTCTGGCGATAGACATAGGCTAGCTCTCCTGCAAGGTAGCTGAAACCCGCCCGTAAAACTCCGGGCCTGCGGCCCATCTGGCAATAGGCAGCCCCAATGTCAAAAAACCTCTGAAAGGCTGTCTTCAAACTATAGTTGTGGGAGTGGCAGACACATGCATTGCCCTGGTAGAGAATAGAATAGCCTGCACCCAGGATTCGTAGGCTCCACTCGATATCCTCGCTCACCACCAGATCCTCCCGGAATCTGAACCTGGAGAAGACCTGGCGGCTGATGGCACAGTTGACATTAGAAAAAACCGAGTTCATCTCCAACCGTCCAGGTTTCAGCTCCCGGCAGACACCCCTTGGATAATTGGAGGAGATGAAAAACTCTTCCATCGGATTACCCGACCCGCGGGGGACCTGACAGCCATAAACTGCGGCATACCCCCCCTGTATGCCGGAGACAAGCCGGTTGAGCCAGTCCTTGCCGAGAGGTTCTGCATCCGCGGTGAGAAACACAATAATCCTGCTCTCTGTAAGGTCGAGTGCGAGGTTGCGGGTGGCACCATGCTGGAAACACCGCTTGGGAATCGTGTAAACCCTAGCCCCAATCTCTCTTGCGATTTCCCGGGTGTGGTCGGTGGAGGATGAATCTATCACAATAACCTCAAAGTTTAGACTGGTCTTCTGGCTGAAAACTCCTTCAAGCACGGCTTTAATGGTGGACTGGTTGTTGAAGGTGGGAATCACAACCGAGACATCTCTTCTATCTGAGTTTTTCCTCGATTCTATCCAGTTTCTTGGCAAGATAGTCCACCACCAGGCCCACCGATATAGCCTGCACCGAGACCAAGATTAACACCGTTGTGATCATCGGATAATATGCATGCTTCAACACACCATACTCCAGCTTCTCATAGATAGATACCCCTCCAAAAACAAGTCCTGCCACCAGGAAAACAAGGCCAGGGAAGATAACTGCCCTGGCAACCAGCGAGGTCTCCCTCCACACCAGGGACACAAGACCCCAGAACATGCTAAACCCGTCTCGAATCGGCCTCAACTTTGACCGTCCCACCCTCTTCCGGTACTCGATAGGGATCTCAAAGATGTTGTAGCCCAGTTTTGCAGCCCGTACTGTCATCTTGGTCTCATATTCAAGACTCCGGGCCTCCACATCCAGCTCCGGGAACTTCTCCCGCCGAAAAGCCCGAAAGCCAGTCTGACCGTCACTTATATCCACACAACCAAGATAACTGGCAACAAGCGAAAACAACCGGTTACCCATCCGATTCAAAAAAGGCATACTGGCAGGCTCACCCTTAAACCTAGACCCCAAAACCAAATCAAAACCGCTCTCTATTTTCTCGATGAATTCGGGGATATACCTGCCAGGATAGGTGAAATCCCCGTCCATGAAAATAACAATCTCACCCCGAGCCTCAGCTACACCCCGCCGCAAAGCCGCCACCTTCCCCAGGTTCTCCCTGTTTCGAAAAACCCGGACACCATACCTCTTCGCCACCTCAAAACTTTTGTCGGTGGAGCCGTCATCCACCACAATAATCTCATCCACCAGCCCCCTGCACTCCTCAATCACCAACGGCAAACCCTTCTCTTCATTGTGAACCGGGATAACCAGCGAGGACTTCATCCAATCTGATAGGTTGCAAGGTCAAACCATAAAAAACATTTCAATTTCCTCCTGATAGGATTTCCCAGGGCCGGTAAAAGAGTTCTAATGCTTTAAAACGAAAACAAAAGCTTTGTAAAGCTTTATACTAAAGTGAAGTATAAGTTTGTTTATAGGTTCAGAACTCAGAGGGGGTAATAACAACCCTAAGGAGGTTGAATAGAGTTGGAACGGAATGGAACAGGGAAGGGAAAGAGGTTTCTTTCAGCCTTGCTTGCGGTGATGCTGGTTCTGAGCATCTTCACCGCGATGGCAGGGGCAAGAGAAGAGAGACATGGCATGAAAATCAAAGACTCTGAAGAAGAGCGGCTGGACGATGAAAGTGTCAGTGAAAACGACAGTGCTGAGGACGACAGTGCTGAAGATTTCAATGATAGCCCCCCGGCTATTCTCAGGAAGCGGGCAGAAATCCGTAAAGAGGAATTGAGAGAGAAAATCAAGGAGAAGAGAGAGCATATTAAGAATGTAAAAAATATCCGGGAGAGGGAGCTGCGCATCCTTAAAAGGACCAGGGAGGACTTCAACAGGGTTAAACAGGAGTATTCAGATGCCCGCGCTCGCTACCAGGAGGCAAGAGCCAGCAGGGACCCCGCGCTCCAGATGGACGCTGCCAGAGACTTCCTGCTGATGGCAGTGGACACCATGATTTCTTACCTGGAGATGGTGAAGGGAAAGCTCGAAAGCCAGGACAGCCAGAGGGTCATTGACAACTACATTGCAGAGCTGCAGGAGAAGCGAGACGAGGTAGCAAGTGCCCAGAACATGGCAGAGTTGCGATCTGTTGCCAGGGATATCAGGAAAATCTGGATGGAGGTAAAATCAAAGGCAAAACACAGGCTTGCTTACCGGATGGACAACCGGCTTAAGGAATTGCTAGAAAAGTCAGATAAAATCTCCCAGCGTATCGATGAGGCCATCTCCAGGCTCAAAGATCAGGGTGTGGATACCACCAGCTTGGAAGAGATGCTGGCAGACTTCAACGCTAAAATCGGGGAAGCCAGGGATAACCGCGACAGGGCGCATCAGCTCTACCAGGAAGGTCAGGACATCCGCGAGGTAGAGAAGTATCTCAGGGCAGCCACCCTGGACCTGAAAGAAGCCTACAAAATCCTGAAAAAAATATTCCTGGAAATAAGAAAACACGGTAAGCCTGTGATCCTCCACGGCACCGGCACCCTCTATGCCGAGGGTAACGGCACAGCCCTTCTGGCAGGAAACCTCACCATCAACATAGAAACCAATGCCACCGGGGTGCTCCTGGTCTCCCAGAACGCCCAGGTAACCGCCACAGGTGAAGGCAACAGAACCGAGCTTCCCAACGGCTACACAAAATACCAGGGCTTCGGAGAAGCCCAAATCCAGGGCGACGAAATCAAGGTTAAGGTGACCGGCAGAGAAATCAAACTAAAAGCAGAAGGGACCGGCAGAGCAGTCCTTAAAGGAAACGGCACCTACCACACCGAAAAAGGCTTCCCGGTATCAAACTCAGCCGCATGGATTAACACAACCGAGGGAACAACATGAAAAAAACCATCCTCCTCCTGACAATACTGGCAACAGCCCTCGTGCTCGGCTGCATTGGAGAGAAGCCCACCGAGAAAACCCAGCAACCTAAACTGGAAAACAAAGAAGAGACAACCAAAATTGAAAACGCCAGCGAAGACTTGGAAATCACAGGCCTTGAACTCGAAATAGAAGAACTCGAAAATCTGCTGAACGACACAGACACAAGCGACACCATCGACATCGGGGAGATAAACTTCCCCTAAAATTTTT
>CAZCCY010000095.1:0-6383 GCA_964497545.1 uncultured Methanosarcinales archaeon | reverse complement strand
ATGGGAAAAGAATGCAAAAAATATTATGTTTGAAAAAAGACATGCGGAAAGTCAGTCAAAAGAAGCAGCAGCCCGACTCAACAAGCCCACCGGATGAAGGTCGCCGTAACCCAGCGAAGTAAAAGTGACAACACTTGTGTAGAGCGTCCAGAAGAAATCGTATAAGAAGAAATCGTAGAAAAGCTTTGTTAGGTCGGCTTCCAGGGTGCCTATTTTAGTCTTTGGGTGTGGTCTGGGAGTGGAATTATATCTTTGGAGGCTTTCTTCTCTTTTTCTTGGGCTTTGTTTGGTTTGTTTGTAGGAAGTGTATAGGGAGGTTCTTTGTCTAATGACTAGTGTTTAAATACTTCTATTGATATCTTCTGTTTTCATGGTTGAATTGGATGCCTTGGATGTTAAGATTCTTACTTTGCTTCAGGAGAATGGGAGACAGTCTTTCCAGGAGGTTGCAAGGCGAACTCTCACCACGGTTCCCACGGTTAAAAGTCGTATTGACAGGCTTATGGATATCGGGGTGATTGAGGGTTTCACGGTGAAGATTAACTCTGAGAAGCTGGGGGTTTCCAGTGGTCTTTTGATTGTGGGGGCTAGACCTTCCAGTGTGGATCGGATAGCCAGCCAGCTAGCCGGGCTGGAGGAGGCTGTTGAGGTCTATACCACTCCTGACTCTGAGACTGCGATTGTGTGCAAACTCCAGGGGAATGAGAAATCCATCACCTCAATCCAGGATAAAATCGACCTTGAAGATGTTACAAGTATTAAGGTGTTGCACATTAAGTCCCAGTTTAAAAAGGAGGCTGGAGTCCCCCTGGATTCCCAGGCTGTTAGAATAGCCTGTGCCTATTGTAATAAAGAGGCGAGGGAGGGGGCTGTGAAAAAGAAGATTGGAGGTAGAGATTACTACTTCTGTTGTAACACCTGTAAAGACGCTTTCCAGGAGAAATACGATAGAATCAGTAGGAACCTCTAAATTTATTATCTGGCATGTTTATTTTCAGGGTATGAAAGGGGTTGTGCTTGCGGCTGGGGAGGGTTTGAGGTGTCGTCCTCTCACCCTGACTCGCTCCAAGGTCATGCTTCCGGTTGCGAATAAACCGATTCTGGAGTACGTGGTAAACGCCCTGGTCGAGAACGGTATAAAAGATATCATTCTGGTGGTGGGCTACCAGAAGAACAAGATAATGGACTATTTTGGGGATGGGGTCAGCTTTAATGCCTCGATAACCTATGTTGACCAGGAGGCCCAGCTAGGCACCGCGCATGCGGTTGCCATGGTGAGAGACCGGGTGGACGGTAAATTTCTTGTGGTGAACGGGGATAACCTGGTGGAAGGGAGCACCATCAGGAGTCTCCTGGAAGCCGGGGATGATTTCGCTCTTCTGAGTGTTCCAAGGGAGCACCCAGCCGGCTACGGGGTGGTGGTCGTCGAGAAGGGTAGAGTTGTGAGGATAGTTGAGAAGCCACATGAGGCTATCTCTAATCTCCTGAACACTGGAATCTATCTCTTCTCCCCCCGTATTTTCGAGGAGATTGACCAGACACCGGTCTCTGAGGGTGGGGAGAAGCTTATCACCGACACTCTGGCAGGCATGATTTCCAGGGGCGTTGAAATCAGGAATGTCACCACCAGCAGCCTCTGGGCTGACGCTGTCCACTCCTGGGACCTTCTCAAGCTTAACGCGATGATGCTTGAACGTGTCAAGGAGGCTGCTGACACAGGGCGTCATCGAGGATGTAAAGTTGAGGGCAGTTTAACCGGCAAGGTCTCGATAGGCGAGGGGACAGTCATACATGGTGGGACACATATACTTGGGCCTGCGGTGATTGGGGAGAACTGTGAAATCGGCCCCAACGTGGTGATACTGCCCTCCACCTCGATAGGAGATAATGTTTTCATCGGCCCTTTCTCTGAGATTGAAAACAGCATAATAATGGACGGCGTGCAGATAGCCTCTCATGCCTATATTTCCAACTCCATCGTAGGCAAGAATAACGTGCTGGGGCCTGGTTTTGTCACCGAGGTGGGCAGGGACCTGAAAATCGAGATGAAAGACATCCTGCATCACGCCGAGGTGCTTGGAACCGTGATGGGGGACTGCAGTAAAATCGGGGCAAGGGTGCTTGTCCGGGGTGGCAAGATGATAGGGAGCTGCTGTAATGTGGCTTCTGGCGTGGTGGTGAATACCGACCTCGCCGAGGGGTCAACCGTAATCTAGCCTTCAAACGGGGGGTTTACCGAGAGGGGAGAGTTTTTATGTGCGGGATTGTGGGTTACATTGGAGCGCGAAACGCCCTCGAAGTAGTGATTGACAGTCTTAAAAGGCTGGAATATCGGGGCTATGACTCTGCGGGCATAGCTTTCCTTAGCAGGCCAAAGTTGCACTCCGGCAGCCTCGGCTCTTCGAGCCTCGACAACATGAAAGTTGAGGTTGTGAAGCGAGAGGGGAGAATCAGCGACCTTGAGACCATCCTGGACCCTCTAAAAAATGGTTTATTGAAAATAGAGGTTGCCATCGGCCATACCAGATGGGCTACCCAGGGTAGACCCAGCACCCCTAATGCCCACCCCCATATCTCAGGGGATATAGCGGTGGTGCACAACGGGATAATCGAGAACTATGACACCCTCAAAAAAATGCTCGAAAGAGAAGGCTACGAGTTCATCTCTGAGACCGACAGCGAGGTGCTCGCCCACCTGATAAACCACTACTACAATGGCGACCTCAGGGCGGCGGTTGCCCGCGCCCTTGCCAGGGTTAAAGGCTCCTATGCGATAGCTGTGGTCGTCTCAGGGTGCCAGGAAATTGTGGCTGCCCGCCGGGAGAGCCCCCTAGTGGTAGGCCTGGGAGACGGCGAAAACTTCCTGGCCTCAGATGTCCCAGCCCTCCTCAAATACACCCGCAAAGCCGTCTATCTCGCAGACGGGGAAATGGCAGTACTCACACCCGGGGGTGTGAACTTTTCAGACCTCAATGGTAGAAAGCTCGTGAAAAGGGCATCCCACATCACCTGGGACCTGGAGGCTGCAGAGAAGGCTGGCTATGAACACTTCATGCTCAAGGAAATACACGAGCAGCCCAACGCAATCTACGAGACCCTGGCAGGCCGGATTTCAGAGCTGACAGGCGAGGTGAAACTGGAGGAAGGTTTATCGAGTTTCTTAAATGGGATCTCAAGGCTTGAGATAATCGCCTGTGGCACCTCCTACCATGCCGGTCTACTGGGGAAATACCTGATAGAAGGCCTGGCAGGCATCCATGTGGACGTGGACATGGGCTCAGAGCTCAGATACTCGAGCCCTGTGCTGTGCGACTCGGTGGCAGTTGCCATCTCCCAGTCTGGAGAGACGGCAGACACCCTGGCAGCTGTCCGGGAGACCAAAAGGTACGGGTGCAAAACCATGGCCATTGTCAATGTCATGGGCAGCACCCTCACCCAGGAAACCGACCTCACACTCTACACCAGGGCAGGCCCAGAGATAGGAGTGGCAGCCACCAAGACCTTCACCACCCAGCTGGTAGTCCTCTACCTCCTCGCCATCTACCTTGGAAGACTCCACCAGACCCTTGAAGCCGAAAAGGCAAGAACCCTCCTCAAAGCCCTGAAACAGATACCCGGCAAACTCCAGCAGATACTCGACAACAAACACCCCATAGAAAACTGCGCCAAAAAACATGCAAACTCACCCCACTACTTCTTCCTCGGCCGCTACCTCGACTACCCCATAGCCCTGGAAGGAGCCCTGAAACTCAAAGAAATATCCTACATCCACGCAGAAGGATACCCGGCAGGAGAACTCAAACACGGCCCCCTCGCCCTGATAACCCAAGGCACACCTGTAGTCGCCATAGCAACCAAAACCAAAACCTACGACAAACTCCTTAACAACATCAAAGAAGTCAAAGCAAGAGGGGCAAACGTCATCGCAATAGCAACCCAGGGAGACCAGGAAATAGAAAAATACGTGGACACAGTCCTCTGGACACCCCACACCCACGAGCTCCTCTACCCTCTCCTAACCACTACAATCCTCCAGCTCCTAGCCTACTACACAGCAAAAACCAAGGGGCTACCCATAGACAAACCAAGAAACCTGGCAAAAAGCGTAACCGTAGAATAAACCGCCAAACAGAGGGAGATCAATACTTCCGAATAGCCCTACTTCCGAGTGAATAATTAGAAAAGGGTATAAATCGCTATGTCTGGTTCCAATAGCAGAATATATTTCTGAGCACGTTACGAGAATACAATGAAAACAGAATTCAAACACTTCGAACTTGCTTAACACAAATATGAGTATAGACGCTATTCGGAACTACCCCAAATCGGAAGTACTCTGAGTCTAACCAAAACTGTTAAAAACAGTGCTAACTCTTCTATCTTTTCATGCGGCTTTACGAGTTCCAGGGGAAAACACTCTTCCAGGACTTCGGTATCCCAGTCCCCCGGGGGGAGGTGGCCCGGTCTCCAGGAGAGGCTGCCAGTATTGCAGGCAAACTCGGAGGGGGGGATGTTGTGGTTAAGGCCCAGGTGCTCACAGGTGGCAGGGGGAAGGCAGGCGGTATTCTCAGGGCGTCCACCCCAGAGGAGGCGGAAAGAGCTGCCAGAAGCCTCCTTGGCACAACCATACGGGGCTTCCGGGTGGAAAGGGTGCTGGTGGAGGAGGCTGTCCCCATATCGCAAGAGTTTTATCTATCGGTCCTCTGGGACAGTGGGAGGCCGGTGGTACTGGCAAGCCCAAGGGGTGGGGTAGACATAGAAGCCGCCCCCGGGGAACTCCACCGGGTCTCGGTTGACCCCCTCCTGGGACTCCAGGACTACCAGGCAAGAAAACTAGCCCTCAAACTCTCCAGGGAACACACAAAGGAACTCACGGGTCTAATTAAAAAACTCTACAGCCTTTTCACCACCATGGACTGCACCCTCGCCGAGATCAACCCCCTAGCCCTCTCAGATTCAGGTTCAGAAAACTCTATTCTGGCGTTGGATGCCAAAGTGATGCTGGATGACTCTGCCCTCTTCCGCCATCCAGGCTACCGGGAGGAAGTCCTGGACCCCTGGGAGGCTGCGGCACGGGAGGCAGGTATGAGCTATGTCTCCCTCGATGGAGATATCGGGTGTATCGTTAACGGGGCTGGTATGGCAATGGCCACCATGGACCTAATCGACAAATACGGGGGGAAGCCTGCCAACTTCCTGGACGTGCGGGCAGGCGCCAGGGCAGAACGGATAACCCGGGCACTCCAGATTGTGGCAGGAGCCGGAGTGCGAGGGATAGTTGTGAACATCTTCGGCGGCCTCACAAGATGCGACGAAGTAGCAAAAGGAATCCTGAAAGGGCTTCCTCAGATCAGGGTGCCGGTTGTGGTCAGGCTCACCGGCACAAACCGGGAGGAGGGCCTGAAACTCCTGGAAGGCAGCGGGGTACTCATGGCAGACTCAAGCGAAGAAGCAGCCAGAATGGTGGTGGAGCTATGATACTGGTAGACAGGGACACAAAGGTGGTGGTGCAGGGCATCACAGGCCGGGAGGGCAGCTTCCACACCCAGGAGATGCTCAAATACGGCACAAACATCGTGGCAGGCATAACACCAGGCAAGGGCGGGACCACAATAATGGGCGTGCCAGTGGTGGACACCATGGAAGAAGCACTCGAATACAAGCCGGATGCGACCATCATATTTGTCCCGGCCAGATTCGCACCCGACGCCATAATAGAGGCTGCTGACAGCGGAATCAAGCTGATTGTCACCATAACCGAGGGGATACCCATCAGGGACACAGCCAGGGTGAAAAGATACCTGGAATACACAGAAGCCCGCCTCATCGGCCCAAACTGCCC
Source organism: uncultured Methanosarcinales archaeon (assembly GCA_964497545.1). Lineage (GTDB taxonomy): Archaea > Halobacteriota > Methanosarcinia > Methanosarcinales > CAZCCY01 > CAZCCY01. The sequence continues at coordinate 541 of CAZCCY010000095.1, read as the reverse complement.
CGGCATAATAACCCCAGGCGAGACCAAACTGGGGATAATGCCCGGTGAAATCCACACCCCCGGGGACACAGGCATAGTCTCCAGGAGCGGCACCCTCACCTACGAGATAGTGGACCTCCTCACCCGCGCTGGCATCGGCCAGTCCACCTGCATCGGCATCGGAGGAGACCCCATCATAGGCACAACCTTCCAGGACACCCTGGAAATGTTCGAAAAAGACCCTGCCACCCGGAGGGTGGTGATGGTAGGCGAAATCGGAGGCACCCTGGAAGAAGAGGCAGCCCAGTACATAGAAACCATGAAAAAACCAGTAACCGCCTACATTGTAGGGAAAACAGCGCCACCAGGAAAAACCATGGGACACGCAGGCGCACTCATAACAGGGGGCAGAGGAACCGCCAGCAACAAAATAAAAGCCCTAAAACAGGCAGGAGCAACCATAGCCGAAAGCCCCCAGGACATAGTCAGAACCCTCAAAACAGGATAAACTAGTCAACTACCCCGCCCTGACGGACGGGGCTTGTCCCTCGAAGGGACGTTC
>CAZCCY010000094.1:0-6414 GCA_964497545.1 uncultured Methanosarcinales archaeon | reverse complement strand
CAGGGGTGGTTAAAGGTTCTTTTAAGTTTGTGGTCTCGTTTATTTTTAAAGCAAAAGTTAAATTAGTTGTCTTGTGGTATTGGTGTGGGAGGTGAAATGGATGAGTAGTCTTTTGTTGGTGCTCTCCAAGGACCCCTATACTACCGAGATCCCGGAGCTTGTGTTGGAGATTGGTAGTAGGGCTAGGGAGAAGGGGAATGATGTTTCCCTGTATCTTGTGGAGGATGGTGTGACCGCGGCCCGGGAGAGTGAGTTTGGAGGTAAATTGAAAGAGGCGCTCGGCAAAGGTATCAGTGTCTTTGCTGATGATAAGGCTGTTCTCTCTCGTGGTCTGGATGGAAAGTTGATTGATGGTGTTGAGATTAAAGATATATCAATTCTGCTGGACTTTATTATGGAGTCTGACAGGGTGGCATGGTGGTAGATATGACTGAAAAACAGCTTACTATGATTAGTATTAATGGTCCCTATCGGGATGAGGCGGTTTTCACTCTGATGAGGCTTGCTCATGCAGCTAAAGAGAAGGGGGTTCGGGTTAACTTCTTCAACTATCTCGACTCCACTGTTATTGCTCATCGGGACCAGGCGCCCAAGGATTTCCCTAACATTGAGACCATTTTTGGTACCATTGTGAAAAAAGGGCAGAAAAACCCCAAGGCAGACGCTATAGCCTGTATCAAGTGTACCGATGCCAGGGGTGTGACAAAGTACCAGACCGAGGGCGTGATTATTGGCGGCCTCTATGACCTGGCCGAGTGGATTGACGAGTCAGACAAGACAATACTCCTCTGCTAGGTGGAAAAATATGAAGCAGATTACAATAATTGTGACTCAACCCCCTTATGGTAAGGAGGATGCGTTTGGGGCTATTCCCATGGCTAGTGTCCAGGCGAGTGTGGGAAACGAGGCTTGTATTGTCTTTGTGAGCGGTGGTGTTCATTCGGTTGTCAAGGGACAGGTGACAGGCTACGGCGATCTGGCTGTCTGGCTGAAAGAGGTGCCTCCTGTGGAGGCTGAGATTAAAAAGAACATCGAAGTCGTGAAATTCTATGCCCTGGACCGGGACCTGGAGCGGAGGGGGATAAAAGAAGAGGAAATCATCGAAGGCGTGGAAAAAATCGATATCATCCGCTTGACAGACTTGATTCTGGAAAGTGACACAACCCTCGTCTTCTAAACCCCCCCTCTCTTTTTTTGCTTTTCTTGGTGGGGGTATCTGGCCTCCTGGGGGTCAGAGTGTCTGTGATGTAAAAGTATATATTTGGGGTGCTGTGTTTAGTGGTTGAAGGATGGCCTGCACTTTGCGATGTAATTATTTTTTTCTGGTTTTGATTTTGGTTTTTGTGTTGCCTGTAGCAGGGGCTGGCTCAGCGCCTCCACCCTCGGAGCCGTTTCCAGACGAGCTCCCCGTGGTGGCTAACGATTCTGGCGTGGAAATTTCCAGTTTCTATTCAGACTTTGAGACAGCAGATATCACCTTGAATGCCAGCCGCCCCATCCAGAACGTGGATGTTGTCTTTGAGATGTACTATCGCCAGCACCTGGAGGCCAGTAAGACCATCCATCTCGGAAACCTGGAGCCAGGGGAGACCATGAAGGTTATTTCCTGGGACTTCTCTCCCAGGTTCAGCATCTACACAGCCATGGCAGAGGTCTTTGTTAACGGCACCCTGGCCAGCAGAGCGGTCTATTCGCTGGCCTATGGCTCGTCCAAGCTGGCCATCAATATCAAGCCAGGAGACAGTGGAGTGGTGCTCCTTGTCACTCCCAAGACAAATGGGATTGCAGACATCGAGGTAGAACTCCTCCAGGACATGGACGTGATTTACCGGAAGACCAGGGAGGGTATTCCCATTGGCACCACACTTGGCCAGTCTAACGAGGTGCGGTTTGATTGGCCCATCCTCCTGGAACCCAGGGAGTACCAGGTGCGAGCCAAGGTGAAATACCACCTCTATGACATCACCCTGACAAGCACCCATATGGAGTCCTTCACTGCCAAAAGGGACGTAGAGATACTCCGGGACGAGACAGACGTGGACGACTATGGTGTCAGCCTTGTGATGAAAGGCAAGTCCATGGTCCCTTTCCGAGGCGAGGTGGTGGCAGTTGTCCAGAGGTGGGGTACAAATGAGACCAGGATTTTCAGGGCCAGTCCAGACGAGATTCTGATCGCGGGAGAAGAAGACACCGTGGGGATTGTCTGGCAGGGCCTTACGCCTGGAGACTACCAGGTAGAACTCATGGTAAAAGACCTAGACGGAGAGGTCCTTGACCGCTATGAAACCGGCCTTCGAATCCCAGAGCAGCCCGCAATACAAACAACACCACCCCCAAAAAGCACACCGTCTGCTGGTGTCCTGGCAGGGATGCTCTCCCTGCTGGGCGCATTTTTATTTCTAAGGAAGCATGTTTGACCTGGTAATCCGGAATATCGGTCAGCGTAAACTTAGAAGCAGTCTCACCATATTCGGGATAGCCCTGGGTATTTTCGCAGTCATGGTCATGGGCGGCATGTCAGAGAACTTCAACCAGACCTTTGACAAGTCTATGAAGCTTACCGCGGACAAAATCCGGGTCACCCAGGAGGGTGGGTTTTTCGGGGGAGGCCTCAGCGACATCACCGTGAAAAGGGTTAGAGGCGTGCCAGGTGTAAAAGACGCCTACGGGATGGTACTCTCCCCCCTCGACCCCGAGGACATTGGAGGCTTCGGAGAAAACAGTGTGATCGGAATCCCCCCTGAGAAACAGGAGGAAGCCATGAAAGGGACAAAGGTCACCGGCAGATTCCTCCTCCCAGGGGAGACCTACCGGGCAGTCATCGGTAGCAGCATCGCAAGACAATATAAAATCGGGGTGGGAGACCAGATAGAAATCCGCACCACTAAGACCACCAAAAAGGGCGAGTTCGCAGGCCGCAATTTCACCGTGGTAGGAGTGCTGGAATACACAGGCTCTTTCTTCGATAACAGCGTCCAGATCCCCCTCAAAAAAGCCCAGGAAATCTACAAGCTCAACCGCACCGTATCCATCGCATTCGCCATCCCCAAGGACGAGAGCCAGGCCGACCTCCTCGCCCGAAGAATCGAACTAGAAGTAGAGGGGGTCAAAACCTTCTCGCCCAGCGACCTCAGAAAACAGATAGAACAACAGCTCATACTCTTTACAATGGTGACCATCAGCGCGGCCATCCTTGCAGCCATCATCGGAGGGCTGAGTGTGATGAACACCATGCTCATGTCAGTGAGCGAGCGCACCCGCGAGTTCGGCCTCCTAAAAGCCATGGGGGCCGAGACCCGGGACATCCTCTTCCTCACCATGACCGAGGCCGCAGTGATGGGCATGCTGGGCGGGGTCATCGGAATCGCATCTGGAGCTACTGCCATCCACCTTCTCAACCAGTGGCTGGAAGCCCGGGGGACCATACTCTTCACCATCACACCCAGACTCGTGATAGCAGCCATAGTCTTCGCAACCGCCCTCGGCATAGCCTCCGGCACCTACCCTGCCTACCGGGCAGCCCGCATGAGCCCCATGGAAGCCCTGAGATATGAATAACCGGAGATATGAATAACAATAACATTATACTCCGAACCCACAAGCTCTCCAAAACCTACATGCAAGGAAAAATACCAGTCCACGCCCTAAAAAACGTGGACCTAGAGGTGAAAAAAGGCGAGTTTGTAAGCATCACAGGCCCAAGCGGCTCAGGCAAATCCACACTACTCTCCATAATCGGATGCATCGAAACACCCACCAGTGGGAACGTCTGGATAGACGGCATCGAAATAACCAGGGCGAAACAGGGGGAGCTACCCAGGATCAGGAGAGAGAAAATCGGGTTTATCTTCCAGCACTTCAACCTGATACCCACCCTGACCGCCCTAGAAAACGTGGAAATACCCATGAGATTCACCAGGACACCCAAAAAAGAGCGGCAGAGACGGGCGAAACACCTCCTGGAACAGATAGGCATGGCAGACAGAATGCATCATCGCCCCTCTGAACTGTCAGGCGGCGAACAACAGCGGGTCTCCATCGCCAGGGCACTAGCAAACAGGCCAGCCATAATACTAGCAGACGAGCCAACAGGCGAAGTAGACACCAAAACCAGAGACAAAATAATCGAGATACTAGGAGACCTGAGCAAAAACGGGCAAACCGTAATCGTAGTCACACACGACCCCGAGGTGGCCCAACAAACACAGCGCACCCTCAAAATGAGAGACGGAGAAATAATAATAGAAGACACAGAAACACACTAAAATTGGGGGGAAGTCTTATTACCCATTTTTTTAATTAGGCACAGCCATGACCATTATCCGCGGTAGAGTATGGCGATTTGGAGACAACATTGACACAGACGTCATCATCCCAGGCAAGTATCTCCGGACCACTGACATGCAGGTTTTCGCAGACCATGTTATGGAAGGCATTGACCCTGAATTCCCCCAGAAGGTGAAAAAAGGAGATATCATCGTGGCTGGCAGGAATTTCGGATGCGGCTCCTCCAGAGAACAGGCACCCCTCGCCCTCCTCCACGCCGGAGTGGCATGCATCGTAGCCGAGTCCTTTGCAAGAATATTCTTCCGCAACGCCATCAACATTGGACTCCCCATAATGGAGGCAAAAGTAAACTGCAAGGAAGGGGAGACCATCGAAGTCGACCTGGAAAACGGGATTGTAAAAACAAACAAAGGCAACACCAAGGGCATGAAGCTACCCTCTTTTCTACTGGAAATACTAAAAAACGGGGGCCTGGTCGCCCACCGCAAAAAATCTAGAGTCTAGAGGAGTCTAGAGTGTTTAGCCTTTTCTTGACAGGCTCTTGTAGAGTCTGGCCTGGAATCCATGGTACCTGCAGCATCCACCCGCGTCCTGCTGGCTGATTTTGCTGTCGTCGAAAGACACAAGCTCCTTGCTATAGAGAGCGAAAGGGGAACTCCTACCAATCACGGTGACACTGCCACAATAGAGACGGAGCTTCACACTACCAGTGACCCGCTCCTGGGTCTTGTCAATGAAAGCGTTGAGGTCTGCCATGAGAGGCTCATCCATCAAACCCTGGTAGGCAAGCTCGCCCCAAGCCTGGTCAACCTGGGCCTTGAACCTTAACTCCCACCGTGTGAGCACAAGGCTTTCCAGGTCCCGATGGCTTTTAAAGAGAATGGTGGCCGCAGGATGCTCATAATTCTCCCTGGCCTTGAAACCCAACATCCTATCCTCAATCATATCAGTCCGCCCCACACCATGCCTCCCCCCCAACCGGTTGAGGGTCTGAATCAAGGTGACACCATCCATCTCCTCCCCGTTAAGAGAGACCGGGACACCCTCCTTGAAGCCGATTTCAATGGTCTCAGCCTCGAGAGGGTCCAGAGACGATGCTGAACGGGTCCAGCTGAAAATCTCCTCTGGAGGCACATAATCCGGCTCCTCAAGCCTGCCCCCCTCGATACTCCGGCTCCACAGATTCTCATCTATACTCCAGGGTTTTTCCCTGGTCACAGGTACAGGTATACCCCGCCGGGTGGCGTATTCGATTTCCCACTCCCGTGTGAGATTCAACTCCCGCATGGGCGCAACCACCTCCAAACCGGTGGAATGGAATACGGACTCAAAACGCATCTGGTCATTACCCTTACCCGTACACCCATGGGCAAGCGCATCCGCCCCCTCCTCCCGGGCGACCTCCACCACCTTCCGGGCTATCAACGGGCGGGCCACAGCGGTGCCAAGCACATAGCCCTCATAACACCCGTTAGCCTTAATCAGGGGGAAAATATAGTCTCTCACAAACTCTTCCCTCGCATCCAGGGTGTAATGGACATCTCCTATCGCCCTGGCCCGTTTTTCTGCCTCCTCAACATCCTCTCTAGGCTGACCCACATCCACCGTGACCGTTACCACCTGGTCAAAACCATACCTCTCACGGAGGAGAGAGACACAGACCGAAGTGTCAAGACCGCCAGAATATGCAAGCACAACTTTCCTAGACATAAACCCCCCAAATTTACACCGGAAGGGGTTTAATTCTTGTGATAAAACCTAACGACCTGTCCGAGATTCTCATGGAATCAATCGGGGATAGATAGTGTCTCAGGTTCATTATTCTTCCATGCTGGTTCTGCTTCCAATTATAGTATCCTGCAAAACAATCAATAAATAACTTCTGGAATGTAATGAATTGATTGCGTTACAATGAAGGTGAAAATAGTCGAACCCAAAAGATTAGATGAATTCTTGGATAGGAAAAAAGACAAGAGTGAACCACTTTCCGCACATCCTTCTAACATAAATACATTTTTTCATAGTTTTTGCCCATAAGTGTGAGTATCTTCCTGTGGATTTCATTAAGATTTTTCCGTAGCCGTCAGATGAAATCTCGCCGCTTACATGGCGCCCACCGGCTCATAA
>CAZCCY010000093.1:0-6542 GCA_964497545.1 uncultured Methanosarcinales archaeon | reverse complement strand
CCCGAACGTCCCTTCGAGGGACAAGCCCCGTCCGTCAGGGCGGGGTAGTTGACTGATATCCAGGATGCTGCGGATAATATATCCATGCACACCCATGCACTTGAGGCCAAAGCCAAGAGTATTAAGGTTTCTGATGTCTTTGTACCTACGGGAGGGGACTATGCTGGTCAGGCTGCTATATTGAAGGATGATGCAAACACTTCTGGTGGGGTATTTATAACAACGGCGGCTAATGGGACCGGGCTGGTGCTGCAATTAATTCGATTATAGCTGCATGTGGAGGTACACCTACTCCTCTAGACGTGTGCCTGCTCTCTATCCGCCTCTGGTGCTATTGCTAGCTGGTTTGGTTTTGATGGTGGTGGTAAGGAGGTTGGGCAGAAATTAAAGTGGTTCCTAAGGTATGCAAGACTGACGTGAAAAAGAGGGGGTAAATATTTGCCCCTATATTTTATTGTTGTTTTTGCTGTTTTTACTCTTCTGTTTTTATGACTGAGATGTATTCTGGGTCTATTATCCAGTTGGCCCAGACTTTTTCTTTGATGAGTTGGTGGTTTTTGTAGGGGAGGTTTATGATTATTGCTTCTCGTTGGTCGAATATTAGTTGTATTGTGGCGAATCTTGAGCCTTTGTGGGCTTTTTTCAGGAATTCCTCTTTTGAGCGGGTTATTTCGTGGACTATGGGGTTGATGGTGGTGTCTTTTTCGAAGTAGGGGTGGGTTATTTTGATTCTTTCCTCTAGTTCTGGGTAGATTTGGACTATGGGTGGGCCTATTACCTGGAGGTTTATTGGTATCTGGGGTAGGGTGGCTATGATGGTGTTGAAGGTGGTGTCGTCTATGGGGCCTATGATTTTTCCGTTTATTTCTTTTGTTTTGAGTCCTATTTCTCTGAGTTTTTTTAGCAGGTTTTTTAGTCCTCTGATGGTCCAGATTTCCTGTCTTGTGATTTCGGTGTCGTCGTTGAATTGTGGTGTGAGGATTGTGTCGATGGTGTTTATGGCTTGTTTTAGTTTTTCTATTTGTTGTTTTCCTGCTGTTTCTGCTGCGGTTTTGGGGTGTACTGCCCGGTATTTTTTGGGTCTTTCTGAGGTGGATTCTATCCAGCCTTTGGTTTTGAGGCTTTCCAGGGTGCGGTAGACGATGGGGTATTGGACTTTTATTTTTTTGCTCAGGTCTTCTGCGGTCATTACTCCGCCGGTTGCGAGTTTGTGGTAGGCCTGGGCTTCCTTGTGGGTGAGGTTGAGGGTGAGGAGGGAGTCAAGGAGTTGTTTTTCCATGGTTATCAGTATCTGTGGTTAACATTTATCATTGTTATGTTGATATTGTGCGAAAACTTTTATATTTTGAGTATTCATTAGAATTAAGGGGTGAAAGCCTATGGAAACTGTTAGTACCCATGAATCGATAAAAGAAATGTATGATGTAATCCATGGGGATGGATTGTCGAACACCTTTGACCGTTTCGATTCCCAGGGAACGAGATGTAAATTCTGCACCGAGGGTATAAGCTGTCAGCTCTGCAGCAATGGCCCCTGCAGAATAAAACCGGGTGCGGATCGGGGAGTGTGCGGTATTGACGCTGATGGCATGGCCATGAGATACATGCTCTTCAGAAATGGCATGGGGACACTGACCTACACCTTCCATGCCAAGGAGGTGGCAAAGACCCTGAAGGCAACTGCCCAGGGGAAGACACCGTTTAAAATAAAGGACGAAGCCAAGCTCCGCAGCCTGGCAGAACAGCTCGGCATCCCCACAACCGATAAGGGTGGGTTATTCGGAAAGGAAAAAGACCGTCCCATAAACGAGATAGCGGCAGACGTTGCAGATGCCATGCTAGCAGAAATCAAAAAAGACTCGGATGAGACCCTGAAATTTGTCGAGTTATTCGCACCCAAATCCAGAATCGAGCTCTGGGAGAAGCTGGGGATAATACCTGGCGGCCCCCTGGAGGAGAGCATGGATGCTATTTCAAGCTGTCTCACCAATGTGGATGGCGACTATGTCTCCCTCGCCAAAAAGGCGCTGCGGCTTGGCATATCCTGTGCCTATGGTGCCCAGGTGCCCCTGGAGTGGGGACAGGACATACTATTCGGCACCCCCATGCCCCATGTGGTGGACACAGACCTCGGAATCATTGACCCCGAATACGTGAACATTGCAGCCAATGGCCATGAGCCCTTTGTAGGCGCAGCCCTCATCGAGGCTGCCCGGAAGCCTGAGAACCAGGAAAAGGCAAAGGCTGCAGGTGCCAAGGGCCTCCGGATAATCGGCTCCATCGAAACCGGCCAGGAACTGATACAGCGGTTCGAAACCGATGATGTGTTTGTAGGTCTCACCGGTAACTGGCTTACCATCGAGCCAGCACTGGCGACAGGCGGCATCGATGTACTGGCCATGGACATGAACTGTTCTCCACCGGCAATGGGAGCCTATCAGGACAAGTACAACACCACCCTGGTGTCGGTCTCAAAACTTGTCGGCGTGCCCGGCACCAAGAAACAGATAATCTACAAGCCTGACCGGGTGGCAGAACAGGCACAGGAAATCATCGACATCGCGATTGAAAACTTCAAGAACCGGAAAGACAAGCCTGTCCATCCGGTGGAGAGGAAGCAGAAGGCAGTGGCAGGCATCTCCATTGAGGCATGCCTCCAGGTGCTCGGCGGAAGCCTCGATCCCCTGCTTGAGGTGATAAAAAATGGCACCCTCAAGGGCGTGGTAGCCCTGGTAAGCTGCACCACCCTGAAGGACAGCCCCCATGACAGCACGACTGTGGCTGTGGCCAAGGAACTCATCAAACGGGATATCATGGTTCTGAGCGCCGGTTGCGGCAACGCAGCAGTACAGGTAGCAGGACTCACCGCACCCGAGGCCAAAGAGCTGGCAGGGCCTGGCCTGAAAGCAGTGTGCGAAAAACTCAACATCCCGCCAGTCCTGAGCTTTGGCACCTGCACCGACACCGGCCGAGCCCTCGTACTGGTAAAGGCAGTCGCAGACGCCCTGAACGTTGACCCATCCCAGCTACCGGTAGCGGTAACCGCACCCGAGTACATGGAGCAGAAAGCCACAATTGACGCTCTGGCAGCCCTGGCCTTCGGACTCTACACCCACGTCTCACCAGTAGCACCCGTCACCGGAGCGCCCAACCTGGTCAAACTCCTGACCCAGGAAATCGAAGGGCTCACCGGAGGCAAACTCGCAGTAGAAACAGACCCGGTAGAAGCAGTGGACGGCATCGAAGCCCACATCATGAAAAAACGCAAGGAACTCGGAATCTAACCCCCTCCACCCCTAACTTCTTTTTTTGAGGTTGAAAAGAGATGAAACCCAGAGTGGTGGTGGCACCAATCCTGGTAATATTGTTGTCTCTGACCATTGCTGTAGCATCAGCAGCCGCGGTGGAAACCGATGCCTGCATAAACTGTCATAAAGCCTCAGGCGCGCTGAGCGGCATAATCAAGGACTGGGAATCAAGCAAACACGCACAAAACGGTGTCACCTGCAAGGACTGCCACCAGGTAAAACCTGGATATCCAGGCGGACTCGCTCACAACGGCTTCACAGTCTCCCCGGTGGTCTCACCAAAGGTGTGTGGCAAATGCCACCCCAGGGAAGCAAAAGAATTCAAACAGAGCCTACACTCGCTGGGAGCAAAATACTACGAGTACCTGTTCAGCAAGCAGAAGCTACCCTACCTGGAAAGCCAAGTTGAGGGTGGATACATTGTCAGCGAGGGCCAGGAGATAACCCATGCCGCAACCCTCCGGGGCTGCCAGGCATGCCACGGCACCAACATGACAGGCACAGACACCAACAACCACCTGGTCTGGCCCAACAACGGTATTGGAAGAATAAACCCAGACGGAAGCCGTGGAAGCTGTGCAGCCTGCCACACCCGCCACAAATTCTCCATCGCAGAGGCAAGACACCCCGAAACCTGCGGACAATGCCACATGGGACCTGATCACCCCCAAATCGAGATTTACCAGGAATCCAAACACGGCAACATCTACGCCTCAGAAGGCGAGAGCTGGAACTGGAGCAAGGATGACTGGAAGGCAGGCATCGACTACCGCGCCCCAACCTGTGCAAGCTGCCACATGTCAGCAACAAACGGCGTCCCAGCCACCCATGATGTAAGCTCAAGACTCAGCTGGGAACTCGAACCCCCCATCTCAAGGCACACCGACAACACAGCAAACAGCCTCGGAAACAAGATAAGCGATGGCACCACCTGGCAGGAAAAAAGGGAGAGAATGAAAAAAGTATGCAAACAATGCCACTCCACCACCTGGGTTGAGAACTACTACAAACAGGCAGACATCGCAATAGAACTCTACAACAAACAATACCTCCAGGCCAAAAAAGAGGTGGACAAACTCTACCAGGAAGGCCTGCTCACACCGGAAAGCTTTGACGAGCCCATCGAGTTCAAAATCTACGAGATGTGGCACCACGAAGGACGCAGAGCAAGGATGGGCGCCTTCATGATGGGACAGGACTACACCCAGTGGCACGGATTCTACGAAATGTTCCGGGATAAAATAGAACTAAAAGAAATGGCACAGGAAATCCGAGACAAAACCACCCAGAAATCAGCAGGCATAGGCGCCATAGCAGCCATAACCACCATAACAGGGGCAGCACTGCTAAGAAGACGCAAAAAATAACCCCCCCATTATTTTTGGTGTGAAAACCGTCTCCAACTCCACAGAGGGGGTCAGTTCTCCCTCACCTCTATCCCAAGCTGCCTGAAGGCCTCTTTTATTTTGTCCTCGTAATCCTGCTCGGTTATGACACCTTCGGTAGCGTCGATTTCCATGTAGAGATTTTCAAACTTGCTCTGCAGGAGGTTCATCACTCCCATGAGGTTGGAGACCTTACCCCTTGGAACCCTGAACCTCAGATGGACTCTCTGCCTTTCTTTTCTCCCCTGGTGTCTTCAGAGATGCCTGGTAGAGCTGCTCTGTGTAGACGTGGTCTTTTCCGCTCAGATATTTTTCCTTAAGAACCAGGGGGGCAATCCTTTCCAGTATCTCGCCACCCGACCTGAGCCTCTCATAGACCTCCTCGTGGACCTCGATGTAGAACCCGGTGCCAGAGCGCTTGATTTTCCGGGCTACGATGTAGATGGAGGAGGCAAGGGCTGCGGATTCTCTGGCCCGAAGCCTTGAACCCATCTCGGTGTGCAGGGGCCAGGCCCCGGTCATGACCAGGCCTGAGTGGGCGTGGAGAAAAGCTCAGGGTAGAGGTGCCCCACACCCCGCTTGAGCCAGACGTAGAAAAAGTCAGAGAGGTATGAATAAGGCACGTTGTCATAGTAGGGTGGGTCGGTGAAGACGGCGTCAAAGAAGCCCTCGGGATAGGGCAGGGAGGTGGCTGAGGCTTGGAAAACATGGGGTATGTGCAGGTTTTCTCATCTTTCCTCTTTTGCTTTCTGAACAAATTCTCTCATGACTCCAAGCAGTTCTATCATTTCCAAAAGCTCCTTTTCTTCAATCCTGTAGTATTCATGGGCTATCAGGTTTCTCAGGAAGACCAGCTTTTTCGATGCGCTGAGCATCTCCTCTGTCATCTCTCCATGTTGTTTGAGCAGCTCAAATATCTCTCTGTAAGTGGAGGGGAAGCCAAGTTTCTTTTTTGTTACAATGTATTCCCCGATTTCAAGGAGGGCGTTTACAGCCTGGAAACACTCCATGGCAAGGGTGTTGTAGACAAAATAATCTGAGACATCCCTGTTTTTCAATTTCTCCGCATTTTCAAGATGCCTCTCAAATCGCAGTATATTCTCTGCAAGCCTCATTTCAGCGCCTCTGCCGCCATTCTCTGATAACGCCTGGAATTTTCAAGATAACCTCTAAGCACACTCATTTTTATTTCTAGAAGATAATCGTCGTCTTTGCTTAAAAGCTCTCTGCCATATTTTAACACTTCAAACTGTATGTGGAGAGGTAGACGGTGGAAGAGCACAACATCAATCCTCTCTGAATACATGCTCCCAATATCACCTTCAACCTCGGGAGAAGGATTCCTCAATATCACGGCAATGTCGATGTCAGAGATGGGCTTTACCTCTCCCCTGGTATGGGAGCCAAAAAGATACACGCCCACAACTTCAGGATGCACCTTTAACTGGCTGATAACTTTCTCCAGGGCTGAATCAGATTTGTTCATACTCTTTCAATCCCACAATCACATGGAACTACAGGATATTTATTTTTTCAGAGGGTATCTGAGCAGTGGATTCACCTGGGAGTTCAAAGCTTCTCACCACAGCGTCCTTGGTTTTCATGTCATTCAGAAATTCCCGGAAGGAGGGGCCTTTAATGACCTCGAAGTCAAAGGTGGTCTCAGAGGGGGCCTGCCCTCAAAATCCTTCAAATCCTCCTTTATCCGCCTGATGAAAAGGGGATTATCCTTGTTTTTTATGGACTCCTGAAGCATCTCGTTGGTGGCAAAGAACCCTGGCTCAAGGAGGTCCAAGAAAAGTCTGTCCCGATCTCCAGCAGAGATACCTCTAACAACTCTTTTTGAGAG
>CAZCCY010000092.1:0-6543 GCA_964497545.1 uncultured Methanosarcinales archaeon | reverse complement strand
GTGGTTGTTTGCACAGATGTTGTTTATTTGTTTTTTGGGTTTATATGGTTTATTCGTTTTTCAGTTCTTTTACCCTGTTTATTATTTTTTCCAGTACTTCTTGGTCGGTGGGCAGGTTTGTGTCTATGTATTTTCGGAGTCGTAGGGATATGCCGTCCATCCTGTAGGCTGTTCCTTCGGCTTCGATGCCGCAGATTGCGGTGGGTATCACGATGTTGGCGAGTTCGGTGGTGGGGTTGGGGTAGGGGTCGATTTGTATTAGTGGGACTCTGGCGAGGCTTTTTAGTGCCTGGTTGGGGAAGTGGGCTCCGGCGTCGCCTGCGATTATGAGTGCTGCGTCGATTTCGTCCCGGACTAGAACGTCGTTGACTGCGGTTTCTCCTGGGTTGTAGTAGGGTGCTCCGCGGCTCATGTCGATGGCGTTGGGGTATCCTGTCTCCCAGGCGAAGACCTGTCCTGTGCCGGTCACGTTGTAGTGGCCGCGCATGGCGTGGATGCTGAATTTGGTGTGGGCGTTGAGTTCGCTTGTGAGGGAGATGGCGTTGTCGATGTTTTTGTATTTGCCCTGGCTCTGGGTGAGGCCCATGCCGAAGAAGATTGAGCCGAATTTGGCTTGTTTGCACATTTCTGCCAGTTTGAGGAGTTTTTCTTTTTCCACGCCGCCTATTTTTTCTGGCACGACCTCTGGGTGGCCTGCGATGATGCTTCGGATGGCTGAGATGACCTGGTAGTCTTCTCCTGGGTTTACCTGGATGAATTCGTCTGCTATGTTGGCGGTGTCTGTCCGTCTGACATCGATTACCACGATTTTTCTGCCTCTCTTGCCTTTTTTGGTGAAAAAGCCGCGGGGGAAGACTGAGTACCTGCTCATGTGTCTGGGATGGGCGTTAGCTGGGTTGCTGCCCCAGAAGATTATCAGGTCTGCCCGGTTTTTGACCTGGCCGAGGCTCACGGTGGGCACACCCTTCTCGTGGACGGCAAGGGCGGTGGGCCCGTGGCAGACACTGGTGCAACTGTCCAGGACGCCGCCGGTTATCTCGGTGAGTAGCACCCCCTGTTTGTGTACCTCGCAGGAGGTGCTGGCCCACCCGTAGTAGAGGGGTCTTCTGGCAGATGCCAGTATCTGGGCGGTCTTCTCGATGGCCTCGTCAAAGGTTGTCTCCCTTAGTTTCCCGTTCTCCCGGATGAGGGGTGTCTGGAGGCGGTTGTGGCCCCGGATTTTACTTGCGCCAAGACGGCAGGCCCTTTTCACATCTTTTATCTGGTTGTCTTCCACCTCTATTGTGATGTCGTCGCAGAGGCAGCCGCAAAAGGGGCAGAGAACGTCTGTTACTAACATTCTATTTGCACCTCGCCATAAGCTCTGGAATGCCTGGAATTTCCTCCTGGGTGGCTTCTACCCTGGCTGGGATGCCCTTGAAACCGGGCATGCCGCAGCCATATGTGTCAGGGTTTGTTAGCGCGTTTGCCCAGGGTCCCATGGGGATGAATATGATGCCCCTGGGGTTCCCTTTGTTCTCCCTGGCTGTTACCACCACGCTCCCATATTCGGTTTCCACCCGCACCCGCTCGCCTTCCCGTATTCCTAGCTCCTGGAGGTCCTCTGGGTTGAGGTCACAGCAGGAGGCGGCGTCCTTGTATGCCTGGGAAGGCTTGTTCTCAATATTTACACCCTGGGCAATGGTTCTGCCGGTTATCAGTTTAACATTAATCATAAATATTGCCCTCTCCTTCACTACACGCATTATTTCTAGGCGGTAGGGTAGATTCACCTGGGGGTTTAAAAATGATTTGATTTATTTCCCATCTTTCGTCTATGGGGAAGGTTTCTTCTATGTAGATGAGGGGTTTGCCTTGGTGGATTATCTTGTAGCTGCGATGCACTACAGGTACCCCTGGGAAGGCGGGGTTTGTTGTTGTTTCCAGGGCGAGGAGGTCTCTTCTGGTTTCGAGGTTGTGGTGGCGGAGGATTTTGCCGATGGGGATGTCTGCTCCCAGGATATCTTCTTTGACCCTGGGTGGCAGTCTCTCCAGGGGTGTGAGCGAGACGGCGTGGACATAGGTTTTGCCTCTTGCCCGGAGGTCTACTTTTCTCTCGTTTACAGGGCTGCCCACCGGTATCTCTAGGAGTTCTGATGTTTTGGGGTCTGCTTTTTTTATGTTTTGTTCGATTCCTGTGACCTCTGCTCTGGCCCTGGTTATGAGTTCGAGGAGGTAGGTGACCGAGCCATCGGTGCCGGCACACACCCGGAGGGGTAGGGGGAGGTCTCTGAGTTTCTCCAGGATATCCATCTCTAGCTGGTTACTTCCTTTTTGGCTTTCTCCGCCCGCTGTTTTGAGGTGTAACCAGTGGCTTCTTTCAGAAATTTTCGGAAGCGGCGGTTGGTGTCCAGGATTTCGCTGTCAGTGGAGTTGGAGTTGGCCTTGGTTTCCACGCAGAGTTTTTTACCTTCAATCCAGACGGTCATGTTTTCGATGGCACCGTAGGAGAGGGTGAACCTGTCCCCATCCAGGTTTATCTCCACCGGGAAATTCTCTTTTAACACTTCAAGGATCCTCTGGGGGTCAGGGGAGAACCCCCTCTTTAGAGAGTACTGCACTTTTTAATCCCTTCCCATCACATTACAACCTGGAATTTTAAATTTTTTATCCGACTTCTACTACTCTGCCTTCCAGCACGTCCTCCTCGCTTACTCTCACCTCAAGTGTCCTGTTGCCTATGGTGAGGGTGTAGGGGCCGGTGGGCGCTGTGTCAAAGTTGGTCTGACCGGGTAGGGGGCCCTCGGTGGAATAGGGGACGACCAGCTCGAAACTGCCGTTTCTGGAGGTGGTGGTCTGGGTGTAGGTGAACTCCCTGCCCTGGTTTGTCCGGATTCTGGCAGTGACCGTCACCTTCTCCCCAGGTTCTGCCGTGCCCTGGAGCCTTGCTCCTTTTACCCGCTCAAAGATTTTAGCATAACCAGTGGGCTCTTCCGAGAGGCTGCCGCCATAGAGCTGGTTGTAAATCATCCTGTGACCCTGCTCCCACCTGCCCCCCTTTGTAAAGGGGTTGGGTGGGGACTCGTGGACAAGCCTGTAATGTTTCAACCCGCTAGCATCGAAAATGTGGAGCCTTGAAACCATGAGCCTGTAGTAATCCTGGGAGGGGACCATCTGGATGCCACGGTTTGTCTGGACAGGGGTGTAGTATTTCCTCGCTATTTCCTCGTCACTGAGGTCGTTCCATTTGAAGAAGACATCCACAATGGCATAGGCCATGTAGGCGTTGGTGGCAATGTATCTGGCCCCGTATTCACCTGGCCTGGCGCTCAGGTTTGCCAGCACCCGGTCTGCTGTCTCCTCGTCTGGTGCGGTGAGAAAGGTGGAGGCTCCTGGGGCGTGGTTTGGACCACCGCCGATGCCGGCCTGGAAGGGGTTAGCATTGGGTATCCGGTGGCCCCAATAGGTTATTATGTGGCCGTAGTCCCACCAGCTCATCACCCCATAAGCCTCTGGGGGATAGGGGTAGGGCTCTCCGGGTGGGGGACGCTGGTACACTCCCAGGTAGTCCAGTCCAGGGTCCGGGGTGTTGTATCTCATCCAGGTGAGAGCTTCGTTCCATTCGTAGTATCCGTAGCCTATCGGCCCGCCCCTGGTGTATTTCATGGCCAGACTCCAGGGCAGGTATTCTCCACCTGAAGGGTAGAACACCAGGAGCAGGAGCACCAGGCCAAGGGAGAGGCTCATGCGGAGAACACGGGGGTATTCGAGTCTCCCTTTTAGCTCCTGCCAGCCAAAGAAGTCTAGAATCCTGCCACCCAGGAAGGAGGAGAGGAGAGCAACGTTAACCGCATAATAATAGGTGAAACGGCGCTGGGCAAGCGCTATTACCAGGATGAAAACACTCCACACGAACAAAAGAAGATGCTCTGGCCTCCGCTGCCTGTAAATATAATAGGCAAGCAGCGCATAACAGGGGATAAAGAGGATGAGCCAGGGGCTACTTGTAACCGAGTGCCAGGGGTTGGGGTTATTTGGGTCAGAGGTATCAGCAACAAAAAACGGCATGGTGAGATAGTAGTTGAAGCCGAAATAGCTCAAACCCACCCCTGGGGGGAATTTCTGGGCCTCTGCAATGGTGAGACCGCCACCACTCCGCCCCTCGAATATGAACTGCCACTGTCCAACCGATGCCCCATAAAGACCAGGAGCTAAAATTTTAATCAACAATAAAGTCAAAACAATAAAACCAGCCACAAAAACAGGATAATAGTACCCTGGCATACCCCTGAATTTCCTTGAGACAATGCCGAGGAGAATAAAGACCAGGGCTCCACCACCTGTCACCACCAGATGTAAGAGAGAATAATGGCCAGAATCAAAGGTGTAGTTGCCCTGGACAAAGGGTAGCACCATCACCATGGCTACAAGATAAGCAACCCCTCCAATCACGCCAAGATACTCGGTAGACCTCCCCTCCAGATGGTCAATAATGTATTGCAACACGAGAAAAATCCCGAAGATGACACCAAACAGCACACCCGAAGTCCAGCCGAGGAGATACCCTCCAAAGGCCACACCTGCAAAAAAAGAATAAACCAGGGGCGCCCGCAGTGCATGCCAGTCCCGTTCAAGCCAGAGTTTAAAGCTGAGATGACCTCCACGTTTTATTGCCAGCACAAAAAACATCATCATCAGAGTGGTGAAGAATATCTCCCAGACATGATTGTCCGTGAACCCCAGGATGGTGCGGGAGAGATAATCGCCAGGTAGAATCGCTGCCAGAAGAGCTGCCAGCACCCCGGTCTTCCGGTCGGCAAGCTCCCGGCCCAGCACATAGACCGGGATCACAACTAGAGCCCCCATCACCGCCGGGAAATAGGCGCCCACAGTGTTAACCGTTTCCTGGCCCGGCGAGCCCAGCCCCACCAACAGGGAGAAAAAAGCAATCAACTGGTCAAACATGGGACCCCAGTGGAGGAAATAACCATAGGGGTACATGGTGAAAGCATCATAGGTCAACCGGTGGGGGAAATTGGCAATAGTGTTCTCCACAAGCCTCATGTGGAACACAGCATCATCACTCGCAAAACCGGTAATACCAGCCCGGAAAACAGCGTCAGCCGGAATCACGCCCCGGATATAGAAGGACAAAAGGAAAAACAACGCCACAGCCAGCGCGGCAAGATACCCTAGAACCCTTGAATCCACCCAGGGGGTGGCAGACCGCTCAAGCTTTTTTTTCTTTTTAGGCTTGGCCACGGCATATCATAGAAATAGCGAGATAAATAAAGATTTTGGAAAACTCCCCCTGCGTTAAATATAAGCAGGTTCAGGTAACCCTGGAATCCTTATGCTTGTCAGTCCAGATTTCCCTTTTAAGCCCCGCAGCTCCCTCTTCCTCTGTGTGCTGGGTTGCACTGATACTGCCAGGATTCCTGATATTTCGGCTGCTGGAAAGTCTCCCGAGCTTACCGAGCTGACACCTGCCGGTGATGCCGAGCTTGTGTGGACCGGTAAAAGCATGAGCCTGCCAGTCCCACCCATGACTCCAAGTGGCGCGCCCACACCTGCGGTTATCACCCGGGCCGCCCTCCAGCTTGCAGGCACTCCAAGCCTTTTCCTTAACGCTGGCCTGAAGGTCAAACCCAGAATCCCCACCCTGGACATGGGAGCCACACCTGGCAGGGATATCAGGCTTGGCCGGTCGGTAGAAAACCCCCAGGAGCTCTACGAGAAAGCTGTGCTTCTGGGCCGGGAGCTTGCAAAGAGCCATGACCTGGTGGTGATTGGCGAGAGCATCCCGGGTGGCACAACCACAGCGCTGGGCGTGCTCTGGGCCCTGGGCTACCAGGGGAGGGTGAGCAGCAGCTTCCCCGAGAATCCGGTGGAGCTAAAAGAAAAGGCTGTGAACGAGGGGATGGAACGGGCAGGGATAGAGTTCGGCTCCAAGAGAGACAACCCCTGGGGCGCTGTGGCAGCCCTGGGAGACCCCATGATGCCGGTTGTCGTGGGCCTTGCAGCCGGGCTTGAAGGGGTTAAGACAGTGCTTGCAGGCGGAACCCAGATGATTGCGGTACTGGCACTGCTCAAATCCCTCAAAGTCAAGGGGGATATCTCCATTGCCACCACAAGGTTTGTCGCCAGCGACCCCACAGCCAACTTCCTCGAGATGACAGAGACCCTTGGATTCCAGGCCTATGTCACAGACCCTGGGTTCTCCGAGTCCAGGATAAAAGGCCTTCACAGCTACGAGGCAGGCGAAGTCAAAGAAGGGGTAGGAGCAGGGGGCGCCATGCTCCTTGCAGCCACAGTAGCCGGTGCCAGCAGAAAAGAGATGCGGGAGAAAATCGAAGAGGTCTACTCCCAGGTGTTCTAAAAAAATCGCTCATCTCCTCAAGTAATCCAAACAATTTACGTGTATAACACTACGGTTACACGTAATTTTTGTATTCCGTGAAACGAGGAGGATCGAAAAAGTGTTACACTTACTGGAGAGAGCGGTATTGATTTTATCCCCCTCTTAAACCTTACCATTCTGCAATCCTTTGCAAGCTTCTTTTG
>CAZCCY010000091.1:0-6647 GCA_964497545.1 uncultured Methanosarcinales archaeon | reverse complement strand
CAAGTCTTTTCGACGAAGCAGGAAGCCCCCTGCGAAAGCTGGGGGTAGTTCACTCATATATAAGGATTTACGTCACACACTGGCACAATGTAATTGGCGATGCTGTTAGTAACTTAGCCGTTGAAATGTGGGGGGTAAAGGTTATCCATTTCTATGGCTTTATCTGTGGTGTTTGATGCGGAAGCGGCGTCTTGAGATGATTCTTGAGGGGGTTCGGGGGTTTTCCAGTCCTGACCCAGGGATGGAGCAGTACTTCACTCCCCCGGCTGTTGCGGCCAGGCTTCTCTATCAGGCCTATCTGAACGGGGATCTCGGGGGTGTGGTTTTTGACCTTGGTTGTGGGACTGGTGTTCTTGCTATTGGGGCTGCGTTGTTGGGCGCCCCCTGGGTGGTGGGTTTTGACCGGGACCTGGGGGCGCTCAGGATTGCTAGGGAGAACTCTCGCAGGTTGAGTGTGGATGTTGATTTTGTTGCCTGTAATATCTGGGATGTCTCGGGGAAGGCTGGGGTGGTGGTGATGAATCCTCCTTTTGGTGCCCAGGTGCGTTTTGGGGACAGGCCTTTTCTCAGGAAGGCTCTTGAGGTTGCGGATGTGGTTTATTCCATCCATAATGCTGGTAGTTACAGTTTCGTGAAAAGTTTCATTAGCCCTGCGGTAATTACCTGGCGGTGTGAGGTAAGTTTTCCTTTGAAACGAACTTTTATGTTCCACAAAAAAGATATTGTTCATATTAAAGTTGAAATCTACAGGATTGAAAAGAGGGATTGACATTAGAGTGAAGAGAAAAAGAGTGTCGATGCGTAGAAGGCTTACACCATCAAAGAAGAGAGTTGAACCTGAAAAAGACAAACCTGGAAAAGGCAAGACAGACATGGAGTCTGAGGAAGAAGAGGTGCTGGGCGAGTTCGTGATTCCGGGGGATGTGATTGGAACTGTGGAGGAGTTCACACCCATGGAATGCACCTATGAGAGGAATGGGGATATATACGCGTCTGCGACAGGTATTGTGAAGGTGAACCCCAGGAGACGCACAATCTCGGTGAAGCCACTGACAGCCACACCGCCCCGCATCGAGGTGGGGGACACCGTGCTTGGAAGGATCACTGATCTGCGGGAATCAGTGGCCCTGGTGGAAATCGCACAGGTCCAGGGTGAAGGTGAAAGGCAGATTGTAAACCTTGCTCCGGCGGCTATCCATGTTTCTAATGTTAAGGATAGCTATGTCAAGGAACTCTACCACGAGTTCACGCCCTTTGACATTGTCAAGGCCAGGGTTATTGACCTGAAAAACATGCGTCTCAGCACCCAGGACAAAGATATGGGTGTTGTGAAAGCCTACTGCTCCGGTTGTAAGACGCCTCTGAAACTGGAGAACGGTAAGCTCAAATGTCCTAAATGCGAGAGAGTTGAGAGACGTAAAATATCGTCCAGCTATGGCACCGGCATTTTCTAGAATTCAGGGGGGAGAGTTGAAATGGAAATAACAGTACTGGAAAAAACAGATAGAGAGTTGAGACTCAAAATAAAAGGTGAGAGCCACACCCTGCTTGGCAACCTTAAAACCTATCTACTCCAGGATGAACATGTGAGAGCTGCGACCTACAATATTGAGCACCCATATTTCAGCGACCCTATTCTCTTCATCCACACAGATGGGGAGGACCCGATAGAGGCTCTGAAAAAAGCTGCGGACATGCTCATCGCAGACTGCAACGAGTTCCAGAGACAGTTCCAGGATAAAATGAAGACCTGAACCAAAAAAATAAATGTATTTCCTGGCCTCCGTGGATTTTAACCTCCATTACACCCTGGATTGCGGCCAGGTTTTCGTCTGGAATAAAAAAGGAGACTGGTGGGAGGGGGTGATAGACGGTCAGCCCACCTGTCTCAGACAGCAGGGGGACAAGATTCAGGTGGAAAGCAAGCTCCCTCCAGGGAGGATTGCCCAGTATCTCAGACTTGACGACGATTTGGAAGAGATTTACCAGGAGATTAACCGGGACCCTCTCATGGAAGAGTTGACCGCCAGGTACCGGGGCCTGAGACTCCTCCGCCAGGAACCCTGGGAATGCCTAGCATCCTACATCTGCTCAGCCAACAACACAGTGAAAAACATCAAAAAGTCGGTTCAGTGCCTCTACAAAATCAGGGACAACTCTGGCTTCCCAAGCCCCCAGGAGTTAGCCGGCATTGACACCCTGCTGTTAAGAAGATGTGGACTCGGCTTCCGGGCATCCTACCTCTGGGAGGCGGCCCGCAGGATAGCAGAAGGCGAGTTCGACCTCCACAGAATCCGGGAGCAGGACTACCCCCAGGCCAGAGAGGAACTGAAAAAACTCCGGGGTGTGGGCGATAAAATCGCAGATTGCGTCCTGCTCTTCAGCTTCGACAAGCTAGAAGCCTTCCCAGTGGACATCCACATCCAGAAAATGATGGAAACCCATTACGGCCCCTTCAAAAGAAAAAAAGATATCAGAGACTTCGCAAGAAACTATTTTGGAGACAGATGTGGCTACGCCCAGGAATACCTATACTACCACAGCAGAAACCTGCTAAAACAGAAACATTAGAGGGAAACATTACATTAGAGGAACTCTAAAGTGTATGTATGGCCTCCATGTTAAAGTCTGGCTGGAAAAGGACGGGGTTTTCCTTGTGAGCGAGGGGAGGGCGCGTCTTTTAAGGCTGATCGAGGAAAAACAGTCCATAGCTGGTGCAGCCGAGGAGATGGGGATGTCCTACCGTCACGCCTGGGGGGTGCTGCGGAAGATTAGCGAGGCAGCAGGCGGCGAGGTTGTGAAATCACTGAGGCATCAGGGTTCAACCCTCACACCCCTCGGAAGACACATCCTGGAAACTTTTGAAGAGGAGAAAAGGCGTATCCTGGACTGCCTTGAAAAAAAAGAGAGAGCCTTAAAAAAAGAGGAGTGAATCAGATTTATATAACAGGTAAACAAAGGGCAAAAGAAAAAGGGAAGAGAAAGGAGAGGTTTGTGACATGGATATTGAGGCTCTGAAGGAAATGGCGGCTGCTGCAAAACCAGAGGTTGTAGTGGTAGGCCTTGGCGGTGCAGGTACAAATATCACCAGCTGGATATCCGAGAAAGAAGTGCACGGGGGGAAGATAATTGCAGCCAACACCGATGTTAACCACCTGTCCCTACAGAAGGCTGACAAGCTTATTCTGCTAGGAGAGAAGCTTCTTCAGGGTCACGGCTGCGGCGGGTTCCCGGAGCGGGGGGCTGAAGCAGCCAGAGAAAACATCCCTGAGTTTAAATCCGAACTTGAAGGTGCAAGCCTTGTTTTTATTATCGCGGGCATGGGAGGGGGCACTGGCACCGGCGCCGCCCCAATTGTAGCCGAAGTCGCCAGGGACCTCGGAGCCCTGACCATCGCATGTGTCACCATACCCTTCAACATCGAAATGGCAAGAAGAGAACGAGCCCGGGAAGGGATTAAAAACCTCACCGAGAACTGCGACTCAGTGATCGTCATCGACAACTCCAAACTCCGGGACATAGCCGGAAACCTCCCCCTGAAAGACGCACTGGCAGTAGCAAACTCCCTGGTAGGCGCCTTCGTCAAAAACGTCACCGAAATCATCACCCAGCCAAGCCTTGTGAACCTGGACTACGCCGACCTCCGGGCCACCATGGAGAAGGGTGGCATCGCAGCCATCGGAATCGGAGAAGGCGAAGGCGAAAACCGGGTTGAAAAAGCGGTAAACCAGGCACTAGCCGTGCCACTGCTGGACATCCAGGACACAAGCAACACCTACGGGGTGCTAATCCACATTGCAGGCGGCGAAGATCTCACACTAGAAGAGGTAGCAGTCACCGGCGAACTTGTAATGTCCCGTGTGCCAGACACAAAGAGAATCGCCTGGGGCGCCAGAATAGACAACGGGCTCACCGGCAGGGCCAAAGTAATGGTGGTACTGACAGGCATAAAAAGCCCCTTCCTGGAAGAGGGCTAAATTATTTATCTCTAGCTGTCTTTCCCCCCATCTTGTGAAGGAGACTATCTGGATTGAGAAGTACCGGCCCACCCGGCTTGAAGATGTGGTAGGCCAGGACGAGGTGATAAGGCGGCTTAAAAGGTATGTGGAGACCGGAAACCTCCCTCATCTCCTTCTCTCAGGCCCCCCAGGGGTGGGCAAAACCGCAAGTGCCATCAGCATCGCCAGAGAACTCTACGGGGAACACTGGCAGGACAACTTCACCGAGCTGAACGCCAGCGACGAGAGAGGAATCGACATCGTCAGACACAAAATAAAGAACGCAGCCCGGACAAGCCCCATGGCAGCCGACTTTAAAATCATCTTCCTAGACGAGGCAGACGCCCTCACCGCAGACGCCCAGAACGCGCTCAGACGCACCATGGAAAAATACACCCAAAACGCCAGGTTCATTCTAAGCTGCAACTACAGCAGCAAAATCATCCCACCCATCCAGAGCAGATGCGCCATCTACCGCTACAAACCCCTCTCAGACGAAGCAATCGAAAAACGGATAAAATACATCGCAGAACAAGAAGGCCTCGAACTCACACCCCAGGGGCTGGAAGCCATAAAATACGTGTCCCGCGGAGACATGCGCCGGGCAATCAACGCACTCCAAGCCGCATCCCTCCAAGACCGCAAAATAACCGAGGAAGCCATCCACCAGATAACCGCCACAGCCAGACCAGAAGAACTCGTAGAACTGATCACCCAGGCCCTCCAGGGCAACTTCACAGCAGCCAGAGAAAAACTCGACCACCTCCTCATCGAACAAGGACTCTCAGGCGAAGACATAATAAACCAGCTCTACCGGGCCCTCTTCGAACAGAGCATCCCCGGCATCTCAGAACGCCAGAAAGTAGAGCTAATGGACAAAATGGGGGAAATCGACTTCAGAATGACAGAAGGAGCCAACGAAAGAATCCAACTAGAAGCACTAATCGCACAGTTCGTACTAACAAAAAAATGACAGAAATCCCGCCCTGGCTGATAATAATACTAACAGCCATGACACCCATCTCAGAACTCCGGGGGGCAATACCCCTAGCCATGGGCGTCTACAACTTCAACCCCCTGACAGCCTACACACTCGGAGTGATGGGCAACCTGATACCAGTCATACCCCTCCTCCTCTTCCTCGAGCCTGTCTCCCGGTTCCTCCGCAGATGGCCCACCTGGGACAGGTTCTTTAACTGGCTCTTCTCCCGCACCTACCACAACCACACCCAGAGCTTCGAAAAATACGGCAGCCTCGCCCTGGCAGCCTTCGTAGCCATACCCCTACCCATAACCGGCGCCTGGACAGGATGCGCCACAGCCTTCGTCTTCGGAATAAAAACAAGACACGCCCTACCAGCCATCACAGCCGGAATCCTCACCTCCGGCGCCATCGTCACAAGCCTCACACTGGCAGGCATAAAACTCGCCTAAAAAACTAAGACGGAAGTAAGAACAAGGAAGATAAAATAATGACCTTTAACCCCCTCTTAAACCTTACCATTCTGCCACCGTGGCCATGAAGCTGGACGAGTATAACACTGTTACAAAGTCCGTGGATTACACTGTTGGCTCTGCGTTCTCAGATGAATTGGTGGACTGGAACACCACAGCGCGTGTTGAAGTCTTCCGGGTGCTGGAAAACGGGAAAAAGCAGGTATACCAGGGGCATGCTCCTGGCAGGGGCGGGTTTCATGCTGATAATCGCAAGAGAACACGACCAGAGGATAAACACCCTGCTCACACGGAGGCTCCCCCTCATCCATGATTTCATCGGGCTTGTCCTGATATTCCTCCGCGCTTCCTGTCTCACACTCCTACCACCCAGGAGAGTGGAACATGATGGTAGCCCTGGGGACCCTCATCACCTATTACACGTTGATCAACCTGCATGGGGAGCGTGGGTGGGAATAATATTTATATCATTTTAGAAGATTAGAAAACAATATGGAAAAGAGAGCAGAGATTATAATCCATGGCAGGGTTCAGAAAGCAGGATTCAGGGACCTTATTGATGAGATAGCTTTTGATCTTGATCTTACTGGTTATGTTAAGAATCTTGAAGATGGCACAGTGCAAGTTATCTGCGAGGGCGAGGAGGATAGCATCAAAGAATTACTTGAAAAAATCAACATCCGGCAGTATCCTATACGAGTGGAAAAAACTGATGTGGAATATAAAAAACCAACAGGTGAGTTCAAAAGCTTTGAAATCATCAGAGAAGAAGATCTTACCACAGCAACATATGAAAGAATGGACATGGCTGTAAGATACATGAGGGAAATGAACGCTAATCTCAGCCAGAAAATCGATGGGCTTGGAGGGAGTATCGGAAGTAAAATCGACCAGAACAGAGAAGAGATCACAGGTGAGATTCGCTCCCTTCGGGGTGATTTCAGGTCTCTTTTTGATGAGAGGATTTCAAGGATAGAACATGATCTGGCTGAGATAAAATCAAAAATCGCTGCACTCCAGTAAAAAAGGCAGCCACCGAGTCCAAAGACTATAATCTTCGTGATTTCCTACCAGATATCACGATAAACCCACAGCTTTTCTAACAATATTTTTTAGAGGATAACAAAGCTCGGGTTGGGGTTGTTTTGCAAATTGTAGTAGCTATCTCTTTATCTGGCAGACATATGCCCCTTT
>CAZCCY010000090.1:0-6799 GCA_964497545.1 uncultured Methanosarcinales archaeon | reverse complement strand
ACACTTTTTCCTGCCACATCAATACTGTTGCCTCTGCACCTGTTATGTGATTTAATGATGAAAGGATCAGCGTTCTTCTTCAATCGAGATACAAAGAAACCTCCGTTTTCTTCAATTCTTGCAAAAATCTGATGTTTATAAAAACCAAGGTCAATAAGAAGGATTCTATCCTTTATCCAGGGACCCAGTTTTAATGTCTTCAACTCGTTAGTCTTTTCAGCATAAAGGGCAATACGTTTTGGGCCGTCTGCTATCGCACTTACTAATGTACTTACTTTAACGCCTGCTGCCACTTTTCTGGATCAGGCCATTTCTTAGCCAGTGATTCATGTAATCTAACAATAGTGCTGTCCTGAATCAGCACATCTTGGAAATGACCGAGTTTCTTCTTAAGAACCCGACTCTGTTCTTGAGCAAGCTGTTCCATAGCATGAGTAACACACTCTTTAAGGAAAAGAACAAGTTCAGGTGTAAAACGTTCATACCAGCTGCTATCGCTTATTGTTTTTTCAGAAGCTTTTTCATAATTCCGTTTCAAACTGGCTAAGGTACGTTGAAGACGAACTCCAAAACTGTTCAGATGAAAAAATGCTGCAAAGGTCTTTCTCAATGACATCTGAGTTGTAGGATGGGTTTTTTCTTTCATCTTTTTTGGTGTTTCTCATCGATTTGCCTCCTCAATATTATAATACAATTTAATTAGAATTCTAATGTAATACACACAATATAAATGTTATCCATCATGGCGACCAGGTGAGGGAAGAGAATTAATTAAATATATTTTTATTAAATAATTTGCGATATTTTATAATAATTTTCTTAACCGATGACCGATGGAGGGTCATTTGGCACTATTATCCGATAACCTCTTGAATGTCAGATGAAAATACAGATCGAGCTCACCTTCAAAAACGAGCTCACCCTTAAAGAGAGGCTGGAAATGTTTCTAAAGTTTGAATATCCAAGAACCTGGTTCTCCTCTCTGGATGTGAAGCGTCATTACGAGGCGGTCTACCATAAAATCAGTTTGAGCACTGTTTCAACCTATCTGGCGCGGATGTACCGGGACGGCCTCCTGGAACGGCGGGGTGGTCGGAACCAGCGGGAGTACCGTCTCCTGGAAACCCCCGGGGGGCTAGAAGAACCTGGCCTCTCCCATCCAGAATCTGAATAAAAAAATTGGGCTTTCAATCCAGTGGGGTGCTGATTTCAAAACCGTTATTAATGGGCAGTCTAGTACCTAGATTTCAGACCATGAAGACTATTAAAAATCTAATCCAGAAGGCGGCAGAGTTGCGGGAGAGGGGTCTTTCCACGTCTCAGATTGCGGACGAGCTTAACGTCTCCCGGGATACTGCGACCTGGTTGCTCGCCCATTCCAAGGAGGGGCCGAGTTATCCTGCGCCCAAGGATATTCATGTTGACTGGCGGAGTATAGGTAAAAGTGCCTACCGTCTCAGATGTATATCCCAGGCTATGGCTGATATTATCCTGGAGACCCTGGATTCCAGGGGCGGTGAGATAGACCTGGTCGTGGGAGTTGAGGTTAGCGGGATACCTCTGGCTTGCATGATTGCTGAGGAGCTCGGAGTGGAATTTGCAATCTACCATCCCAACAAACAGTTAGAAAACGGTGGCGGGGGTACGTTCAGCCAGAACTTTGCCAGCGTAGACGAGAAGGAGTGTGTGATTGTGGATGATGTTATCACAACCGGGACCACTACACGGGAGATCCTCCAGGCTATGGAGGAGCGGGGTGCCAGGCCCAGGGTTATCTGTGTCATGATTGACAAAAAGGGCCTTGACGAGATAGACGGGGTACCGATTAAATCGCTCCTCCAGATAGCGAGGACAGACCGGACCGAGTAAATGGAGGGGTGAAATTGAGAGCAGCTATGAAAATCGAGGAAATTCATGCACGGGAAATCCTTGACTCCCGTGGGAATCCCACGGTGGAGGTGGATGTCAGGACCACCGGGGGTTTTGGCAGGGCCAGTGTACCCTCAGGCGCTTCAACAGGGAGCAATGAGGCCCTGGAGTTACGGGACAAGGATAAACGATTCCAGGGCAAGGGTGTGAGACGGGCTGTCGAGAATGTGAACCGGAAGATTGCGCCCGCACTTCTTGGACTCGACGCCTCCAACCAGACCGAGCTCGACCAGATAATGCTGGAACTGGACGGGACCCCTAACAAGACAAGGCTGGGTGCTAACGCTATCCTGGGAGTCTCACTGGCAGTTGCCAGGGCAGCGGCAGACACCCTCGGGTTACCCCTGTACCGGTACCTGGGGGGAGTTACAGCCACCCAACTCCCGGTCCCAACTCTAAATGTCCTAAACGGGGGCAAGCATGCCGGGAACAACCTTGCCATCCAGGAGTTCATGATCCAGCCCAGAGGGGCCAAAAATTTTGGAGAGGGCCTGCAGATGGCAGCCGAGACCTACCACATCCTCGGCGAACTCTTGAAAAAGAAATACGGTCAAAACGCTGTTAACGTCGGCTATGAAGGGGGATACGCACCCCCGCTGGAGCGGACCCACCAGGCCCTAGACTGTATCACAAGGGCAGTGGAAGAAGCAGGATATGCCGATGAAATAACCCTGGGCATAGACGCTGCTGCAAGCGAGTTCTACACCGAAGGGAAATATGAAATCGATGGGGACAGCCTCCTACCCGGCGAAATGATAGACTTCTACACTGAACTCACCCGGACCTACAATATACTCCTCATCGAGGACCCCTTCGAGGAGGAGAGCTTCGAGGAATTCGCAGAGCTCACCCGGAAACTCAGCAACAAGATAATAGTGGGAGACGATATTTTTGTCACCAACATTGATCGTCTCAGGGAGGGTATCAACATTGGTGCTGCTAACGCCCTCCTCCTGAAGGTGAACCAGATCGGCAGCCTCACCGAGGCGCTGGAAGCCGGCATCCTCGCCCACCGGAACAGGTACAGGGTGGTGGTAAGCCACAGGTCAGCAGAAACCGAGGACACAACCATAGCCGACATCGCAGTAGCCCTGGGCGCGGATCTCATCAAAACCGGAGCTCCAGCCAGAAGCGAAAGAACCGCTAAATACAACCAGCTCCTGAGAATCGAGGAGGAACTAAAAAACACTGCAAGCTACGCAACAATATAAATGTGGCAGGTGATTCGGGACAGGTTTCGGGGTTTCCCGGCTCAGGAGAGGGTTGTGCGTTTACTGCTTGAGAGGGGTTTCCAGGTTAGAGGTGGCCGGGTGGTGAGTGGGGGGATTGAGATTCCGCACAGCCATGTTGCCAGGGAGCTCGGTGTGGACAGGCGGGTGGTGGATGCAGCCTGCAACCGGATTGAGGGGGATGAAATTCTGAGAGGGGTTTTCAGGGGTATCCGGAGTATCCCGTTTCTTCGGGATGTGGCGTTTCTGTTGGGGTTGGGTGTTATTGTTATCACGCCAGAGGACGCATCTTCCCGGGGCCTGCTGGGCAGGGTGGCTATGGAGGTGGCAAGGTTTGGTTTGAGCATCCGCCAGGCGGTTTCGGATGACCCCTACCTCTCTGAGAACCCCCTTTTAACCATTGTCACCGAGGGTGAGGTGCCGGAGGAGCTTATCGGCTCGCTCCGTAAAATCGAGGGTGTCCGGAGCATCACTGTATTTTAGCGGAAAGTTTTATCTGGCAACCCACAGGTTTAAGGTGTTTGTGCATCCGGTAGTTGAGGAGATTCTGGAGGCTAGCAGGAGGAGGGCTGCCAGCCTGGAAACCCCGCTTACAGGCCGTGTCAGGGCTCGGAATATTTTCAAGGAGATTCGGAGGAGGGAGCGGGCAGGTCTTGTCCCGGTTATCGGAGAGGTTAAGCCTGCCTCACCCCAGAGGGGGGTGCTACGGGAAATCCAGGTGGGGGATGCAGGGGTGCTGGCAGGTGAGATGGAGCGGGCTGGCGCGGTAGCCATCTCGGTTCTCACCGAGCCTGAGTTCTTCCAGGGTAGCCTTGAAAACCTTGTAGAGGTAAGGAGGGCTGTTAAACTCCCGGTCCTTCGGAAGGATTTTGTTGTGAGCGAACTCCAGCTCTGCGAGGCTGAAAGCGACCTTCTACTCCTCATCGCCGGGGTGCTGGGAGAACAACTGGAAGAAATGGTGGAGCTAGCCATCAGGCTGGGCAGGGTGCCTCTCGTGGAAGTCCACTCCGAGGAAGAGCTAGAACTCGCCCTGGAAACACCATGCGTCCTCCTCGGGATCAACAACCGGGATTTCAACACCCTGGAGGTTGACCTGGGTGTCACCGAGAGGCTTGCACCCCTTGTCAGTGACAGGGTTATTGTGAGCGAGAGCGGGATCACAGGTGTAGATGATGTGCTGAGGGTGATGGACGCGGGTGCGAACGCCATCCTGGTGGGCAGCCATCTCATGACAGGGGAGGATGTCTACACCAGAACAAAGGAGCTGGTAGAAGCTTTAAAATAAGGGGTTTCTTGATGACAGGGAAGTTCGGAAGATTTGGGGGACAGTTTGTCCCCGAGGTTTTAATGCCAGCCCTCCAGGAACTGGAAGAGGGCTACAGGAAATATACCCGGGATAGAGAGTTCCAGGCAGAGCTTGCAAGCTATCTCATGGATTTCGGTGGAAGGCCCACACCCCTCTACCATGCCAGGAGGCTGAGCCGGGAGTACGGCGTGAAAATCTATCTGAAGCGGGAAGACCTTGTCCACGGGGGTGCTCACAAGCTCAACAACACCCTGGGACAGGCCCTGCTGGCCAAAAGAATGGGAAAGCGCAGGCTTATCGCGGAGACCGGTGCAGGCCAGCATGGCACAGCCACAGCCATGGCAGGCGCGGTCCTCGGGCTTGAGACCGTAGTATACATGGGGGCCAAGGACATGGAACGGCAGAAGATGAACGTCTACCGGATGGAGCTGCTTGGCGCAAAGGTGGTACCTGTGAAATCCGGCTCCCAGACCCTGAAGGACGCAATAAACGAGGCTTTCAGGGACTGGGTCACCAATGTCGAGGACACATTCTACATCCTGGGCAGCGTGGTAGGCCCACACCCCTACCCCAGTATGGTCCGGGACTTCCAGAGTGTGATCGGACGGGAGGCGAAAAAACAGATACTGGAAAAAGAAGGAAGGCTTCCGGACTCGATTCTGGCCTGCACTGGTGGTGGCAGCAATGCGATGGGGATCTTCCACGAATTCCTGGAAGACAAAGAGGTGGAGCTTTACGCAGTGGAGGCAGGTGGCAGCGGCCTCGAGGTAAAGGGCAACGCCGCCCTCCACTCGGCAAGCCTCTGCAAGGGGGAAGAGGGGGTACTGCACGGTGCAAGAACAAAAATTCTCCAGGACCCCTATGGCCAGATCCTCGAGTCCCACTCCATTGCAGCCGGCCTCGACTACGCTGGGGTCGGACCCGAACTCGCATATCTCGCAGAGCAGGGGAGAATTAAACCCAGAAACATCGGAGACCAGGAAGCTCTTGCCGCCTTCCAGGACCTGAGCCGGTTTGAAGGGATAATCCCGGCCCTGGAGTCCAGCCACGCCCTCGCCTATCTCAAAAAAGCAGGGGGAGAGACAGGAGACCTGGTGATAGTCAACCTCTCCGGGCGGGGTGACAAGGACCTGGAAACCGTGATGAAAACCACCACCACTCTGGGGGGGTCAAAATATTGAGGGTAGCTGAAAAATTCCAGGAACTGAAACAGCAAGGTAAAGGGGGTTTGATTGCCTATGTCTGTGCCGGTGATCCCACACCCAGTGCCACCCGGGGTTTTGTGGAAGCCCTGGTGCGGGGTGGGGCAGACATCATCGAACTCGGCCTCCCCTTCAGCGACCCGGTTGCAGACGGCCCGACCATCCAGGCCGCATCACAGCGCGCACTCGCCAGGGGCATGAACCCAGACCTGTTCTTCCAGACCGCATCCCAAATCAAAGTCAAGGTGCCAGTACTGGTGATGACCTACTACAACCTCATCTTTCACCGGGGGATAGAAAAGTTCTGCCAGGACGCCCTAGATGCAGGTCTAAGCGGCATAATCGTACCAGACCTCCCCGCAGACGAGGCAGGCGAGCTGGCTGGGGCATGCAAAAAACACAACCTTGACCTGATATTCTTTGTCACACCCACCACCACAACCCAGAGACTCAAAAACACCCTCAAACAGGCCACCGGCTTCCTCTACCTGGTCTCGAGACTGGGTGTCACCGGCGCCAGAACCGATATCTCCACTGCAACACGAGAACTCCTGGAAAGAGTCCCACCTCAGCTCCCCAGAGCAGTAGGCTTTGGAATCTCCACACCAGAACAGGCAAAAGAAATAATCAGGGCCGGAGCAGACGCAGTAATCATAGGCTCAGCCTTCGTAAACATAATCGCCAGAGAAGGAGAAAAGAGCGAGAAAAAACTAGAAGAACTCGCACACAACATAAAAAAATCAATCTAAAAAAAAGATTGGGGCCGCCGTGGCTTAGCCTGGCAAAGCGGCTGATTCGTAATCAGCAGTTCGTGGGTTCAAATCCCACCGGCGGCTTGTTTATAGTCAATCCCTAAAGTTACTACCCCTTAACATAATTAAATCATGACGTGCTATATTAACATATGGCTAGAAAACCTTAGGTTATAAAACATATAGAATACAAGGAATTGGAGTACAGATACAAAAAAGAGAAGAATGCTGCAGTAAAAGAACGACTATATATATCTAAAATCAATGGCGGTTCCATGGTTTACACCGGAGGAAGTAATATACTTCCTCCAAAATAAATTTTTCGGTTTTATTCTGCTTTAATTTCGATTTAACCAGTTTTTAAACTCACATTCGAGAGGT
>CAZCCY010000089.1:0-6887 GCA_964497545.1 uncultured Methanosarcinales archaeon | reverse complement strand
TAGTAAGTATGGTTTACTCCTATTATCAGGCAGTCGCATCTGGAGATGTCTTTTATCTGGCTTGAGTTCAGGTTTTTGCCGTTGATGGATATGTGTTTTACGTGTTCATCGTTGTATTTTATCTTGGCTCCTAGTCTGTCGAGTTTTTCGGCTACAATTAGCATTGGGGAGTCTCTTGTGTCGTTGATGTCCTTTTTGTATGCTATGCCCATGATGAATATTTCTGAGTCTTTAACGCTTTTTCCGAGCCTGTTCAGTCCCTCTACCACAAGTTCCACGACATGTTGTGGCATTCCTCTGTTTATTTCTCCTGCGAGTTCGATGAATTTTGTGGTGAGTCCGTATTCTTTTGCTTTCCAGGAGAGGTAGAAGGGGTCTACTGGGATGCAGTGTCCGCCTACGCCTGGTCCTGGGTGGAAGGGCATGTAGCCGTAGGGTTTGGTGGATGCTGCTTTTATTACTTCCCACATGTCTATTCCCATTTTGCTGGATAGTATTGCGAGTTCGTTTACGAGGGCGATGTTGACTGCTCTGAATACGTTTTCTACGATTTTTGTCATTTCTGCGATTTTTGGTGAGGAGACTTTGACTGGTATGGTTATGGTGCTGTAGAGTTTGGCTGCTATTTCTGTGGATTCCTGGTTTATTCCGCCTATGATTTTTGGTGTGTTGGATATGGTGTATTTTTTGTTCCCGGGGTCTACTCTCTCGGGGGAGTAGGCGACTCCGAAATCTGTTCCGGCTTTCAGGCCTGTGCTTTCCAGAATGGGTGTTAGGACTTCCTGGGTTGTTCCGGGGTATGTGGTGCTTTCCAGGATTATGAACATGTCTTTTTTCAGGTGTTGTTTCAGCATTTCTGCTGCTGATTTTATGTGGGTGAGGTCTGGTTCCAGTGTTTTTGTGAGGGGTGTGGGGACGCAGATTGCGTAAAAGTCTGAATTTTCTGGGAGTGTGGTGGTGGGGGTGAAGTTGTCCAGTTTGAGTTCTTCATCGCTGATTGTGGACAGGTAGCTCTTTTTTTTCTTGAGGGAGTCTATTTTCTCAGGAGAGATGTCGTAGCCTGTGACCTTGAATCCGGTTTTTGCGAATTCCAGGGCGAGTGGGAGGCCTACGTATCCGAGGCCGATTATGCAGATTTTTGCTTTTCTGTTCTCGATTTTTGTGGTCAGCTCTTTCAGCATCTTTCAATCACTTCTCGGTAGAGTTTAAGGTGTTTTTTTGCCACTACCTGGGGAGAACATTTTTCTTCTATTAGTTTTTTACCTTTTCTTCCCATTTCAACTGCCTTATCCTGGTTTTCCAGGAGGTATATTGCTGCTTCGGCGATTTCCTCTGGGTTTTTTGGGCTTACCAGGATTCCTGTTTCTCCGTGTTTTACGAGTTCGGGTATTCCTCCGACTCGTGTTGCTATTACTGGTTTTCCTGCTGCCATTGCCTCTGCTGCTATCCTTCCAAAGGTTTCTGGAACAACCGAGGGAAAAACTACTATTTTGGTTGAAGCATAGTAATCCAGAATTTGAGAGTGAGAAACAAAACCTTCAAAAAATATGTTTCTACTCAAACCGAGGGATTTTGTTAGCATTTGGAACTCTCTCTCCTTGGGGCCACTTCCCACAATCCTCAGTTTGCAATCCGGATGGTTTCGGGTGATAGTCTTCATTGCCTGGATGAGGTACTCGCATCCCTTGTATCTTCCAAGTGCTCCCACAAAGAGCAGGTCGGTTTTAAATTCTTCTCTGGGGTTCCGGTTTTGAGGTGGGACTATGTTTGGGATTACCACTGTTTTCCTGTCTAAGCTGGCTATGTAGTTTTTTATGTTCTCAGAGATGCAGATTATGGCAGAGGCTTTTTGTGCGGTTTTTTTTCTCTCGTACATCTGGAGGGGGTAGTAGAGGGGGCCGAGTATTTTCTCTGGTCCTCTGGTGTGGTAGTAGCATTTTGCTGCGTTTAAAAAGTTGCAGTTTCCCTTGCATATGGAGCTGTCTTTGAGTTTGAGCATGAATCCGTGTGGACAGGTCAGCCACTGGCTGTTTACTGTGAATACAAAAGGTATCCTGTGTTTTGTTGCTGCAATTGCGGTGCCTGGGATGGTGTCCATGTTCAGGGCATGGACCACATCGAAACGATGGTCTGTGAATAGTTTTTTGAGCGATTTGTATGTGTGGTAATAGAATAATTCGTTTCTTGATATGTAGTTGAGGATGCCAGAGAGGTTTCTGTTTTTTATGACCGGGTGCAGCCAGAGTCCCTTTATCTCTTTCATGTTCTGGGAGGTTATGATATGGACTTCTGCAAATCTGCTCAGGGCATGTGCCAGGTAGCAGGCGCTTATTTCGCCTCCCCCTCGGATGGCTGGGGGGAAATTTTTTGAAACCAGGGCTATTCTCATATTGCTAGGGGGAGGATGAATGCCAGGAGGGCTGTTATCATGCCGGTTTTGTAGAGTTTGGAGGAGCGGGCCGGGTTTGTGGGTGCTTCTCTGAGGGCTGTTAGCAGTAGGAGGTCTGCCAGGAGGGCGGGGTAGAGGTAGGTGGTGCCCAAGGTGAGGTAGGGGAGGGGGCTTAGGGCTATGGCGGCGAGTGTTGTCAGGGCTGTGAGTTTTAGGGTGGGTTTTATTCCCAGTTGGAGGGGGAGGGTTCTGGCGCCTGCTTGTTTGTCTCCTGGCATGTCCTGGATGTCTTTCACGAGTTCTCGGCTCAGGGTGGCGAGCATGGCAAGGAGGGTGAGAATCAGGACTTTCTGGATTCCGTTTGTTCCGAGGACTGAGCCTCCGTAGAGGAAGGTTGAGCCTGTGAGGTAGCTCACGGTGAGATTGCCTGTGAGCGGTTTTCGTTTGAGGTGGGCGGCGTAGAGGTAGAGTAAAACCGAGTTGAAAAGAGCTATGACTAGTGGGAGGGGGCCCAGGAGGAGGGAGAGAGCGGTGCCCAGGGTGAAGAGTGTGAGTGCGAAGGCTGAGGCTGAGAGGGGTGTGATTTTCCCCTGGGGGAGGGGTCTCTCTGGCCGGTTTATCTGGTCGATTTCCAGGTCGAAGAAATCGTTGATGGTGTTACCGGCTCCTGTGATGAGGAATACCCCTCCGAAGACTAGGGCTGCGTCCAGTGTGGAGACCTCTTGATACTGGGTGGCTGCAATTACCAGGCCGGCCAGGGAGGAGATGCCTGCCATGGTGCAGTTGGTTGGCCTGATTATTTCAAGGTAGGCTTTCACCCCGGCCCACCTCAAGCATCCTGTCCAGAGCCTTTTTAGCCTTTAATCTTACTTCCCTGGGTAGTCTGATAACGTGTTGGTTGTGTCTGAGCGAATTCAGTATGCTTTCCAGGGTGGTCAGCTTCATGTTGGGACATACCACATAGGGTGTGGCAGGATAGAATTTTTTGTTGGGGTTTTGTTTTTCCAGCTGGTAGAGGAGGCCGATTTCGGTTCCGATGATGAACTCCCTCGAAGGCGAACTTGAGACATATTTCAGCATGCCCCCGGTGCTCAACACCTGGTCTGCAAGTTCCACGACCTCGGGGCGGCATTCCGGGTGTACAAGTATCTCTGCCTGGGGGTGTTCTTCTTTTTCTAGTAGTACGTCCCCTGGGAGTATCAGGTGGTGTGTGGGGCAGTAGCCTTTCCAGGGTATGATTTTCTTGGTGGTGTGGGCCTGGGTGTAGTGGGCGAGATTCTGGTCAGGTACAAAAATAACCTCTTTTTCTGCCAGCGAGTTGACAATCTTCACAGCGTTGGCTGAGGTGCAGCAGATATCACTTTCAGCCTTGACACTGGCACTGGTGTTGACATAGCAGACCACTGCCGCATGTGGATGCTCTTTTTTAATTCCCCGGAGCTCCTCTGGTGTAATCATGGCTGCCATGGGACACCTGGCACCTGGCTCTGGAATCAGCACGGTTTTGTCTGGGCTCAGGATTGCAGCGCTTTCAGCCATGAAGTCCACGCCACAGAAAACAATAACACTGGCACTGCTGCGGGCGGCCTCTCTGCTCAGGCCGAAAGAGTCGCCCACAAAATCAGCGATGTCCTGCACCTCTCCCCGCTGGTAGTTGTGAGCCAGAATAACAGCGTTCCGCTGCTCCTTCAGGTCAAGAATCTCCTCTACAATATTATCAGCCATACAATCGAGGGGTGTTTACCTTGAACCTTAAAATAAACTCTTCTCCCGGGGGGCTAGTGGTGGGTCCCCTCTACTATTTTTATTCCTTTGTTTGTAATGGTCTTTTTGATGGCTTCCAGGTTAGGGCACCTGGGATAGTTTCCTTCCATTAGCATGCAGGAGCTGAGATGGACGGTGTCAAGACCGTGTTTTTTGAGGGACTCCACCAGGCGATGCACCCTCCTACCTGGGCAGCCTCCACACGTGAAAAAGCCAATCAACTCTACATCCTCGCCATAGTCCTGGAAATGGACTTTCCGGCTGTTGAAAGCCTTAAAGCAGGCTACACCCGGACAGGCTTCACTCACAATCTCACAGCGAACAACCGCTATCTTCTTCTTACCAGCCATATTTTCAGACATCCAAATTTTAGACGTTCAAAATATTCCTAGATTCTCTTTCAAACACACATATACAGAAAAACAATTAAAAATTTGCCTGCTACTATAAGATTATAGTGGATTGGCTTAAATAATTTCCGCTGCAGATCGCATTTCCGGTCACGGGTTTTTCGAATGTCGACCTGGCTTTGATGGATTGTAAAATTAATTTGGGATGCTGCAATTTGACTTTTTCGACCAAAATTTATTTAAGGTATTCACCCTAATAATTAAACGTTGTTCGTATTTTTGCGAACTAAATTGTAGATGTGTTGGTGTCATGAAAGAATTGATGAGGGACCGTCTGGGGTCGAAGTACTCTCATCTTACGAGGCTTCATCCCTGTTACAGTGAGAAGGCTCATTTTACTACCGGCAGAATCCACCTGCCAGTTGCGCCCAAGTGTAACATCCAGTGCAAGTATTGTGTTCGCTCAATAAATAAATGCGAGCATCGCCCAGGTGTTGCTGCAGGCATCCTCACACCCCAGAAGGCGCTGGGAAGGGTGGAGAAGTATGTCAGGGAGATGCCCAATCTCAAAGTTGTTGGAATCGCAGGTCCAGGCGAATCACTGGCAAACCCCGAGACTTTCGAGACCTTCCGCCTGGTCAACGAGAGATTCCCGGAACTTCACAAATGTGTGGCCACAAACGGCCTTCTTCTACCCGACAAACTTGACGAGCTACTAGAGGTGGGTGTGGGAAGTGTCACCGTCACCATTAACTCTCTCAAACCCGAGAACGCTGCCAGAATATATAGCTGGGTAAGATACAATGGCAAAACCTACCAGGGCGAGGAAGGAGCAGCCCTACTGATCAAAAACCAGTTCAAAGGTATGGAGATGGCGAGCAAGGCAGGGCTGATGGTTAAAATGAACACGGTCCTCATTCCAGAAATAAACCTGGAAGAAATCAGAGAACTGGCAGCCGCTGCCAGTAAGAGGGGAGCGGTAATAATGAACATAATCCCCCTGATACCCCTACATGACCTCAAAGATGCAGAGCCGCCTTCCTGCGAGGATTTGAACATTGCCCGCACCCTGGCAGAGGAGTATCTGCCCCAGTTCAGGCTGTGCCGGCAGTGTCGGGCCGACGCGGTAGGAGTACCAGGGATGGAACCCTGCGCCTCCCCAGCCCAGCGGGCAGCCCAGTCAGAATACTACCACGGCTAAAACTTTTTTTGGGAAAACGCAAGAATAATAAAAAGAATACACACAACACTTAAAGCCTGTAAAAGTGCTAACATTAGCAACATGATAGTAACCACAACCGAAAATATACCCGGATACAAAACAGAACTTCTGGGTATTGTGTTTGGGAATACGGTGAGAGCCAAGCACATAGGCAAGGACATCCTGGCCGGTCTGAAAAACATAATTGGCGGGGAGCTCCGAGAATACACCGAGATGCTGGCAGACGCAAGAGCAGAAGCTATGGACAGAATGATCAGTGAGGCTGAAAAACTTGGGGCAGATGCAGTTGTCAATGTAAGATTCACAACTTCAGAGACGATGGCTGGTGCCGCCGAGCTTTTAGCCTATGGAACCGCGGTAAAGCTGAGGAAAACATGAAAGGAGCAGTTGTAATTTTTTAGGGGATAGTTCTTCCAGAATTATAATCCGCACAACATCCTCTTTTTAAAAAAATAGAATATTATGCGAGTTATATGGATGACTATAATTGTTCGATACGGCAATTTTTAGACAAAAAGCCTATAAACAAGTAGGTTGTCTAAGTGTTAGGTCAATTAGTTCATTTAGATCCCCCTGAGAACCGTGGATTCTTGTGTGAGGCTCTTTTTGGATTAGTTGATTTGAATTGAACAGAGGAAAGTAGATGGAACGAAGAAGTTTCCAAAATAGAGGCGGTTTTAGACGGCCTAGAGAGATGCACAAAGCAACATGTGCAGATTGTGGTCAGGAAACTGAAGTGCCTTTTGTGCCAAATCCTGACAGACCAGTATACTGTAGAGAGTGTTACCAGAGTCATAGACCGAAAAGATATTAGTTTAAGTGTATGACTCTACTCTGAATTTATTCAGAGTGTTTTTTTTTGGGTAGTATGTAGTTGTGTTTTGGATGTGAGTTCAACTGGACTCCCCCCCCAAAAAATCAACTACTAATTTGATTTTTACAGTGCCGCCCCTCAAATTTTACAAAGACACCTCTAAAAACCAGGGGGATAAAAGGGTTTTACCAAGACGATTATCATGGAACCAACAAGGGTCTACTTCTTTCTGGAAAATTATCGAAGTATCATACTGAGAAAGAACACCTGAAACATTATAAAGTGCATGTTCGCCAGTGAGAATTGCGAGAACCAATGCTTCCACACATTCTCCTGTAGTCACATGAT
>CAZCCY010000088.1:0-7018 GCA_964497545.1 uncultured Methanosarcinales archaeon | reverse complement strand
TCCAGACTCCGTAAAGGCGATAAAATCCTGGAAATAAAAATAGAATAATACTATTCGGGTTGTTGCAGGACATGTGTAATCGGCAGTTTAAAGTTCTAGTAACCCGTCTTAGATGGAGATGATTTTGAATTTCCAGGTTACAGAGATTGAGTCTAGAATCTATGTGAAACCAGAGGAGATTAAAAAATACGGGAGTATCAACATTAACTATGATATTAACCTCCGTAACCCCACTGTGGAATCCCACAAGACACCTTTCGGAGAGACGCCTGTCCTGCGGGTTGAATATGCTTTCACCATCAACTATCTGAACCCCAGCATCGGACACATAAGATTCACCGGCAACTCAGACTACTACAATAACAAAAAGGACCTCGAAGAAATAAGAAAGAAATGGAACGAGGGTAAGCCGCCAGTGGAAGTACAGAACGAGATTGCTAACACCACTGTCACAAATCTTGCGCCCATCGCGCTCACCCTCTCCCGGGTGCTCGGCCTGCCCCCCAGCCTCCCCATCCCCACCATCAACTTCCAGCAGCCACAACCCACCAGAAAGAACGAGCCCACAAGCTACCACGCATGAATATCCCATTTCTGTGAAACGTTTATATTCCACCCCGTAAATCTGAGAGGCTGAGGTGAAATTAAAAGTGAAAGTCAATCTCTGTGAAAGCGGATGTTGCCCGGTTGTTGAGACCACCGAAAGTGAGGTTCTTATTGGCGAGGAAGGAAACCTCGTTAGACTGAAAAAGAGTGAATGGAACTCGCTGGTAGCTAAAATTAAAAGCGGCGAGCTAGGAGAGCTTTAGGGTTTGAACCCATATTCCCCAAGGAGAGGGACGAAAATCACTCCCCCCTTCCTCTTTTTTTCAACTCCTTTTTCTGTCTTGGTGACAAGATACAGCTCCTGGGTGTAAATTCCGATAGGTATCACCATTTTCCCGTCTGTTTTTAGCTGGTCGAGGAGGACCTGGGGGATTTCTGGTGCGGCACAGGCAACACTGATACGGTCGAAGGGGGCGTGTTCTGGGAGGCCCCGGGAGCCGTCTGCCACAATTATGGTGACATTTGAGATAGAGGCTGCCTGGAGGTTCTCTCGTGCCTTCCGGGCGAGGCTTTCAAGCCGCTCAACACCATAGACGTGGCCTGTCTCTCCCACCAGCCTTGCAATCACCGCAGCATGGTAGCCCGAACCTGCCCCCACTTCCAGTACCCGGTGGCCTGGCTGGAGGTCAAGGATGTCGCACATTATTGCTACCATGTGGGGTGCAGAGATGGTCTGACCCTCACCTATGGGGAGGGGATAGTCGGCATAGGCATGTTCTCTCGCTGAGGGGGGGACAAACAGGTGGCGGGGGACCTCTGCCATGGCCCGAAGCACACGCCTGCTTACACCATAACCTTTCAGACCCTCAAGAAGCCTTAACCTCTGCTCTTCTTCTCTCTTCTCCTCTTTCCTCTTCTCCTCTTTCATTTTAACGGCTCTTCTTTTTCCCGACTGGGATGGCATAGACTCTCTGGATGTGTCTTGCAGCCGTTTTCTCGCCTTTTCTGTCCAGGAACCCCTGGCGTCTTATTTTGATTTTGACAACCCGGCAGTTTTCGCCCTCCAGGTCCAGCGTCTCTCCCACAGTTATCTCCTGTTCGCCTGGCAGGTGTTTTTCCAGGCTCTGGGTGGTTCTTCCAAGGTTAACCGAGAATTTGACTTTAACCTCCTCTATGTCCCGGCACCACAGGGTTCCCACCTCCCCTGCTGTAAGATTGTCCAGACGGCGTCCATCCCTGGCCTCCAGGGAGGTCACCTCCACCTGGCTCACGGTTGAATCATCTCTTTCGATCAGGATTTCCTCGCCCACCCGGATTTCCTCGTCCCTGGGAAGTTTCACAGTCCGTTTAAACGAGACACCACTCCGGCTCACCACCGCCCTGACCGTTACCTGTTTCTCCCCTTTCCGCTCCAAGACATGGACAGCCCCACACTCCTGACACTTCACCCGCATGGGATAAGACCTCTTAAGCACAAGATGGGGTACAGTCTCCCCGGGAGAACATTCAGGACATTCCATTTCCATTACCCGGGAAGGTACTGATTTGACCAGAGATAAGATTTCCGCGAAACGGTTTTAACCCTGAATGCGATTAAAGATTGTCTATGGACTCCAGTGGTCCCGTTTACTGTGAGGCTAAAAAGAGAAAGCCTCTCCTGCTAATAGTTTTTCTCGCAGTTTTCCTGGTATCTCTCGCCTATTTCTACCAGCCAGGGGAGACACCAGCAGAAGGGGGAGATGGGGCTGTATCTACTGTGTCTCCGGGGGATGTCCGTGTTAACCCCAATTTGAGTGCCAGGATTGTGGGCGATATTGTTTTCGATAAGCCTGTTTACCGGGCAGGCGACAGGGTTATGGCTACCATGGTTATTGAGAATACTGGTACCGAGCGGATAACCAAGGAGAAGATTAAAATCCGGGCCACAGCCAGGAAGCTCGACGATTTTGTGGCTAACCTTGCCCTGAAAACCATGAGCGTTGAGAAGAAAAGCCAGGACTATGAGATGGAGTTCAGCGAGGTGGTGGAACCAGGGAATATCAGCGAGATCGGGCCGGTTGTTTTCCATACCCAGGCCAAAATGAACGGGGTGCCGCTGGCAGGCGAATACAACATCCAGCTGACACTCTATGTCAATGGCCAGTGGGCTGAAACCCGGAACATAGACTTCAGGTTGAACCCATAAAACGTCAGGTTTAATTAATGTTAGATTTGTAGTCTGGGTGTGATGGAGCTTGCAGAGTTTCATGAGCGGGTGAAGGATATTGTTTCCCTGGAGGAGTTCCGGGAGAGGGTGGCTGAGAAAATAGATATGATGTCAGGTCTCTGTGACGAGGAGACCGCCGCCCTCATGGTTTTAAAGGAGCTGGGTGTTAGCCCTGTTTCCGAGGTTAAGATTGGGGAGATCAGCGAGACTGGTGTTGTGAGCTTCAAGGGCAAGGTTCTGGAGGTGGGGGAGGTGCGGGAGTTCCAGCGGGATGATGGGACCACTGGTAGGGTGGTGAATCTCCTGGTAGGGGATGAGACCGGTCGTATCAGGGTGGCTCTCTGGGATGAAATGGCTGAGCCGGTCTGCCAGGGGGAGATTGAAGTTGGCCAGTCCCTGAAAATCCAGGGCTATGTTAAAGATGGGTTTAACCGGTTGGAGGTGAATGTGGGAAGCCGGGGTAGCCTGGAACCCCTGGAGGAGGATGTGCCTGTAAGAGAGAAGGTAAAAATTGGGGGGCTTAAAAACGGGATGGAATATTTGAATCTTACAGTGAAGCTGCTGGACCTGGGGGTGGTGCGGGAGTTCAACCGCAAGGATGGGACCATTGGTCGAGTGAGAAATCTCCTGGTAGGGGATGAAACTGGCAGGACAAGGCTTGTCCTCTGGGATGAAAAGACAGTGCTGGCAGACGGTTTCAAGGTGGGGGGCAGCCTGGAAATCAGGGGGGCCTATGCCAGGGAGAATACTTTTACGGGTCAGATTGAACTCCACCTCGGGGCAAGAGGGGAGGTGAGACCGTCTTCTGAGGTGGTGGAATACCGGGAGAGGATAACCCCGATTTCGGATATCGGGATAAACGAGTTCTGTAATGTCCGGGGTTTTGTCAGCGGCCTGGGAGAGCTGCGGGAATTCCAGCGTCAGGATGGAAGCACAGGTAAGGTGGCGAACATCTACCTTTCAGACCACACCGGCAGAATCCGGGCAGCCCTCTGGGGGGCGCAGGCCGAGATCCTGAAAGAGCT
This sequence comes from uncultured Methanosarcinales archaeon, assembly GCA_964497545.1. GTDB lineage: Archaea > Halobacteriota > Methanosarcinia > Methanosarcinales > CAZCCY01 > CAZCCY01. Next base: position 3,241 of record CAZCCY010000088.1, on the reverse strand, counting down.
TGACATCGGCAGCGAACTGGAAATCCTGGACTGCTATGCAAAGGCTGGCAGAAACGCTGAAGTCGAGCTAAGCATCGGCAGCCGCAGCATCATCAACATCATAAAATAATAGCTAAAAACAAAAATAAAGAGAAGGGAATAAAGAGAAGAGAGCCAAAAATAGAATATAACAAAACAATAATATAACAAGAAATATATTTGGGATAAGTAGGTCTGGGAATAGGGATAAAATGGAAAAGGAATAGAATAGATAAGATAAACAAAAGAAGAGAATAGACAAAGCAATAAGAGGAATAGAAATATGGAGAAAAGCATTGAAGAGCTGCCTGGCGTTGGCCCAGCCACAGCAGAAAAGCTAAGAGAAGCAGGATTCAACTCAATAGAAGCAATAGCCGTGGCATCCCCGGCAGAGCTTGCAAGCGCTGCAGAAATCGGAGAAGCCTCAGCATCAAAAATCATCCACGCAGCCAGAGAAGCAGCAGACATAGGAGGATTCGAAACCGGAGACCAGGTGATGGAAAGACGAAAACATGTAGGAAAACTCACCACAGGCTCCCAGAACTTCGACAATCTCCTCGGCGGGGGGATCGAGACCCAATCCATAACAGAACTCTACGGAGAATTCGGCTCCGGAAAAACCCAGGTAGCACACCAGCTCTCGGTCAACGTCCAACTCCCCAGAGAAGAAGGGGGGCTGGAAGGCTCAGCCATAATAATCGACACCGAAAACACCTTCCGCCCCGAAAGAATCGAGCAGATGGTAGCAGGCCTCCCCGGAGGAGAGGAGAGAGACCCCAAAGAATTCCTCCAGAACATCCACATCGCCCGCGCCTACAACTCCAACCACCAGATCCTACTAATAGACGCCGCAAACCAGCTAGCAGAAGAACTAAAAGACACCATGCCCGTAAGACTCCTCATCGTGGACTCCCTCACCGCCCACTTCCGCTCAGAATACGTGGGAAGAGGCACACTTGCAGACCGCCAGCAAAAAATAAACAAACACCTCCACGACCTAATGAAATTCAGCAACCTCAACAACGCAGCGATAATCGTAACAAACCAGGTCATGGCCAAACCCGACGCCTTCTTCGGAGACCCCACCCGGCCCATAGGAGGGCACATCGTAGGCCACACCGCAACCTTCCGCGTATACCTGCGAAAATCCAAAGGAGAAAAAAGAATAGCAAGACTGATAGACTCCCCCAACCTCCCCGAAGGCGAAGCCATCTTCTCAGTAACAAGCGAGGGAATAAAAGACTAAGGCAGGTGGATGAAAAAAATAGTCCTGCTCACAGTCCTACTACTCCTCCTGGCATCCTCCACCCGATGGATGGAACCCAGCAGGGGCTACATAGAGGTCAGAGAAGTGACAGTAAGATTCAACGGTACAGATGCCATCTTCAACGTGAACTACCACCTCTCCGGAGCAGCCAAACTCTACACCCTCTTCCTGGGAAGCAAAACCCTGGAACCAGCAGTTAAAAACTTCTTCTCAGACTTCCCAGAAGTCGAACTCCTGAAAATGGACAGCAGAGAAGCCGTGGTACTCACAAGGAACGTCACAAGGCTCGAAGGAAGATTCTACCTCCATGACTCCCGAAACTTCAGCCAGCAGGTCAACCGCCTAATCGTATACCGACCCGACTCCCCCCGGCCCACCGAACACTTCAACGTCAATGCAACTCCCAACACCTTCTGGCAGGCTGAAACCTGAAAAAAAATCTAACGGCGCTTACGACTCTTCTCAAAAATCGAGGGAAGATGGATACGATACGCCCCCTCCTCCCCAAGAGCCATCACAATCTCCTCCCGCTCCAGGAGATGATCAAGATTCAACTCATAAGAGCCAGGAGAAATAATCCGCACAGACTCCACCCGCTCCCCCTCAAACCTGTCTTCCGCATCCTTATCTTCCACATCCTTTTCACCCTCTCCAACGTCTAATCCTACCGAGTCCACCACCTCGCTAATCTGACTTTCCCCTCCCTTTTCTCTGGCTGGCATGAAAACAAACTTCTTCCCCCCACACTCCCTACACCCCGAAAAAAACACCTCCTCACCATCAGGATACTCCCTTCCACACTGGAGGCACTTGTGAGTCATATTTAGGGTGTCACCAGGGCGCTGATCAAATCCCGCTCTTTCCTCACAGTTTTAAGCTGACCAGCAGGGCCAATCACCGTCAACCGACCCCTCGAAGAGGACTTACCAAACAACCGATAGAAAATGCCAGACTCCTGGCTAGAAGGATAACTCTCAATCTCAATCCCCTTGAAACCCTCCGAAATCTCAGCCATAGTAATCTCAATCAACTTCGCCTGCTCCGCCGGCGTAAGACCACGCTCCAACACCAGAATCTTCCCCTTCCTGACCTCATCCAATATCAACCGGATCTTCTCCATAGAAGGCATGCCAGCAAGCCTGTCCTCAGAAATCAAATCCATCTGAACCATAAATATCAACTTCACCCGAAATGCTTCGCTATCCGCTCATAAAGCAAGTCAATATTCTCCCCCTCCAAAGCCGAGATAGGCACAATCGGATGCTGAGGGAAAGCACTCTGAATCCGCCCAGGAGACGCATCAGGCAAATCAATCTTATTCGCAGCAATCAAAAGCGGAAGATTCCTGGCCTCCATGTTACCCACCACCGTCACATTCACCTGGGTATAAGGATCCTCAGTAGCATCCATAACCAGTATCACCCCATCCAGCTCGTCAAGCCACTTAACAGCCTCAATCACACCCTCAGTAGCCTCCTTCGCCCTACGCTTCGCCTCATCCTCATCCATACCAAAAGCCATGAAATCATGAAAATCGATCTTAGTAGCAAGACCCGGAGTATCCACCACATCCAAAGTCACAACCGACCCATTAGCCTGAATCGTCACACCCTGATGACGACGCGCCCTCCGAGTCTCATGAGGAACAGGAGAAACCGAACCAGAAAACCCGCCACTCCAATCCTCAATAATCCTATTAGCCAAAGTAGTCTTGCCAGCATTAGGAGGCCCATAAATACCAATCCGGGCACACCTCTTCCGGAAAAGCCTCCTCAAAACCTGAGCCAAACCTAGCCTCAAACCCTTAATCATCCTGCTCATCCCCTCTCAATAACACACCTCATCCGAATCTCACCCGCTAAACCTCACTCCAGCCGGACAACCAGATACTGCAAAAAAATAGCACCCTCTCACAAACTTCCAACTACAATTTCTAACCCCTATATACCTTACGGT
>CAZCCY010000087.1:0-7147 GCA_964497545.1 uncultured Methanosarcinales archaeon | reverse complement strand
CCCGAACGTCCCTTCGAGGGACAAGCCCCGTCCGTCAGGGCGGGGTAGTTGACATGAGTCAAACAGATTCCTTTACCAATGACAATATCAAAGACCTCCTCTTACGCCTCGGATACAAAAAGGCGGAAATCCCGCATATCCAGGGTGAACTGGATAAACTGTTCCAGGAAATAAACTTTGACAAAATAAAACAAAGCGTTGAATCCACCCTGGAAAAAAAAGATGCCAGCAGTCTGATAGAGACATTCAAAGACCTTATATCAAGTCTCGAGGACAAAGGGTACTACCGCCCCGATTCCCCAGCACCTCTTATCAGGCTTCTTGTCACCGGCCTAGACCACAGCAGTGAGAATATCTTTTTAGATTTAATAAAATCTGGCCTCCCCAGAATAGAGAGGGATGGCCATATAGAACTCCTTGCATCATGTGCAGCCATCAACCAGCTTGGCTACATTCTACTAAGCTGCCTTGTACCTGAGGTGAAAACCGCCACTGCCGGGCCACACGTATTCCTTCTAACAGAAGGTTTCTCACAAGGTTCAATGATCTTCGTAGATTTCAGCATTGATTCCGTAAAAGAAATAGACGTCAAAAGACTCTACGAAGTAAAAGAAAACAGGTACAATCTTAAAAAAGAGCTAACAGGACTGGACAGAGAAACCCTGGAACTTGTCACAGAATATTACTCCTTTTTCCATGTGACCTCTGACATCGGGTCAAGCCATAATATCCACAACAATCTTGGCATCACCTATGACAGGCTGGAGAGGTACCAGGAGGCAATTGAAGAATTCCAGAAAGCCCTGAAACTCGATCCAGATTACCTTGAAGTATGGAATAACCTTGCTGTCACTTTCTATAACATGGGAAAGCTAGAAGATGCCCTAAAACTGCTTCAAAAAGCCATCAAACTCTATCCTGACAGTGCAGAGGCCCACAACAACCTTGGGAACCTCTATGCCCATGCCGGTAAACTCGATGAGGCAATCAAAGAGTTTAAAGAAGCCATCAAAATTAACCCAGGCTTTGCCAGAGCCCGTAACAACCTTGGGAACATCTATGCCGAACAGAAAAAGAGTGAAGAAGCAATTAAAGAGTTCAAAGAAGCCATAAGGCTTGACCCCAACAACGCCCTTGCACATAGCAACCTTGGAAATATCTATGCAGAACTTGGCAGGTATAAAGAAGCAGTAATAGAATTTGAAAATGCCCTCGAAGTCAACCCAGAACTCACAGAAGCCCACCACGGTCTGGGGTTAGCCTATTATGAACTTGGCAATTTTAACAGGGCAGCACATGCACTGATAAATGCAGTTCAACGGGAACCCGGATTAATGGAGTCAGTACCAGAAAAAATCTCACTTAAAGTGAGGATAGGTGTCTCAAGACTGAAAAGATTCCAAGGTTAAAAGAAGAGCCAGCCATAAAATGTCGACCACAAGAAAACTTATATGCCAGCCTATGCATTTTGGAGTCCGATTGTGAAGGAGTCTTGCAGACATGTCTGAAGAAATTAAGAAAGGCGATTTCATTAAAATTGCTTACACCGGAAGCCTGCTTGGTGGTGTTGTTTTCGATACTACATCTGAGGATGTCGCCAAGGAACACGGGATCTACCAGGAGGGGGGTAGGTATGGCGGGGATGTCATCATTGTTGGTGCCGGCCATACCGTCCCAGGCCTGGAGGAAGATTTCATCGGGAAAGAAGTCGGCTACAAGGGGAAGGTGGTCGTACCCCCTGAGAAAGGATTTGGCGATGTTAACCCTGAGCTTGTAAAGTTGATTCCGATTAACAAGTTCGAGACAAAACCTTCTCCAGGTGCAAAGGTGACCTTCCAGGGTATCTCAGGGACTGTGAAAATGGTTATCGGAAGGAAAGTCAAGGTCGACTTTAACCCCCCCATGGCAGGTAGAACCATCACCTACGAATACGAGATTCTAGAACGTATCACCGACACCAAGGACAAGATAAAAAGCCTAATACACCTCTATACAGGCCAGGACCTCGAGGTGAAAGTAGATAACGGAACTGCCAGAATTGAAATACCACCCTACATGGCCTTCAACCCCAAATGGCTCCAGATCAAAAATAGAGTCGCCTTTGAAATAATCAAATACACTGAATGTAAAGAAGTCATATTTGAAGAAAAAATCAGTGAGGACCATTTCTCCCAGAAACCAGCAGAGGAAACCACCACTCAAAGCAGCCAGACAACATAACCCCCCCCAATTTGCAGGGAGGAATTGAGATGAGAGAAATAAAAGTAGAACTGGAACGGAACAGGGTGAGGATATTCATAAAACATGGAGAGGACGAGGCAGTGATACGGCTGAAACTCAACGAGGCCGAGGAACTGGCCTCACAGCTATCTGCAGCCCTCGAAGACTACCAGAAACGCAAATCAGTGAGAATAGACTGAACTTAACAACAGAAATTTCACATTTTTCTTAAGAAGAAAGTTTTTTACCTGTATAAACTTAAAAGGGCTAGTGTCGGTGTGGAAACATGGTTTTTTATTGTGTAGTTTTTGGGTTGGGTGTGAGAGTGGATGCTTACTAGTCGGGTGGAACAGGAACTTGAACTTTTGAGGCGGCATCTGCTGGTTTTAAGGTGGGTGCGTGAGAAGGGGCCTATCGGTATAATGAAGCTCTCGGTGGAAACCGGATTGCCTGAACATCAGGTAAGGTATTCGCTGCGGGTTCTGGAGCAGAACAACCTGATCGAACCGTCTCTGCAGGGTGCGGTTTCTACCCGGGATACAAGGGAGATCCTGGAGAAGGTGAGAGAAGATATTGACGAGTTGAGGGACAGGATAACGGAGGTAAAGGAGCTTTTATGAAGAGTTTCCAGGTGACCTTGACACCTTCCGAGTCGAAGAGGCTTATTGCCAGGGGTGTTGTGAGGTTGCCAGTGGTGCAACAGGCACTGAAGGGGGGGATAGTGGTTGTCGCGCTTGGGAGTACCTGTGCCTTTGTGGCAGAAGAACTCCTGGGACGGGAAATCGACAAGTCGAGGTATGTGGTGGGAATAGTGGACGGCTATACCAGGGTGACTCCGGAGGAGAGACGTCTTGCCATGGTCGCCCTCCATCGGGGTGTGGAGGTGGATGCCGGAGAGGTGGAGAAAAAGCTTGGAGGTGGGGATGTCCTGATAAAAGGTGCCAATGCGCTGGCAGGGGGGGAGGCTGGCGTTTTCCTCGCCCATCCCAGGGGTGGGACAAGTGGCAGGATGCTTGGCCTTGTCCTGGCAAGAGGCGTGAACCTTGTGGTGCCGGTGGGCCTTGAGAAGACAATTCCGGGCACCATTTCAGATATCTGTCGGAGGGTTGGCATCCAGAGGTGTGAGAGGTCCACGGGGCTGCCTGTGGGGATGATGCCTCTCCCTGGTGAGATTGTGACCGAGGTTGAAGCCCTGAAACTCCTGGGTGCCAGGGAGGCGTTCCCCATAGGCGCCGGGGGGATAGGCGGTGGAGAAGGCTCAGTGACCCTCTGGGTTGAAGGGCCGGACAGTCTCTTCAGTCTCCTGGAGGAGATAAAAGGGGAAAAGCCTCTTGTCTCCCAGGCAGAAAAAAGTTGAATGCCGGACCTGGTAATAGAAAACGCTAGGGTTCTCCTGGACGGGTTCCTCCAGACAGTGGACATAGCAATAGAGGAGGGGAGGTTCACCGGGTTTAAACGGTCTGGAGGCTTCAGAGACTATGATTTAAAGGTTAACGCCAGGGGCAGGCTCACACTTCCAGGTGTAATCGATGTCCACGTCCACTTCCGGGACCCGGGTGAGACCTACAAGGAGGACTGGTACACCGGCAGCCAGAGTGCAGCGGCAGGGGGTGTGACAACCGTGATTGACCACCCCAATACAAACCCGCCGGTCGTTAACCGGCTGAGCCTGAGGTTAAAGCTGGAAGCGGCAGAGAAGAAGTCCATTGTTGACTATGGCATAAACGGCGGTGTAAACCAGGGCCAGTCTTCTTTGATTAAACAGAGTCTGGAGGAGCTCTGGCAGGAGGGTGTCACAGCTTTTGGCGAGGTCTTCCCAGAGGACGCACCAGCCCTGCCAGCAGCCCTCGAGAAATGCAACGAGCTAGGAGCCATCCTATGCCTCCACCCGGAAGACAGCGGGGTCAACCAGGAGCACACAGACCTGCTCAGAGGGAATATGGAAGCCAGAGTCTATTCCCGGGCAAGACCACCCCTCTCAGAGAGAGTCGCAGTCAAAAAGACACTGGAACTCCTCCCCCCCGGGGGGAGACTACACCTCTGCCACATCACAACCCCCCTCAGCCTGGAGTTAATCCGCAACTTCATAAAAACCCACCTGACAGATAAAGGGACTACTAAGCAGAGCGAACATCCCACCCCCCGTACAGCTGAGAGGAGGGCCAGGGTTACCTGTGAGGTCACACCCCACCACCTCCTCCTGACAGACCAGGACTGGCTGGAACTCGGAAGCCTGGGCAAAATGAACCCACCCCTACGGGAGCCTGCAGCCAGGGAAGCCCTCTGGAAAGCCCTCCAAAAGGGTGAAATCAACATGATAGCCTCAGACCACGCACCCCACACCCTGCCTGAGAAACAGGATGACATCTGGACCGCGCCCCCAGGCGTGCCAGGAGTAGAAACCCTCCTCCCCCTCATGTTAATGCAGGTTAAACACAACCGCATCCCCCTCTCACGCCTAATCCAGCTCACAAGCCAGAACCCTGCCAGGATATTCAAACTAAAAGGAAAAGGAGAGTTGAAGGAGGGTTTTGACGCAGACCTGGTGATACTGGGCGACCGGCAGAGGATTAAGGCCAGCCACCTCCACAGCCGGGCGGGCTGGACGCCCTTCGAGGGCTGGGAAGGGATATCCCCCCTCTATACCATCTCCAGAGGCGAAATAATACTCTTTGAGGGGGAAATCACAGCAAAAAAAGGCAGAGGGAGGTTCCTACCCGGGGTGGGGGCGTCTGGAGTCCCCAACTCCTAACCCCCCATCCTGGTTAGGGTGCCAGCCCTGGAACCCAGAGACCGGTTTTCTCAGAAAGCCCAAACATCAAATTCATGTTCTGAATCGCCTGGCCTGAAGCCCCCTTAACAAGATTGTCAATAGCAGAGACCACCACAACCCTGTCTTCCCCAACCTCAAAGCCGATGTCACAGAAATTAGAGCCCCGCACCTGGGACAAACCCGGGATCCCAGGCGTAATACGAATAAAAGGCCGACCCCGATAGAACCCCTGGTAAATCTCCCCCACCTCCCCACCCTCCAAGGGCTCCCGGGTGAAGACATGGGCGGTGGTGAGAATACCCCTGACCGAGGGGATCACATGAGGGGTGAAACTCACACTGACACCACCATCATAAAGCCTGTTTAACTCCTGTGTCATCTCAGCCAGATGCCGATGGCTAGTAAGCCTGTATGCCTGGACATTCCCAGCCATATTCGGATAATGAGAAAAAGCACTCGGATTATTCCCAGCCCCACTGATACCACTCTTGGAATCAAAAACAACCCGCTCCACAACACCCCGCCCCACAAGAGGCGCAACAGCCAACACAGCACCAGTAGGATAACACCCAGGATTCGCAACCAGAACAGCGCTGCTAACCTCAGGGTGGAGCTCAGTCAAACCATAAACCGCCTCCCGCCCCCGGTCAACATGCAAAAGACCATAAACCCTCTCAAAAACACTGCTCTCAAGCCGGTAATCAGCACTCAAATCAATAACCCTTACACCACCCTCAAGCAGCCGGGGCACAATCTCCATGGCACTGCCATGCGGGACAGCAGTGAAAACCACATCCGAACGCCTGGCCACCTCCTCCATCCCCAAATCCTCCAGCACCAAATCAAAAAACCCACGAAGATGAGGATGAACCTCTCCCACCTCAAGACCCCGCTTACTCCGGGAGGTCACAGCCACAACCTCAACCCCAGGATGACCAGCCAACAAACGCAAAAGCTCACCCCCAGTATAACCCGAACCTCCAACAATACCAACACGAATCATACAAACAGCTAAACCACACCCAAAATAAAAGAGCCTTTCCCCCCCCACAGGATACTGCTATCCTGATTTCAAGAACACACAGCCAACAAGGAGGGATTAAACCTAAAAACGGAACTTCACAGGGACACTCCTTATGCATTAAAAAAAGTTCACAAATTTTTTCCCCATCCAGAACTACACAGAACCGGAAATACTGATATCACAAAAAAGTTTAATAAATTTACAACCAAAGCTTAATTTAAGTATCCATCTAAAGTACGGAGTCTATAATGTGAGGAGTAAAATAACCATATTGAATTTATCTAAAACCCCCATTAATTACAATTATCAATATGGGATTGCCTCGCTGCTCTACCTAAAACTTGCAGAATCCGATGTGCAACTGGCAAACCAGATACATGCACACCAGGGATTCAAGTTTTACACTTTCTCTAACCTGATACTCGAAGATAAAAAACACTGCAAAACAGGATTACATTTTGACCGAGCCCACTTCTTTCTCTCCTCACCTGATAGCAGGTTCATCAAGAGCTTTTCAGAAGGGCTGCTCATGAATCCGGATTTTTATCTTGAAGGCCTGCACAGCAAGGTGGATTTTGTAATTGAACGCATAGAAATACTCCCACCGTTGAAGTTCAACAATGAGTGCACATTCACTACCATCTCCCCCATATACGTGAAAACGCTACGCAACAAGAACGGAAAATTAAGAGAATTCGACCTGTACCCCAACGAGCCCAAATTCTATGAAAACCTGCACAAAAACCTGGTCCACCGGTACTCAGAGTTCCACGGCACACCCCCCGAAAAAGAACATTTTGATATCGTAGAGGTTTCAGACATTAAACCCAAACGCATTAAAATTGCCGGGCATTTCAGACGGTGCAGCCTCATGCGCCTGAAAATCCAGGCAAACCCAGAACTGCTCAGGTTCGCCTATGACGCAGGTTTAGGCGAGAAAAACGCCATGGGCTTCGGATGCCTAGACGTGATAGAGAAACAACAGGACAAAAATAGTCCCACCCTACTATAATAAGATTTATAACAGTTGAGATAATTTGGATAGTTGATGAAAGTCATGAAAAGGGGGAAAGCAGATGAAGGAAATAATACTACCCAAAATCAATGATGCCTGGATGGATAACGGAGTT
>CAZCCY010000086.1:0-7160 GCA_964497545.1 uncultured Methanosarcinales archaeon | reverse complement strand
TACATTAAGATTTAATTATTTTATGAGGCAATGACTTTAGGGATTGACTATAATATAAAAGAAGGCGAGCGAAAAAAGTTACCAACGGTTTTAAGGGGGCTTTGGTAAGCACCCCTATCTCAAACCACAGGTTAAGATAGTTTTATTGGCACTGCTGTTTTTTAGTGTGGTTTAATGATTCGTCAGCGGTTTGTCCTGGATACAAGTGCGCTTACAGACGCCCAGACCCGGGAGGTGCTGGGTTACGCCTCCCTGGAGGACGCCATAATCGGTGTTCTTGACATAATCGCTGACGCCAGGTTGTACCTGGACATTAGCTGTTATATACCGTATCCCTCTGTTTACAATGAAATGCGAGATTTTGCCAGGAATAATGAATGTGGAGAGAGTGTGCTTGCCAAGATTGACACCTGGCTCGTGAAAAAATCGCCTGACAGATATGAAGTTAAAATACCTTCCAAGATATTCTACGAGTATGTTGACTACATGCGAAGCAGAATCAACAAGGGAATGAACGTGGCTGAGGAGGCTATCTGGGAAGCGGCAACCCAGTGTCTTTTTATACAGACTAAGGCTAAAAGCAGGCGTGAGATTGAAACGGAAATCGAAAGAGACGTGATAGGAAATATTGTGGGCAAATTCCGGGATAAATACCGGAACGCCCTCCGCTACGGTATTCTTGACAGTGGGCCGGATATTGACGTTCTCCTCCTGGCCAAAGAGCTGGACGCTGCTGTGGTAGCAAGTGATGTTGGCATCCAGAGGTGGGCCGAAGAGATGGGACTCCGTTACATGGAGGCCCGTGCATTCCCAGTGATGATTAAGGAATACCTCAGAAGAGAGAGGAGGGGCTAGTACCTCTCCAGGATGTTGTACAGGGTGTCCCGTTTGGCCGGGAGTCTGCCCAGCCGTCTTATCTGTCTTATCATCTCAGCAGGGGGTGTGGTGTGGAAGGAGACCCCTGCAGCTCTCACCACGTTCTCCTCGAGCATGGTTCCACCATAGTCGTTGGCACCATAGGTGAGGGCTACCTGCGCAAGCTTGTGCCCCTGGGTGACCCAGGAAACCTGGATGTTCCAGTCCCGAAGAAACAATCTTGAAACCGCAATTATTTTCAGATACTCAATCCCGCTTGCCTCCTCCCCCTCTAGACGGGTGTTACGGGGCTGGAAACTCCAGGGGATGAAGGCTGTGAAACCATTTGTTTTCTCCTGGAGTTCCCGGAGTCGGTGGAGGTGGGCTACCCGCTCCCCCGTGGTTTCACCGAGGCCGAAGACCATGGTGGCAGTGGTAGGGATTCCAAGGCTGTGTGCCTCCCTCATCACACGCATCCATTCCTGCCAGGAGATTTTACGAGGGGACACTCTTTTTCTCACCCTGTCAACAAGGATTTCAGCCCCACCCCCAGGGATGCTGTCAAGACCTGCCAGTTTAAGCCGCTCCAATGTCTCCCTCACACCCACCCTTTCAAGCCGGGAAATGTGAATTATCTCCGGAGGAGAAAAGCTGTGAAGATGAACCCGCCGGTACCTCCTTTTAATCGCTTTCAACATCTCCTCATAGAACTCGATTCCAAGGCCGGGGTGAAGTCCGCCCTGGAGTAGAATCTGGGTGGCACCCATCCTGACAGCCTCTCCCACCTTTTCAAGAAGCTGCCAGCGGTCCAGAATGTAAGCTTCGGGCGAAGACTCCTCCCGGTAGAAGGCACAGAACCTGCACTTTGAGGTGCAGATGTTGGTGTAGTTGATGTTCCGGTCCACCACAAAGGTTACAGTATCCCCTTTCTCCCGCTGTCTCAACCGGTCAGCAGCTACCCCCAGGAGGAGCGGGTCTCCATGCTCCAGCAGCCAGGCAGCATCCCCTTCCTGGAGGGGCTCTCCCGCTAGCACTTCCTCGAGTAAGGTCTGTTGACCTGCCAGCTCAAACCGCATTTTTTAGAAGGTGTTCAGTTCTCCTTTTGCCAGCATCTCGGTGATACTGGTGATATCGGCAAGCCGCTGGTCTATTATCTCTCTGGCTTCTCTTTTAATCAGGTTCATGTCTGACCCATCTTCTGGTATCACCTGGGCGCTTGCCACTATCGGCTGGTCGATGGGCCTGCCAATCTGGGACAGGAGGCGGATGTAGACCTCCTGGATTCCTGGGACCTCCCGGGCGATCTCATGCGCGATTTCAGTGGCCAGAAGGTTGTAAATCTTGCCCACGTGGTTCACCGGGTTTTTACCGCTGGTAGCCTCCATGCTCATGGGCCGGTTAGGAGTTATCAGCCCGTTGCACCTGTTACCCCTGCCCACCGAGCCGTCATCTCCCATTTCAGCCGAGGTGCCGGTCACAGTCAGGTAGACCGAGCCGTTCTCCCGGTTATCGGCGACATTGATGGCGACCTCCACCTCCCGCTCGGTAATATCCCCTGCAAGCCCCAACACCCGCTCCCGCAGTTCGTCTTTAATGTTAAAATAATGGGAGAGGTCATCCACATACCGATCCACCATGGCACAGGCAATTGTCAGGGTGATTTTATCCCTGCAGCGGAGGCCCATAACCTTGATATCTTCTCCAATGGCTGGAATGTCCTTTTTAAACCAGTTTATCATGGCCCGCTCGGTGTCATAGACCAGTTTCTCGGTCTCGGTCAGGGGGGCGTAGCCTATGCCAAAAGACGTGTCATTGGCCAATGGGGCTTTTCCCCGTTTAAAGACATCCTGGAGGTCGGTTGAGCCCTCCCCCAGCTTGCAGTCGATTATCACGTCCTCCCCAACATTGATGCTGGGCATGTTTTTTTCCAGATGCTCCCGGGCAGCCCGCAAAGCCACACTGTCAGCAGGAATATGAATATCATTAAACTCTTTGGTCGCCCTACCCACCAGGAGGACATAGATGGGTCTTAACAGTTCCCCCCCTCCAAAAGCAGGCTTTGACCTGCCAGCCACCACCTCTACCTGATCCGTGTTGTGATGGAGGATGGTACCGCACTTCCGCTGGTATTCCCGACAGAGAGCTTGGCTCACAGCCTCTGCAAAACCATCAGCAAGACTGTCAGGATGGCCAATCCCCTTCCGCTCCACAAGCTCAACTTCCTGCCGCTCCACCGGTATCTGATAAAGACTTTCAACAACAATGTTACGTGTCATACTATCCTCAGAGATATACTCTTCCTGACAAAAACATGCAATTAAACAAGTTAAAAACTTTCGGTAAATTTGCTGTGCTGACTAACAAGACCTGTATCACCCGATTAACTTGGGATAGACCACAAAAAAAGAACAATTAAAAATAGAACAATCACATTGCCTCTATTCTGGGCCTCTCCCTCCTGTCTCTAGGTTGCTCCAGGTCTCTGAAATAGCCTGTTTCGGCTCTGGCCTGCCAAACTTTCCAGTAACTCCTGGAGTATGAGTCTGACATACCCGGCATAGGGCAGCCGGAACCTGGCAACACCAATAACCCATTCATCCTTGATGGGAGAGCCACTGCTAATCCTGCTGCCGATGTACTGGTCAGGATACCTGTTGGTCCTTTTGTTATCTCCCTTGGTGATGTATCCTGCATAGGGTGCAGGGGGCCCCCCCTCCCACATGGGCTCGCCTTTTTCCACCCGGTACATGGCACGGTGAATCACAGGCGTATCCCCGTTACGGCCGAATTTACGGTAGAGGATAACATCTCCATAGTCCCCAAACCTCTTGTAGCCAATCCTCTTCCCCTCCTCATAGGTGATAATATTTGTCCGGTCCCTGGCCTCAATAAAAACAATATCTCCTCGATGGAGATGAGGAAGCATGCTCCCGCTTTCCACCGCGACCATGGGAGTCCACATTCCAAAAGCAATCTGAGAGACCGCGGCAAAGACAACCACTGCAGTCAGAACAAAAACAACATCTCTAATCATGCCAGACAGGAAACCATCCCCATAATAGAAGTCCTTAAGCCTCTTGAACATCAACACCGGTTATTTCATTTTTCAAAATCAAATATCCTTCGCTCCCCCATGGGGGCTCAGGGCGAGATTTCAATGTAAACCTGGCTGACATTCCAGGTCTTCTCATAGATGGGGGTGTCTCTACCCTCTCTTACCTCCCAGATCACGGGTTTAACAGCAAAACCAAGACCCCCAGTCCTCCAGAAGACCCCGCCGACAGCACTGGCATTCCTCTCAACAGTCTTTTCCACCCCGTCCAGAGTTATCCTGACCCGCCTGAGACCGTCCACGACCCAGAACTCCACCGAGATATTATGCCCGTGGTAGCTGAAACTTGCAGAGCCACCCTCATCGAGGTAAAGCTGCCTTGGCATCACCGAGACTTCACTCTCGTTTACACCTCCGTCCTGGCCTGGCTCATTGATACACCCCCCCAGCATTACCGCAAATACAAAAAGCATCAGCAATAGTCTCAGGTCCAAATATCCTCAGCCTCCAAGCTCATAACGTTGTTCTGTTATTGTTTTCTCTTCTTAATATTTCCTTTTACTTCCTCTGGAAAAGGATTAAATCGAAGGGGGGGGTTACCCTGTTTTGCCAAGAAGAACAGCTAGCCCTCCAAGTCCCAGGGCTGTCAGAAGGAGAGATGACAGTTCAGGTACTGGTAACAGGGGGCGGGGTGGCGATGGGCCGCCTGGATCCTCGATTACCCCGTTGGGTCTTTGGTCGCCGTCACCTGTGCCGCCGTCTGTCAGGTTAAGAGTGATAACATTGTCGCCATCATTGTCACCCACAGGGATACCCTGCCAGGAGCCATCCTGGTATTTCCAGTAACTGGCCCCCACAGGCAGATTCTGGGGGAAGAGGAGGGTGACAGTGACAGTCCCACCCCTGGGCACGGTGAGATTGAAGCTGAAAAGCCCATAAGGCAGATTGACAGGCGGATTCTCAGGGGGTAACACGGCCACCAGGTCTTTAACTTCTGTGCAACCTGGACAGCCAATGTAAACCACACCCCTGCCTGTTGCTGTTTCCACCGGTGCCCCCGCTATGGGATATCGATCTCTGCTTGAGCCTCCCGGGATGGGATAGGGGGAATCACAGATGCCATTGAGGTCGGTGTCACTACAGCCCCTGTTGTCGCTGTAATGGTTGCCAACATTGCCATTGTCCCACCTGTTCCCACCCGCTGTGTCCTTTGCATCTGTCTGGTTATTGTCAATCAGATTGTTAAGATAGAGGAGGTTGTCCCTGCTATTAGAGGTAATGTAGATTCCGTGGCCACCTGCACCTGTATGCCATCTGTTATACCTGGCCATGTTACCTGTGAGGGTGTTGTTTCGGGAGGTGTCAAGGTGGATTCCATTTTTGTTCCTGTCAGCCCTGTTACCTGTGAGATTGTTGTGGTCTGATTTAAAAAGTTTTATCCCATCTTTATTATTGTCTTCCACTGTGTTGTTTTCCAGGGTGCTGTGATTTGACCTGTAGAGATAGATGCCATAGTTACACTGGCTTACACTGTTGTTTTTGAGGGTGGCATTGTCTGCTTCCACCCGGATGCAGGTGTTTCCTGTCCCTGTAACCTTGAACCCTTCAAAAATGACATTGTCTCCCCTGATTTCAACAACACTCTCGCCATCCCCTCTCACGAGAGGCGTGCCTCCACCCCTGAGCACAATGTCTGCAAGTTCCTCGCCAACCTCCACCCCCTGGTAGGTCCCGCTTCGCACCAGAATTGTGTCTCCTGCGGTTGAATTGTCCACTGCATCCTGGATTGAAGTATAATCACAGCCAGCCGGACAGACGGTTACAAACGGGGCCGGGCTGGGAGATGGTGTGTAAAGGTCTGATTTGAACACCGGATAGTTGTCAAGGCTGGGACCATCCTCCCGACCAGGTATAGGGTAGCTGGTATCGCAGATGCCATTTCCGTTATCGTCTTCACATCCTTCGGATGGCTCGTCATGGTCACTGTAATGGTTACCAACAGTGCCATTGTCCCACCTGTTTCCACCTGCAGTGTCCCTGGCATCACCATGGCTGTTTCCGGTTAGCTCGTTCTGGTAGAGCAGGTTACCAGTGCTATTAGAGGTAATGTAGATTCCATGACCACCAGCACCTGTTGACCAACTGTTAAAACTGGCATTATTGTTTTTAACTGTATTGCCGGTGGAGTAGGTTTTAAGCTTGATTCCATTTTTATTGTTAGAAACAGTGTTGCCCTCCAGCAGGTTACCTGTACTCGAGGAAGTAAGCAAAATCCCATCACCCCTGTTACCGGTCAGAACGTTCCCCTCCAGAGTGTTGCGGCTGGAGCCATAGAGGAGAATCCCGTAATAACTGCCACTGACAGAATTCTCTCTGATGGTATTGCCATTTGAGAGAAGCTTAATCCCCGCCTCACCGTCACTGCTATTCACCACCCTGAACCCCCTGACCTCCACGCCATCGGCAAGAACCGTGATCCCACTATCCCGCCCCAGCGCATCAACAAGCGGCCCCCCAATACCCACCAGAGCCAGAGACTTGCTCACCCGAACATTCTCCCGATAAACCCCACCCCTAACCTCAACCACACCCCCACTTCGAACAGCATTCACACCATCCTGAATGGAAGCATAACCACAACCAGAAGGACAGACCGTCAAACGAAACCCCTCCCCTCTACCAGTATTCCGGCCCACCTCTACTGACCCCCAGGCCCCGGAAGACTGCGACACATCCTCCTCCTTTTCTGACACCACCCCTCCAGCTCCCTCCTCGGCACCTGGAGCAGACACAGAAACATTAGCAATAGAGACACCGGCACTGGCACTAGAAACACCACCCCTTTCCACAGGAGGTGGGCTTCTATCCCCAGGAAACATAAAACCAGCAACAGCAAGGAGAGCCAGAGCCAAGAAAATAAAACCAGCCCTCCTGTCAATACCCCAGAACCGCTCACGTAACCCCAGGGGCATAAAAAATTCTGGCCAGGCCTACCTATGCCTGCCCACCAGAAGGAGGCCAGCAAGGCCCACAAGCACCAGAACAACCGAAGAAAGCTCAGGGACAGGCGGAATCAGGGAAGACGAGGTCAGAGGATAGTTGTCAACACTTCCACCACTGCCAGGAATACTGTAGCTCTCATCACAGATGCCATTGCCATTATAGTCTTCACATCCCTCAGATGACTCGTCATAGTCACTGTAATGGTTACCCAGAGTGCCATTGTCCCACTGGTTTCCACCCGCGGTGTCCC
>CAZCCY010000085.1:0-7208 GCA_964497545.1 uncultured Methanosarcinales archaeon | reverse complement strand
AAACCACTGGATAAATAAGTTCATTAGTGCAAAAAATTAAGAGAAGGACTATAGTCAGCTACTTTCAGCCCTGGAATTGTACTCAGCCAATTTTCTCAAAAATCCTTCCATTTGTCTGAATGAAAGAAAAGCAAGGTGAAGAAAAGCAAGGAACTGCATCAATGAATCAGGAAATTTATGTGATCTACCCTTCTTTCACTCTGTTCATTTTTTCAGCTTCATCATACAAGTTTTTCAGGAAATCCAGGGAAATGCGGGACCCCCCTTTCTTATTGACTGTTCATTATACTCCTTCCAGTTTCTCTTTTCAGACATACTCTTCCTTCTTATCTTAAAGGATGTTACCAGAAAAATAATTTATTCAACATAGTAGTTGGATGCGAAAACTATTTATACTATTAGTTTACAACTATAGGTTGTAAACCTGTCACGGAGTGATGGAGGTGAATAGATGAGATTCGGAAGATTTGGAAGAATATTCGAAGATATCGAAAGAGAGTTTGAGGAAACCGAGCGGATGATAGAAGAGATGTTCCGCACCGCAAGAAGACTGGGACCAGAGACCGGCCCACTCTATTACGGCTACAGCATCCAGATAGGACCTGATGGCATCCCCCATATCGAGCATTTCGGCAACGTCACCCCAGTCTCAGGCGGCATCCTGGAGACCGGGGTAAGAGAACCCTACACCACCACAGTGGTGGATGACAAACACAACGAGCTGAAAATCAACGCTGAAATGCCTGGCGTCACCAAAGACCAGATTAAAATCACAGCCACCGAAGACCAGGTAGAGATAACAGCAGAAGGCGAGGACAGGAAATACCGGAAAGTCCTGAAGACCCCGGTGCCAGTGGACCCGGAAACCTCAAAAGCCAGCTACAACAACGGGGTGCTGGAACTGACCCTCAAACTCAAAGAGCCAGTCAAAAAAGGCAAAGAGATAAAAGTAGACTAAACCCCCCTATTTTTTTATGACAGCCAAAATTCAGGCCAAGGTCACTGAGGCGAAATCCCAGGACGCAGGAAGAGGCATCGTAAGACTTGACCCAGAACTCGCAGAGAAACTCGACCTGCGCACCGGAGACGTGATAGCAATAACCGGGACAAAAACCACAGCAGCCCTCCTATGGTCATCCTACCCCGAAGACAGAGGCACCGGCACCATAAGAATGGACGGAAGCCTCCGGAGAAACGCGGGTGTGGGCCTGGACGACAAGGTGGAAATCAAAAAAATCCAAGCCCCCCCTGCCCAGAAAGTCACCTTCGCCCTAACCGAGCCCATCCAAGTCATCGGCCTCCCCGAATACCTTAAACACAACCTGGAAGGAAGAGTAGTCTCCAGGGGAGACACCCTAGACCTTGGAATCATGGGGAGGAAAACAAGCCTGGGAGCAGTAGCCCTCAAACCACCTGTGGAAGCTGTGATAATCCAGCCAACCACCGAGATAGAGATAAGCGAGAAACCCTTCAAGGAAGCTCCCCACATCCCCAGGGTCTCCTACGAGGACATCGGAGGCCTGGGAGAACAGATAAAACGGATACGGGAGATGGTAGAACTCCCACTCCGACACCCCGAGCTCTTCGAGAGGCTGGGCGTGGAAGCCCCCAAGGGCGTCCTCCTCCACGGCCCACCCGGGACAGGTAAAACCCTGATTGCAAAAGCCCTGGCAAGCGAGGCAAACGCCAACTTCTTCACCCTCAGCGGCCCAGAGATAATGAGCAAATTCTATGGAGAAAGCGAGGAAAGACTCCGGGAACTCTTCCAGGAGGCAGAAGAAAACGCACCCAGCATCATCCTCATCGACGAAATCGACAGCATCGCACCCAAACGGGAAGAGGTAACAGGAGAAGTCGAACGAAGGGTAGTAGCCCAGCTACTGGCTCTCATGGACGGGCTCAAAGCCAGAGGCAAGGTAGTGGTAATCGGAGCCACCAACCGTCCCAACGCCCTCGACCCAGCCCTCCGCCGGCCAGGCAGATTCGACCGGGAAATCGAAATCGGAGTACCAGACAAGCAAGGGAGACTGGAAATCCTCCAAATCCACACCCGGGGCATGCCCCTAGCCGGGGATGTTGACCTCAAAAAAATTGCTGACATGACCCACGGCTTTGTAGGGGCAGACCTGGCAGCCCTCACCAGGGAAGCGGCCATGCGAGCCATAAGGAGAATCCTGCCCGAAATCAACCTGGAAGAAGAAACCATACCCGCAGAAGTCCTGAACAAACTGGAAGTCACCAAAAAAGACTTCGAAGACGCGCTCCTGGAAATGCAACCCTCAGCCATGCGCGAAGTCTTCCTAGAATCCCCAGAAGTCCACTGGAGCGACATAGGAGGACTGGAAACCGCCAAACAAGAACTCCAGGAAACCGTGGAATGGCCCCTCAAATACCCCAAACTCTTCGAGCACATGAAAGCCAGAATACCCAGAGGCATCCTCCTCCACGGACCCCCAGGTACAGGTAAAACCCTGCTGGCAAAAGCAGTAGCCACCGAGAGCGAGGCCAACTTCATCAACGTCAAAGGCCCAGAATTCCTGAGCAAATGGGTGGGCGAGAGCGAAAAAGCGGTACGGGAAACCTTCCGCAAGGCAAGACAGGCCACACCCTGCGTCATCTTCCTCGACGAAATCGACAGCATCGCACCCGTCAGAGGAAGCGGCGGCGACTCCCACGTGACCGAGAGAGTAATAAGCCAGCTCCTCACCGAAATGGACGGCCTGGAAGAACTCCACGGCGTAACAATAATCGCAGCCACCAACCGAATCGACATCCTAGACCCAGCCCTGCTCAGACCAGGGAGATTCGACCGCATCATCAAAATCCCACCACCAGACAAAAAAGCAAGACTGGAAATCCTCCAAATCCACACCAGGGGAAGACCCATAGAGGACATTGACCTCGAAAAAATAGCCAGCGAAACCGAGGGCATGACCGGAGCAGACCTGGAAGCCATCTGCAACGAAGCCACCATGCTCGCCATCCGTGAATGCATCCAGCAGGGGATAGAAGACGAAACAAAATGCAAAATAACCGAAAAACACTTCCAGGAAGCCCTCAAAAAAACCAGGGAAAAACAACAACAATAACCACCCCACCCTCCACCCACCTTTTTTTATTGACTTAAATATAATAAATTTATGTCAGGGCCCCGGTCTCCTTTCGAGGGTTCTGGTTTCAGGTTGTCAGGGTGTGTTTCATAAGGCTTAAATGTCTGGGCGGCTTCAAGAGTGTTGGTGGTAGTTTTGCTGAGTGTAAATGAAAATGCACTGGAAATTGCAGAGGATTTGATTGATTGGTCAGATGAGTTAAATGTGGAAGCCATCGAACTTAAAAATGGTTGTACTGTTATTGACTGTGGGGTGAATGTATCTGGAAGCTATGAAGCCGGGCGTATGTTCACCGATATCTGCATGGGTGGGCTTTCCAGTACCAGTGTCAGGATGGGAGAGGTCGGTGGTGTCCCACTGGCTTTTATTGAAGTTTCAACTGATTTTCCTGCTATCGCCTGTCTGGGCGCCCAGAAGGCAGGCTGGAAGATTATGGTGGACGACTATTTTGCCATGGGCTCTGGGCCGGCCCGGGCTCTGGCTCTGAAGCCAAGGAAGACATATGAGCAGATCGAATACGAGGACGACTATGAGGGGGCTGTAATTGCGCTTGAGAGCGACCGGCTTCCGGACGAACGTGTTGTCCAGTTTATTGCAGATGAATGCCAGGTTGAAACCGAAAACCTGGTAGTCCTGGTGGCACCCACATCGAGTCTCGTAGGCTCTGTACAGGTCTCGGGCAGGGTGGTGGAAACCGCCATCTACCGGCTCAACGAGCTTGGATTTGACACCACCAGGATCGAGAGCGGAATCGGCACCGCCCCAATCGCACCAGTGGTAAAAGACAATACCAGGGCAATGGGAGTCACAAACGACAGCATAATCTACCACGGATCAGTCTATCTAACCCTGAGAGGAATTGAAACCGAGACCCTCAAACAGGTGCCCTCTTCTAACTCCAGGGATTATGGCAAACCCTTCTATGAGAGCTTCAAAGAGGCAGGATTCGACTTCTTCAAAATCGACACAAGCCTCTTCGCCCCCGCGGAGATAACCGTAAACGACCTGGAAACCGGAGAAACCTACCACGCCGGAAACGTTAACGAAAAAGTATTGCTGGAATCCTACCAGATAGTCAGACTGTAAGCCTCCGAAACAACCGGGTGCTCACCAGCACGAGAACCACCGAGGAGACCATCAGGACAATCACACCCTGGCTGTCCACCCCACCACCTCTGAAGAGCAGACGGATAGACTCCACAGCATAGTTCACCGGATTAAGAGTCGAGATAAAAGCAAGCCACCCTGGCATGTAACTCCGGGGCATGAGCGCAGTGCTCGTGAAAAACAAGGGCATACCCATCAGACTATTAAGGGCAGCATAAGTGTCATGGTCACTGACAAGCAATGCCATGTCCACAGCCAGGGTCGAAAAGATAATACCGAAAAGGGCGAGGTCGAAATAGATCAGAGGGATGCTGGAGAGGGGGGGTCTTGCGCCCAGGACTGCGGCAACCAGGAGAATCACAGTGGACTGGAGCAGACCCCGAGTGGTGATAAAAAAGATTTTACCCAGAAGCAAAGCCTCCCTGGGCGGTGGAAGAGCAAGGAACTTGTGGAGAAACCCCAGAATCTTATCGAAAATAAGAGAAGAACCCCCCTGCAGGGTGGTGAAAAGCATGGTCATAACAAGAATCCCAGGTGCCAAAAACTCCAGATAGTTCTCAGTAAAACGGGTAGGCAGAGCCAGACCAACAAAGACAAGCCAGGCCAGGGGGGTCACAAGCGAAGCTAAAACTGTCACCCGCCCCCGAATCCAACGACGCATATCCCTGATATAATAATAGACAAAACGGTACAAACTCAAAACCTCGGCATCTAAAATATTTGCTTTAGACACTTAACTTTGCGGTGTATAGTCCTGAAATTTTTGACCCCCTTCTCCTTATCGCTTAACTCCTTCACCCTTTCTTCCTCTCCTTTTTATTGGAAGGTATTCCTTATGCGTGAGCCAATAAGACCACACTCTCTTAACTGTGGAAATGCTAACGCGCATCTCACACGATGCCACATGCATCTTTTTCTCTCAGATATATGCGAATTTTTCGCACATAGATTTAAATATACATCGAATATCTTGGTTATTTATCGAAATTATACCGATACAATATTGCAGAGAGTGTGTGATGAGATATGAAGATAGTTGGAATATCTGGAAGCCCCAGAAGGGATAGCAACACAGACATCCTTGTGAGAGAAGCACTCCAGGCAGCAGCAGAGAGTGGTGCTGAAACTGAGTTTGTAGGGCTTGCAAAAAAGAATATAAAACCATGCACTGCCTGTGGCACCTGCCACAGCGAGAAATCCAAGGGAGTCTGCGCCATAAAAGACGATGATGCACCATGGGTTTTTGAGAAACTCAAAGCGGCTGATGGTATCATCATTGGAAGCCCGGTGTACATGTTATCTGTGAGCGCTCAGTTAAAAGCCCTCTTTGACCGCAGCATCATACTCAGATACCACCACGGCAACCCTGTGGACAGACCCGGCGTGCCAGGGGGACCGCAGTTTCTGTTAAAGGATACGGTTGGCGGGGCTATTGCCGTTGGAGGAGGTCGTGACGGCGGGCAGCAGTTCACCATCAACGCCATACACCACTGGATGTTCCTCCAGAACATGGTCGTGGTTGGCAACAACTTTGGCACGGGTGGAAGTGCTCATGCAGGCATGCCGGGAGATGTGAAAAACGATGAGATTGGGCTTGTCATGGCCCGACATGTAGGGTTGAGGGTTGCAGAGGTGGCAGGTAGGATTGTGAAGTAGGCTGTTGATGATGAACTATGTAGCATTATCCTTTATAGTTGCATGCCTCCTGCTCTACGCAATTGTTTTTGCAGTGGACAGCGAGAAAGGAATAGCAAGCATCAAATCCAGCTATCGAATGTTCACGGACCCAAACATAGGCCTTATACCCCTGATTCTCGCAGCCATATTCATAGGCGGACTGGTGCAGACTGTGGTGCCCGGCGAGCTTATCACAGGCTGGCTTGGAGGTGAGTCTGGCATCAGAGGAATAGCCCTTGGAGCACTCCTGGGGAGCATAATGCCAGGTGGACCCTATGTTTCTTTTCCCATCGCTGGAGCCATTTATCGTGCAGGCGCGAGCGTGGGTGTTATCATAGCCTTTGTGAGTAGCTGGTCACTGCTTGCCTTTGCAAGACTGCCCTTGGAGCTCCCCTTCCTCGGAAAAGACGTGGTAGCAGTGAGAATCGCGGCATCCCTCGTATTCCCGATAGTCATCGGAGTGGTGGGGCAGATGCTATATAATATGCTAAAATAAAGAATGTTGATATAAAGTGCTTAAAATATACCTTCAAAGGGAAGGAATAAGATATGAATTCAAGGATGCTTGAAGAAAAGGTTAACAAACTTCCACCTGAACTGCAGCAGGAAGTCATGGATTTCATTGATTTTTTACTATGCAAGGTTCAAAAGAAGGAAAAAAAGGAGTTTAGTTTCGATTGGGCTGGAAAGCTTTCTGACTTTAAGGATAAATTTACTTCTGTTGAGCTTCAGCACAGAGCTTTAGAGTGGTGGTAATGTTTCTTGTAGATACGAACATATTTTTAGAGATCTTGCTGGGACAGGAAAAAGAGGTGATTTGTAGAGACTTTCTCGTGGAAAATGTGGAAAACTTGGGCATTTCGGATTTTTCTTTATACTCCATTGGGGTGATTCTTTCCAAAATTAAGCGGATTGAGGTCTTTGAAGAATTCGTTGGAGATGTTCTTCCCTTAATTTCTGTGATTGTATTAGATAGAGACCTGTATGGAGAAATAATCAGATTAGAAAAAGAAAAAAATATGGATTTTGATGACTCTTATCAGGTTGCAGTAGCAAAATATCATGATCTGAAAATTGTTACCATGGACAGTGATTTCAAACAAGTGGCAGATGAGGTTGAAGTGATATTCCTATGAACAATATATGCCTGTTCGCCATATCTCTATAAACTAGAAAGAGGTGAAGGATGAATGGAATGGAAACAGTGGTCAGATAAACTGAAAGAGGCCCTGGGACTTGAGAGCAGCCCGGTGGCGATCACCTACACAAACACCCTGCCAGAGGTTCAACTTTTCGTCGCAAGGAGTCCCCTTC
>CAZCCY010000084.1:0-7467 GCA_964497545.1 uncultured Methanosarcinales archaeon | reverse complement strand
TCCATACCCAAAAATAAAATAAATATTCCTTTAAGACATGAAACTCATAATTTTAGATTAAAGAGTGAAAAATGCTAAACTATAGTGGGAGAGTTAAGGATTGGAATTAGGTTTGTGGTTGTCTGGTTAGGTTCCGATTTGGAGGGGGTTTGCTATTCTTTTGAGGGTTGCGATGGCTGATAGGGCGGCTAGGTAGCTGGTTTTGGGGTTGCGGGGGCAGGGTTGGTTTTCTACGCGGATGTGGAAGGCTCCGAAGTTGCCTTCGGCGTCTATTTCGTGGATGTTGGTGGCTAGGGTTGGGTCGGCGATGATTTTTACTTTGGTTTTTTTGAATCCGAGGCCGGCGAGGCTTAGGGTGGCTGCTACATTCACGTTGGTAGGGAAACCTTGGACTGCTTCTTCTGCTGGGCCTTCGAAAACTACTTGTTTTCCTCGCCCTTCGATTTCCAGGCCGTGTTTTTTTACGAATATTGCTTCGCGAAGGCTTTGGGGGGGTTTGCGGGTTGTCAGGGTGACGCTGTTGATTCCTGATATCAGGGCGGCTTGTATCCCGTCAACGCCGAGGATGGCGCCTGAGGGGATGTAAATTTTGGACCTGTTTTTTCGTGCTAGTCCTTTCAGCCGGTCAAGGAAAGTTGTGTCCACGAGTGCCCCCACGCTTAGAATCATGAGGTCCTTGCCTTTTTCCAGGACAGTGGGTGCGATTTCTCGAACTGCTTCTTGGGAGGCGCTTTCCACAACAAGGTCTACAAGCTCCAGCATCTCCTGGAGGCTTGCGACCTCTGGCTTGCACTTAAGTTCGTCCTTCAGGCTGTAGGCGAGTTGTGGGTTTTTATCTGATATGGCTTCAAGTACGATTCCTTCAATACCTTTATCTAGTGCCCGGCAAATTTCGCTTCCGATGGCACCGCAGCCGATAATGCCAACATACATATGTGGTTTACAATCTTAGTTTAACAAGTTAATATTACCTTTTTCATGAACACAAAATAAAACAGGTCTGGGTTCAAATTAAAGCAGGTCTGGGTTGGTAGTAGGCTTTGATTGATGATTGTGGTACCCACTCCCCTCTACCTTGTGTCTTTCTTTCAACTCTTTGCAAGTGTAACGTTCCCAGACTTGCAGGTAGGGCAGAGGATGTTTTTACCTAGGCTCTTGAACTTGTTACCGCAGTCGGAGCACAAGTACTCCTTCACCTCTACTTCTGGGGCGTCCACATTGAACTCGGCTGGGTCACCGACCATACACATGTTTCCTTCACACCTCCTCATGAGTTACACACCCATGTTACATGAGTTACTCACCCCATATTACAAACGAGCCTAAATAGTTAATCCTAATCTGGGTTTAACGGTCTGGTGAAATTTTTAATGTTTTCCTTTATTGGGGGATATCTGTTGCTACCAGGGGGTGTTTGGACAAATATTTTAAACTAGAAAAGTGTAGGGATGGGTTGGTGAAGTATAGATGGGAAAGCCGGTTCTGATAGATTTTTATGCTGACTGGTGTGGGCCGTGCAAGATGCAGGACCCCATCATTGAAGAGCTTAAAGCGAAACTTGGAGACAAGGTGGAGTTCCGTAAGGTTAACGTGGACAGTAACATGGAGCTCTCCATTAAATACAATATCCATGCGGTGCCGACCCTGGTACTGGAAAAGGACGGGAATATTGTTAAGAGGTATGTGGGTGTAACCCGGGCCGATGTGTTAGAGTCAGACATACTGGCAGTCATCTAATTTTTTTTTTCTGTGGATTTGTTGGACCTGGAAGTGGAAGCTTTACGCATTGCGTCAGGCAGGGGGGTAAAGCCCCACCTCTGCCTGGCGTTCAGCCTAGATGGGGGTAGCTACAGGTTTGGAATTGACACGACCCCCAGTAAAATCGTCTCAGGTCTTCTCATCACCCATGCTCACTCAGATCACTATGGCAAGTCGGCCATGAGGTCCCCGCTGGCATGGGCTTCCCAGGAGACCGCCTGGGCACTGGAGATAATCCATGGCCAGCCCTTCCAGGGCAGGACCTTCCAGCTTGGTGATAGCTTTGAAATTGGGGATGTCACCATCAAGACTTTCCCCACCCTGCACACACCTGGGGCGGCAGCCTACTACTGGGAAAACGAGAACGGCACAAGGTTCCTTGTAACCGGAGATGTGAAAACAGACAAATACCTGCCCAGATGCGACCTCCTGGTGACAGAGGCGAACTATGGGGACCCCTATGACCCGGAATGCCATTTCCACGAGGACCTGGAGCTTTTCAGGGAGGTAGTAGAAGACGGGGACCTGGCACTTGGAGCCTACAGGTTCGGTAAAAGCCAGAGGACAGTGGAGCTACTCCGGGAGATGGGCTACACGGGTGAAATCGGGATGGACCCTGTCTCGCTACAGTTAACCCGGAAACTGACAAAAAACACAGAGCCTCTAACCTCCCATATAGAGGATATAAACGTCACCCAGCCCCCTGGAATCAGATACAAGCCCCACAAAAACAAATACATTGTAACCGCCAGAAAAAACTACTGTTATCCTAACATCCCCATCAGTGACCACATGAATGTCCAGAGCCTGCTGGGGATGGTAAAAAAGTGCAGCCCGGAGCATGTCATAGTCTACCACCCCAGGGGTCCGAGGCCAGCGAAACTTGCCAGATACCTGGAGGAAAAAGAAGGGATAGGAGCAACTCCCCTGGAAAAACTGGAGATAGGTGTCGGAACACCGTGAACCCCGCATTTCAACTTTATGCGTAAATCTATATAACCCATAGGTAAATTGTAGAGGGAAGGAGGCCCTTGTAAATTGCAGTTTTCCGTGGATGAGACATCCTTTCTCTACAAGCTGGCTGTCTTTGCTGTTATTCTCCTAGGCACTGGTATTGTGGTGGAGATTGCCAGGCGGCTGATCGAGAAGACCCTCCAGCCAAGCATGCCCTATGTGGAGAAGTATATTAAACGGTATACCACCTGGTTTATCTGGGTAATCGGGGTTACTTTTGGTATCAGGCAGGTCGGCCTTTCCATCGAGGTGATTCTCCTGGTTATTGGTCTTGCAGGCGTCGGGTTTCTGGTGGCAGCTAGAGATGTGCTTCCAAGCATGCTTGCCCGGCATTTCCTTGACCTGTATTCCCAGTACAAGCTGGGAGACCACATATCCATTGGTTCTCATCACGGGGATGTCATTGAGATTACCTCGCTTAACACGGTGATTCGTAAGGGGAAGAACATCGTGGTGATACCCAACTATCTCTTCCTCCGGGAGCCCTGGGTCAACCAGTCCACCAAGAGTGGCTATGAGGTGAGTGTCCCGGTCCGGGTGGGGAACGAGCTTGACCTGGTGGAGTTTGAGGAGAGGCTTGTGGAGTCCCTGAAGGGGGTGGAAAGTTATATTTTAAGCCCTCCCACCGTGGTTACCATTAAGAGCGATGAGAAGCAGACCGAGATGGCGGTGATTCTCTCGCTGAAGAAACCAGAGGATAAAACAGTCGTGGTCTCGGAGATTAACGAGATGGTCAAAAAAATCATTGACGAGATGCTTGAGAGTGCAGAGTCAGAATAGAAGGGAGGGTTTAAGGGTGGAGGAGGTTGAGCTTGGCAGGACTTTGAACCTTTTGAATGTCACCATGATTGGCGTGGGCGCCATGATTGGCGCCGGCATCTTTGTCCTCACCGGTATCGCGGCTGGCACCGCAGGCCCTGGCCTGATTCTTGCCTTCATTCTCAACGGGGTTGTCACGCTTTTCACTGCCATGGCCTACGCCGAGCTTGGCTCTGCGATACCTGAGGCAGGTGGCGGTTACTCCTTTGTCAAAAAGGCTCTACCCAAGATCCTGGGTTTCCTCTCAGGCTGGATGGACTGGTTCGCCCATTCGGTCGCAGGTAGCCTATATGCCCTGGGCTTTGGAGCCTACTTCCTGGAATTCCTGGACGCGCTCGGCGTCCATATACCAGGCGGAGGTGTTGTGAAAAAAATCCTGGCAGTAGCCCTCATCCTGCTCTTTATATATATCAATTATAAGGGGGCGTCTGAGACAGGCACGGTGGCAAATCTTGTTGCCAGCATAAAAATACTGATACTCGGCCTTTTCATCTTCTCCGGTTTCTTCATAATGTTCAAGGACCCCCAGTGGTATCTCAAATTCGAGCCTTTCCTCCCCAAGGGCGTAGGAGGCGTGCTGATGGCCATGGGTCTCACCTTCATCGCATTCGAAGGCTACGAAATCATCGTCCAGGCGGGAGAGGAGGTGCGGGAGCCCAAAAAGAATATCCCGCGGGCAGTATTCCTCTCCCTGGCCATTGTAGTCCCCATCTATGTGCTGGTAGCCATCACAGCCCTTGGAGCCATCGAGAGCGAGGTGCCTACCTGGCAGTTCCTGGCAGAAGGAAAGGAACTCGGCCTGGTGGACGCAGCCCGCCAGTTCATGCCCCTGGGAGCAGCCCTCCTCATATTTGGCGGCCTCGTCTCCACCATGTCAGCCCTCAACGCCACCACCTTCTCCTCCACCAGGGTCTCCTTTGCCATGGGACGAGAATACAACCTCCCCACCATCTTCCGGAGAATCCACCCCCACAACCGGACACCCTACACCGCCCTCTTCATCTCCGGAGGCCTCATAATCTTCATGGCCCTAGCACTGCCCATCGAGGACGTGGCAAGCGCCGCAGACATCATGTTCCTCCTACTCTTCATCCAGGTTAACATTTCAGCCATCATCATCCGCCACCGGGAGGGAGACAAACTCGAATACGGCTACAAGACCCCCTTCTTCCCCCTAATACCCATACTAGGGGTTGTAAGCCTGATCCTACTGGCAGGCTACATGTTCCATTTCAGCCCCAAAGCCTGGTATGCCACCCTCATCTGGATATCCCTCGGCATCCTGGTCTACTATGCCTACTCCCTCGGAAAAGAGGAGGTGGAACGAGGGAAAATAGCCAGGGAGGAGGCCCCCGAAGAGTACAGAATCCTCGTCCCCATTGTGAACCCCAACTACCTGGACACCCTCATGAGCCTCGCCTCTGGCATAGCAAGGGTGGAGAAGAGCGAGGTGATAGCCCTCCATGTGGTGGAAATACCAGTCCAGACTTTCCTCCAGACCGGGGACAGGTTTGTCAAGGACGCTGAGCCCATGCTCGAGGAGGCTATCGAGATGGGCCGTAAAAACGGGATAACCGTCCGTAAAAAGATAATAATCTCCCATGACCCCGCCGAAGCCATAATCGACTTCGCCCACTCCATCAAAAGCAACATCATAATAATGGGATGGACAGGCAGAATCTACAAAAGCAAGGTAAGACGCAGCGTCCCCCACCGGGTAATGGAAAAAGCACCCTGCGACATCCTAGTAGTCCAACCCAAAGGAGAACTCAAGGAAATAAACAAAATCCTGGTCCCAGTAGGCATGGGAGAACACAGCTACAAGCTCAGAATAGCCAACATCCTCGCCCGAGCCCTCAAAGCAGACATCACCCTCGCCACAATAATCACACCAGGCACAGCCCCCGAGGCCAGGGAGAAAATAGAGAACATGCACCAAGACCACATCAACCAGTGCGCCTGCTATGCAGCCAGCGTCATAAAAGAAGCCCCCTCAATTGTGGAAGGACTGGCCGAGATGTCAGAGAACTACGACCTCATGATAATCGGCCCCTCCAGAGAATGGGTCCTCCACGACTTCCTCTTCGGATCACTCCCAGACAAAATCGCTAACGAGTCAAAATGCACCGTCCTGATGGTCAAACAGCCAGAACAAAAAGCCGAATCCTGGGCAGGACTCATCGTAGAAAAAGTGAAACAGACAAGCCAACAGCAAAAAGGCGAGACAACACAACAGGACTAAGGTTTACAATCGTGTCCAAGGGTTCTCTGGAATCTCCTCCAAGCACCCACCACATCACATCCAGCCCAAAGGACAAGTCTTGTTGTCCGAGTGCGAGAGTTCCGAACCCTGCTTCTGCCATAAAGAACATCGCATAATAACTTCTTGAGACACAGGAATCATAATCTCCGATGTCTAAGGCATGTTCTGCGGTGGTTAGGAATTTCTCTGCCTTCTCTATGAAATCTTTTATCTCTTTCATACTCTTACCCCCTCTTTTTTCACATTTAACATAAATGGATAATTATGATTTTCAAAGAAATGTTCGGGAAGTGTTATAACTGAAACAAGCTCACCCTCTTCAAGAAGTATCTCAAAGAGAAAATCACTCAGGCTTTTTCTAACTTCAAAGGGATTAAGTGATTCATCAACCAGTACAAGTATATCAATATCAGAATCTCTCGTAGCTTCGCCTCTTACATGCGAACCATAGAGAATAACCTCCCTAATTTTCTCCCCATACATCTTTATCAAATAGCCTTTTACTCGTTTTACCAACTGTTCAATTCTTTTATCCATACTTCTTTACCTCTCTAAGCGGGGTTCGGAATTCCACTTAACGGTCACGCTCATAGTCCCAGGGGGATTTGGGTCGGAGACGAAAACAGAGCCAGATACGAGCCATGTTTATCCGACCCAAAGGACAAGGGATTGCCGAAGCAGGCGCAGAGTTGCGCAAACCTGTTAATCATTCTTCTCCTCTAAGTCATTTAACATCCTCTCAAACAATGGCTTAACTTCTGGAATCCTCTTTTTAACTGTATCCCACACGACTTTTATATCTACTCCAAAATATCCGTGAATAACCTTGTCTCTCATTCCAGCCATCCCCTTCCAAGGAATTTCAGGGTATTCCTTCCTTGTATCCTCGGGTATAGTCTTTACAGCCTCTCCAATTATTTCAATAGCTCTAATAACGGCGAAAATAGTTTTGTCGTCCTTAGCGAATTCCTCATAAGAGACACCCTCAATAAATTTCAATGCTTTGTTCATCGCATTGATAATATCCTCGATGAGGTCGCCAACTTCTCTTTTCATATATAGACAACCTCTTTCAAGATGTGCTTTCCTATCCGTGGCTTAAGAGCAGATTTCATTACCAGATCAACTTTTATTCCCAATAAATCGGACAGAAACTCTTCAAGTTCAACAAACGTTATTAAATCCATCTCGGCATCCGGATAAAATTCAACGAGAATGTCAATATCGCTACCTTCTTTCTCATCTCCCCTCACATAAGAACCAAATACGCCAAGCTCTTTAACCCCATATTTCTCTTTTAACTCGTTTTCATGATTTTTAAGAGTTCTTTTTATTTTATCAACTGATTTATACGTCATAATATCCACCTACCGTTTAGTAACTTCTACTTAAACCTTTAAATATTCCTAAGGTGGGCCTGGGCATTTCACCTAACGTTCCGAGCGTATCTGAAGTCCAGCCAAAGGTGGGTTTGGGCGAAGTGTCGAAAGCACAGAACTAGATACGCTATGTTAGGCGAAGGAGCATTATCGATCCGTTATTTAATCTTTAATTATTGGGTGCTTACCAAAGCCCCCTTAAAACCGTTGGTAACTTTTTTCGCTCGCCTTCTT
>CAZCCY010000083.1:0-7652 GCA_964497545.1 uncultured Methanosarcinales archaeon | reverse complement strand
TATTCCGCACATGAAGCCCACTTTCCGCAGGTCCCTTCTACGCATAGTGGTTTTTCTTGAAAAAACTGACAGAAAACCGATATGCGTAGACACTTAGTGCGGAATGTAGGTGCAAAGGATTGCAGAATGGTAAGGTTTGAGAGGGGGCTAAAACAGCCAGGTTTGAAGCCACCCTGAGGAATATCACAGTGAGACTGTAAATTTGGATGGTGTGGAATACCAGGTGTATTTCAGGGTGAAAAGGGAGAAAGACCGGTTGATTAAGTTGTTACGGGGGATGCCCCTGGGGGTGGTCAGGCATGTCTCGGTTACAAGGGGTGTGGTGTATGCTTTTGTGAGGCCAGACCCTGGGTTGATAGGGGGTGTGGTTCAGGGTATGTTCAGGCTGGCAGTTGATTCCAGTCTCCCGTAGGGGCTCTCGTAGTAGTAGCTTGTGTATTCTCTGCTGTTGTCTCCGAAGAGGAGCCTGGAGAGGGAGGGTTTGTTGGCGTAGGTGACGGTGGGTTTTCCCTGGATTCCCCCGAGTCTGGCTGCCAGTTTGATGGCGTCTTCCAGGTTTCCGAGCTGGTCTATGAGTCCGAGTTCCAGGGCTCTTTGTCCGGTGATTATTCTGCCGTCTGCGATGTCTTTGACCTCTCCGAGGGTGAGGTTTCTGCCGTTGGCCACGGTTTCCATGAAGCGGCGGTGGGCTTCCACAATGATGGTGTCAGCATACCTTTTTTCTTCCTCGGTGAGACTGCGCCAGTCTGCGCCCATGTCCTTGAAGCTGCCTGACTTTGCAATGTAGAACTCGGTGCCCTCGTCCTCGTAGAATTTGCTCCGGTTGCTGAAAACCCAGATGACGCCGATGCTGCCGGTAAGGGTGTCCGGGTTGGCCACAATCCTGTCCGCAGGAGCGCTGATGTAGTAGGCTGCACTCGCTGCCACATCGCCCATGGAAACCACGATGGGCTTGTCGATTTTCTCCATTTCCTCTGTGATTTCCTGGGCCGCGGCAGGAGAGCCACCCGGGCTGTTAATCCGCATCACAATCGCCTTAACACCTGGGTCTTCCTCTGCCTCTCTGAGGCTTTTGATTATGTCCTCGCTTGTCGCAACCCCAAAACCCGAGGGAACGCTGCCGGTCAGCATCACACCCTGGACATAGATGACCTCCACCCGCTCCCCAGAGATGCCAAAGTCACCCCCGTGTAGCACCAGGTAAAAACCGCCGACCATTAACAGGAAGAGGCCTAAAAGCAGGAATACCGCCAGTAGATACTTTCCTAGCCGCCTCTCTGGGTTATTTGTCAACAAAGACCACCCTCTCTTCTAGGTCGCTGTGGTACTCGTATTCCTCTCCCCTGGCCTGGAGGATTATCCGGTAGCCAGGGGTGATAACCTGGGCGTACACCTTGCCTTTCTCAGGGTGGCCCAGGCTTGCATCTGGCCAGTCCACAGGTGTCATGTTGACAGCCTTAATCTCATCCAGGGGTATGCCTGTCCGCCGGGAGAGGTCAGATTTTGCCAGTTCTACCAGCGGTACAGCCCCAGGATCTACAGTATCCATTTTTTCACCCCCGTCCTCGCCCAGACAACCGGAGAAAAATAGAATTAATGACACAGTGGAAAAAATGGTCTTCCCAAGCTTTCTTTTAGAATTCATTGTTTTTCAGTTCCCTTCGCTCCCTGAAGCTCTGGACCGCTTTTTCCAGGTCACCCTGGGTCAGCCTTTTTCTGCCCTCCAGGAGGGCTTCCAGCACCGCCTCCCGGACAATCAACCTGAGGTCTGAACCCGAACAACCATCAGTCTCTGCCGCGATTTTCTCGGTGTCAATCTCCCCCTCAATCCTGCTGGTGATGAGATCCAGGATTTCCCGGCGCATCTCCCGGTCCGGGAGGTCAAAATAGACTATCTCGTCAAATCTCCGCCACGCCGCCTGGTCAAGAATAGAGGGCTGATTGGTAGCCCCAATCAAAAGAACACCATCCTCCACCAGACTAATATCGTCAATAGCCTTCAAGAGGGTGTTCACAGCCCTTTTAAGGGCAGCATGCTCATCCGTGGTCCTGGTCTTGGCCACAAAATCAAATTCATCAATAAAAAGCAGACACGGGCTGAGACGCTTTGCCAGCTCAAAAACCCGGTCAATATTCTTGGCAGTCTCCCCCAGATACTGATCAGCAATCTGGGAGAGCCGAACCTCCAGCACCGGCAAACCCAGCTTCTCTGAGAGAGCCCTGGCAGTAGAAGTCTTACCCGTACCCGGCGGCCCTACAAAGAGGAGCTTCCCAATATCATGAAGACCTATACCCCGCAGGTAATCCCGGTACTGGATAGCCTTGGCAATCTTCTCCACCTTAGCCCTCTGCCCAGGGGTCAGAACAAGGTCAGAGAACCTCTCTTTCACATCCTCGGGCGCACTGATACGGACAAGCCGTAACATATCCTCCCCACCCTTCTCCCTCGCAACCTCCTGGACCAGCGAGTCAATCCACTCCCGGTCAGCCTCCCTCGGCCTCACCCTAGCCCTGGCATCCTGGTAACTGACATCCAGCGAGTCATAGCCCTCGAAAAAATAGGCAAGCACAGGGTTACCTCTTATAATTTCAAGCGCACCCTTTTGTTTCAAAAACCACTTAACACCCATCTCAGGCACAGTGAACCTGAACTCGCCACTCTCTCTGTCATAGACCAGGAAAGGGAGACCCCCAAAATTTTTAACATCAACACCACAGAGAGCCTCAACATCCCTCTCTCTGACAGTGATGGGCCTCTTCACCTGTTTACTTTCAACATCCCAGAAATGCTTGCGAATCTCAACCGGCAGGTCACTTTCATCCAGCTTTTCTTCCCGGTTATAGACATGAGCAGTTAAAAGCAACCCCACCAGTGGTAATTTAACATCAGCACTTGACATCACAGATCAACCTTAAGACCTAAAAAATCCCCCTCGATATTGGAAATAGTTTTCGGTAAAGACCCATAGCAATATTTATAGTCTTTGGCCGACCATACAGGAATTAAAATGGCGAGGGATGAGGAGAGGGTGAAAGCCAGGCTCAGAAGATATCTGATGCGGGATGAAAACGGCATCAGAAGAGCTGTCCTCAGACTCTTTCTCACTGGAGAGTCGCTTACCACCAGCCAGATTTACGAGCGGCTTCTCGAGAAGGGCATCGAGGTTAACTATCGGGGGGTCTCGGCCATCGTGGGCCTGATGAATACCCGCCTTGGCATTCTCAGAATATCTGTGGGAGGGGATCATAATCTCTACTCCCTCAAACCTGAACACACCGAGATTGTAAGAAGTATGGTTGAAAACTAAAACTGAAACTGGAAATGTTAACTGGTAGGCACGTTATTTCCATGCGGGATTTTTCCAGGGAGGAGATTGATTTTATTCTTAGACGGGCCCGCAAACTTGAATCCTATGCCCGGGGGAAAATTTGCCGGTTTCTGGAGGGCCGGATTCTCGCAGTTCTCTTTTTTGAGCCAAGCACACGTACAAGGCTCTCTTTTGAGGCTGCGATGAAACGGCTTGGCGGGGAGGTAATCGAGTTCGGAAGTGTGGAGTTGAGTTCTGCTGCCAAAGGCGAGACACTGGCAGACACCATCAGGGTGGTGGGGAAATATGCAGACGCCATCGTGCTTCGCCACCCCAAAGAGGGGGCGGCCAGAATGGCTGCCGAATACTCAGAGGTACCGATTCTGAATGCTGGAGACGGGGCCGGACACCACCCCACCCAGACACTCCTTGACCTCTACACCATCCAGAAAGAGAGTAAACTCGAAAACCTCCAGATTGCACTGGTAGGAGACCTCAAATACGGCCGCACTGTCCACTCCCTGGCCTACGCCCTCGCCCTCTACGGAGCCGAAATCTTCCTGGTCTCACCCGAGAGCCTCAAAATGCCAGGACACGTCAAACGGGACCTGGAGGAGCGAGGGGCAAAAATCTCCGAGACCTCAAAACTGGAAGACATAATAGGGATGGTCGACGTCCTCTACGTCACAAGAATCCAGCAGGAACGCTTCCCTGACCCAGGCGAATACCTCAAAGTGGCAGGGAGCTACCAGGTCAACCTGGAACTACTCTCAAAAGCAAAACCAGATTTAATTGTAATGCACCCCCTACCCAGAGTCACCGAAATCTCACCAGAGGTGGATGGCACATCTTATGCCAGATATTTCGAACAATCCTTCTACGGGGTGCCCATAAGAATGGCAGTCCTCTCACTGGTAATGAAGGGATAAAAAAATTAGGCAAAGGATATTTATATCTTAACTGTTATTTTTGGATGTGATGGTGGAGTTTATCCGCAAGCGGGACGGGAGAGTTGTCAAATTCGAAAAAGAGAAAATCACTGCAGCCATCACCAAAGCTTTCCAGGCCACCAACACCCCAAACGGTAAAAATGCAAGCCAACTGGCAGACCAGGTAGTCTCGGCCCTGGAGGAGAGGGGGTTTGAACTGCCAGGGGTGGAAGATGTACAGGACCTCGTGGAAGAGGTTCTGATTAAAAACGGGTTTGCCAGCGCAGCCCGGGCATACATACTATACCGGAAAAGACGCACCGAACTCCGAGAGGCTAAAACCTTCCTGGGAGTCAGGGACGAGCTGAAACTCACCCTTAACGCCGCCATCGTCCTTGAAAAAAGATACCTCCTAAAAGACGAAACAGGCAGGGTCACCGAGACCCCAGGAGAACTATTCCACCGGGTAGCCAGAGCCATAGCCAGGGGAGACCCAGAACCAGAAATAGAAAAAGACTTCTACCAGATGATGGCAGACCTCTACTTCCTCCCCAACAGCCCCACCCTGATGAACGCAGGCACACCCCTAGGCCAGCTCAGTGCGTGCTTTGTGCTACCCATAGAGGACTCCCTTGAGAGCATCTTCGACGCCGTGAAACACATGGCACTCATCCAGCAGAGCGGAGGCGGGACAGGCTTCTCCTTCTCCAGACTCCGCCCCAGGGGCGACATTGTCAAATCCACACATGGCGTTGCCTCAGGCCCGGTCTCCTTCATCCACGTCTTTGACACAGCCACCAGCGTAATCAAACAGGGCGGCAAAAGACGTGGAGCCAACATGGGAATACTCCACGTAAACCACCCGGACATAATCGAATTCATCACCTCCAAAACCAGGGAAAACAAGCTCACCAACTTCAACATCTCGGTAGCAGTAGACGACAAATTCATGGAAGCTGTGGAATCCGACACCCACTACGAACTAATAAACCCCAGAACCCAGGAAACCGTCAAAAAAATAAGAGCCAGAGAAATTTGGGACCTCATAATCACCATGGCCTGGCAGACCGGAGACCCAGGACTGGTATTCATAGACGAAATAAACCGCCACAACCCCACACCAGCCCTCGGAAAAATCGAGAGCACAAACCCCTGCGTTACCGCAGATACCTGGATAATGACAGAAGACGGGCCAAAACAGGTCAGTGAACTGATAGGAAGGGAATTCGTTGGCATAATTAATGGCGAAAAATGGAAAAGCAATGGCGGGTTCTTCAGCAGGGGTGTTAAACCTGTCTACAGACTAAGAACCTCCGAGGGTTTTGAAGTATGTCTGACCGCTGACCACCCTGTTAAAAAAGTTAAAAGAATGACAAGATATGTAATAGAAACTGAATGGACAAGAGCCGGTGAACTGGAGCCTGGAGACAGGGTTGTCATAAACAACCATCGAAATTTCAAAGGATGGCAGGGGAAGTATGACGAAAATGAAGGCTACCTCATAGGACTACTTTTAGGAGACGGGACAATAAAGAGAGATAAAGCAGTTCTCTCCTCATGGATGGAAGGTGGAGCAAGAGCAGTTCGCAAAACTGCATATCGCTGTATGAACAAGTTGCCGCATCGTTCTGATTTTAGGGGTTGGATGAAGGTCAGGGGAAGAAACGAATACAGAATGTCAACAGGCTATCTGAGAAAACTTGCTGCTGAACTTGGATTAAGGCCAGGTTTAAAAACCATAACCCCGGAAATGGAAAAAACCTCCTCCTCATTTTACAAAGGCTTTCTGAGAGGGTTATTTGATGCTGACGGCTCTCCACAGGGAAATCAGAGAAAGGGGACAAGTGTAAGACTCTCACAGAGCAATCTCGAAATCCTCAAAGCAGTTCAGCGTATGCTTTTGAGACTGGGCATATCCTCAAAGATTTACAAAAACAGAAGAGACGAAGGAACGAGAGAACTGCCAGGCCATAAAAAGGAGTACAACATCAAGCCCCAACATGAACTTGTCATCTCAAACGATAATATTGTGCAATTCCGCGAAAAGGTAGGCTTCAGCGACACAGACAAGATAGAAAAACTTGAAGACATTCTAAACAGCTATACAAGGAGGCCTAACCGGGACCGTTTCATAGCAAGAGTAGAGGAGCTAGTTCCAGAGGGGGAGGAAGAGGTTTATGATGTCAGAATCCCGAAAATAAACGCCTTTGATGCAAACGGGTTTGTTGTACATAACTGCGGCGAACAGCCCCTGCTGCCCTACGAGTCCTGCAACCTTGGGTCTGTCAACCTCGCCAGAATGACCCGGGGGGGTGAAATCGACTGGGAGCGGCTCTCACGGGTTGTAGGGCTTGCTGTGAGATTCCTGGACGACACAATCGAGGTGAACCGGTTCCCCCTCCCAGAAATCGCCAGTATCACTCGGGGTAACCGTAAAATCGGCCTGGGGGTCATGGGCTTTGCTGACACCCTCATCCAGCTCGGCATACCTTACAATTCCACAGACGCCCTCAGGCTTGCAGAAAAGGTCATGAAATTCATCCAGGACAGAGCAGCAAAAGCCTCCAGGGAGCTGGCAGAGACCCGGGGTGTCTTCCCCAACCACCCCCAAAGTGTCTTCCAGGAACCCAGGCGGAACGCCACCCTCACCACCATCGCACCCACAGGCACCATCAGCATCATAGCCGGATGCTCAAGCGGGATAGAACCCCTCTTCGCCATCTCCTTTGTCAGAAACGTGCTAGGCGGCACAAAACTCCTCGAAGTAAACCCCTACTTCGAAGAGACCGCCCGGAAGCGGGGCTTCCACAGCCAGGACATGATGATGAAAATAGCCAGGACAGGCTCCATCCAGGACCTCCCCGAAATTCCAGGGGACGTGAAAGAGCTATTTGTAACCGCCCCAGACATCCCGCCAGAGTGGCATGTAAGAATGCAGGCCACCTTCCAGAAATACACCGACAACGCAGTCTCCAAGACCATCAACTTCCCCCAAGACGCCGGGAAAAAACAGGTGGAAGAAGCCTACCTGCTAGCCTACAAACTCAAATGCAAGGGAATCACCATCTACAGGTACGGCAGCAAAAAAACCCAGGTCCTCTACACCCTCTCAGACGAGATACAATACATGCAGGCAGACCCAGAATACAGCGGCGGATGCCCCCTCCCATCCTGCTTCTAAAAACAGCCCAGGCACAGGTCTGCGGAATGAGTGTGAAGATTAGATACCTGGTATAGATATGCTTTACAGCGTTTAGGAGTCAGATTCAGACATGAAAAGCTTTGGAGATAGGAGTCTGGTTGATATCGGTCTCTACTTCAATGTTGTTTAGGAGGTGTTAGTTATTCGGACAGGTTCGCCAAGTCAACTACCCCGCCCTGACGGACGGGGCTTGTCCCTCGAAGGGACGTTCGG
>CAZCCY010000082.1:0-7755 GCA_964497545.1 uncultured Methanosarcinales archaeon | reverse complement strand
CGAACGTCCCTTCGAGGGACAAGCCCCGTCCGTCAGGGCGGGGTAGTTGACACCCCACTGCTTCCGACACTGGTTCACTACAACACTCAGACGGGCAGGCATGCCCCGAGAATACCGACAAGCACTCCGCGGAGATAAAATCAAAGACACAATCGACATCTACGACCACATAGACCCCCAAGAACTCAGAGAAGACTACCTCAAAAGAATGCCAAACCTCAAAAAATACCTCCCCTAAAAATTTTTTTCCTAAAAAGAAGAGGAGGAGAGGTTAAAAGGGGAATGAAGGGCTGGAAATGCTCCGATGGGGATTTGAACCCCAGTCGCGGGAGTGAGAGTCCCGCATGATTGGCCGTGCTACACTATCGGAGCTTGTGTTGCTAGACTGGATTTTCTCTAATTTAAACTTTCTGTTTGGGGTGCTGTGTTGACTAAAGGAGAATACTATTAAGCTAAATAAATTACAAGGTTCGGCAGTGCCACCCCCTCTTTGTAATGGTTTGCCGTGCGGTTGAAAAGCCATCTGTGAATTTTTGTCTTGGTTCAGTGTAAGGTGGAAAATGGAGGGGATATGGGTCAGCAGTGCTGGTGCGCGTACAAAGGTGTTTTAGTCCTGTTACCAATCCTGCCCGTTTTGACCTAGGTCCCTATAGTCCAGCTTTTCAGGTATTTTTCCTGTTCTGGTGTTAGTTTTTCGATTTCGATTCCCATGGCCTGGAGTTTGAGTCTTGCTACCTCGCTGTCGATTTCTAGGGGAACTTTGTAGACTTGTTTTCCGAGTTCTTTTCCGTGTTCTACAATGTATTTCACTGCAAGGGCCTGGTTGGCAAAGCTCATGTCCATCACCTCAGGGGGGTGGCCGAAGGCACAGGAGAGGTTCACAAGTCTACCTTCTGCCAGCACATAAATCCGCCTTCCGTTTACAAGATACTCTGTGACATCCTCTTTTACCTCTCGTTTACCCTCTGAAATCCCTTCAAGTTCGGGTAGGTTTAGTTCCACGTTGAAGTGTCCTGAGTTTGCCACGATTGCTTGATCTTTCATCAGTTTGAAATGCTCACCCCGAATCACCGATGTGTCTCCGGTAACGGTGATGAAGATGTCTCCAATTTTAGCAGCCTCGGTCATGGACATCACCCGGAATCCGTCCATCACTGCCTCAAGGGCTTTCCTGGGCTCTACCTCCACTACCACGACGTTGGACCCCATACCCCTGGCCCGCATGGCTACACCCCGGCCGCACCACCCGTATCCTGCCACCACAAGGGTCTTACCTGCAAGCAGGACGTTTGTGGCATTCATTATCCCGTGGAGGGTGCTCTGGCCGGTGCCATAGCGGTTGTCAAACATCATCTTTGTCTCAGCATCGTTAACAGCTATAACAGGATACATAAGGGCGCCATCCCTCGCCATGGCCTGCAGCCGGATGACGCCTGTAGTGGTCTCCTCGCAGCCTCCAAGGATACCTTCCAGGAGGTCACGTCTTTTATGGTGCACCCAGGCGATGACATCCGCCCCATCATCAAGGGTGATGTGAGGTTTAATTTTCAGAGCCTCTTCAATACACTCGTAGTACTGTTTCTCATCCTCCCCCCGGAACGCATATACACGGGTGCCCTCTGCGGCCAGGCTTGCTGCCACGTCATCCTGGGTGCTCAGAGGATTCGAGGCTGTAAGCGCAACCCTGGCACCCCCAGCCTGGAGGGTGTGGATGAGATTCGCAGTCTCAACTGTGACATGGAGACAGGCTACAATGTTAACCCCCTCAAGAGGTTTCTCCTGCTCAAACCTCTCCCGGATAATCTGCAAAACCGGCATGTGTCGGCGGGCCCACTCAACCCGCAACCTTCCAGTCTCAGCAAGACCAATATCTCTGACAATGTAATCTTTCATCACAATTACAACCTCAACACAGACTTTCGATTAATCCTTTTCGCCCGTGGTGTTCGTGCGGCTTTCAGCCCCACTTTTCGATTAATCCTTTTCTAGAGGATTACACAGATTTCGATTAATCCTTTTTCTAGAGGATTAGAATGCAACTTAAAATTTGTCAAACTACCTAGATTCTGTATAGGTCTTTTAGTCCGTGGCCGGTGGCTAGGCAGACCACGGTTTTTCCTCTGATTTTGTCCTGTATCTTTTTTGTACCTGCAAAGGCTACAGCCCCGCTTGGCTCCACAAACATGCCGCTTCGACCGAGTCTGTCTCTGGCTTCCAGCGTCTCCTCATCCGAAACCTTTACTCCCATGCCCCCTGACTCCCGGATGGCGCGCAGTGCCCCCAGCCCATCGATAGGGTCTCCACAGGCTATGGCTGTGGCAATGGTGCTTGGATTTTCCACAGGGATAATGTTATCCCGGTCCTCCATCCAGGCGTCCACCACCGGAGAGCAGGTCTCCACCTGTACTCCCACAATCGAGGGTATACTGTCTGTGAATCCCACCTCTTTGAGGTCCCGGAAAGCCTCGAAAATCCCCCAGGCAAGGGAGCCATTCCCGATTGGGACCATTACAAAGTCCGGGATGTGCCAGTAGAGCTGGTCAAGAATCTCGAAGCCCACGGTTTTGGTGCCTTCAATACGCCAGGGGTAGTCTCCGGTTAAAAAAGAGTCCGGGTGGACCAGCACATAATTCTCTGCCAGTTTCATGGCCGCAGAATAGTCCCCCTCTACCACCCTGATTTCAGCCCCATATGCCTTCATCTGCTTGATTTTGGCTGAGCCGACGAAACTGGGTACAAACACAAGACATTCAAGACCTGCAAAGGCGGCATATGCAGCAATACTGGCACCCATGTTGCCGGTGGAGGCCAGCACGACCTTTTTCTTGTTGTATTCAAGTGCTTTGGTAATCTCCAGTGAAGACCCCCTGTCCTTAAAAGAGCCAGTAGGATTCCCGGCCTCGTACTTTACCAGGAGTCTAGCTCCTATCTCACGGGAGAGCCTGGGGTTCTCAAGTAGCGGGGTGCCGCCTTCCCCCATAGTTACAACCTTGGAGAGGTCGTTTACCGGCAAAAAAGCCCAGTACTTCCAGTGCAACGGGTTGCTACGATGGAAATTA
Organism: uncultured Methanosarcinales archaeon; assembly: GCA_964497545.1. Classification (GTDB taxonomy): domain Archaea; phylum Halobacteriota; class Methanosarcinia; order Methanosarcinales; family CAZCCY01; genus CAZCCY01. The sequence goes on along the minus strand of CAZCCY010000082.1, from coordinate 4,696 downwards.
TCCCGGAGAATAATTTTTTTGATAGACTGGTAATCATACTCTGCATCCAGGCCACCCCCACAATCACATCTAGGGATGGCTCTGGCCTCAATAACCTGAGGGGGGTAAACTTTACCACATCTAAAACACCGGTAATTGGTAACGTACATGCCAAACCTTTTCAGATTTTAAAAGCCAAAGAGTTTATGGTAACTGACAAAAAGAGGCGACACAAAGCTCAACAAACTCTTACATCGTCTAATTCTAAGCGTCTAATTTCTAAGCCGTCCCTCCCCCCAAAACCGTGGCATACTTCTTCGGCTCAAGATTCCCTTTTATCTTTATTCAGCCTTAACGCTAACTTTTCTCTCCTGTAAGAGGTCTAAGAAGTCCTGGGAGTCTGAAATCTGGTCGAGTTCTTTCTTTTCCACCACCACTGTCTCGTCAATGTTGGATGTCTTGCTTTCGCCTCTGATGATGATTACTGAGTCGGTGCGGGTGATGCGGGAGATGCTGCTCATTAGCTGTGCTCTCTTGCGCATGCTGGCAGTGTAGCTACTGATGCCGGTAAGTATGGTGGTGGCAGGCTTTAAGGAGCAGGAGAGGGCGTTGAAAGGCGCCTGGCTTGTTGGGTGGACCTTGAAGCCCATCATGGCGAGTTGATAGAGAATGCTTCCCTTGGGAGGGTGTTCTTCATCTACTGGCAGCTCTCTCTTCCTTTCCAGGATTTCCAGGGGGAGAGCGAGAGCACGGTTCAACACTTCCTCAAGTTTAAGAGCAACCTCTACCGAGGCGTCCATCCCCTCCTCCTCGTACTTTCTAATAGTTCTTCTGGACACTCCAACCTCTGCAGCCAGACTCCCACTGGAAAGCCCTTTCTCCTGACGGGCTTCCCTTAACTCCCGACCATCAATGTTCACGTAAAGGCCGCCATGGGCAGCATAAACAAGAGGCGGTATGTTCTCAATGAAATAGTCATAGAGAGTGGCAACATTAAAGGTAGGGATGCCATGCCTGAAATAGACCACCCCCTCCTCCAGCGGCTTGTCCCGGCTCTTCTCTCCCACCATAAGAGGGCTGCCCAGAAGATACTTAGAAAGAAGCCACATCTCCCGGGCAGTCTCTTCGTTTAAACCATCGATGTTAGAAAGCACTTTTAAGAGGATTAATATCTCGTCTCTCCTTGCGGCAAGGTCAAAACTTCTAGGCCGGATATCACACCTATCCGAAACTAGAAAGCCAGCCCTCCGGAGGATATTCACAACGAGAGGGAATAACACCTCTTTTTTCATGATAGAATCATAACTTGGGACTAACCTCTATATAAATTCATAGGATAGATAATAGACTTACCCCTATTTACCACCTTAGATGATTATAATACCACATTAATAGTCTACAGAATTGATTCCAGTTTTTGATAGGGTTTCTTAGAGGATTCTTGTCTGTTCTTCTTACCGAAGAAGTCTGGAAATAGGTGGATGTCAGAACTTCGTTCATCCAGCCTCAGGTCTTCGACATTCAGCAATTCCAAGAATTTTAGCTTCAAGAGGGGCTTTTATTCCTCTCGAACACAGTAAACTCTTTTATAATTTCTTTTACTGAGACCATAAAGTACTCTATGTTCACGTCTCTGATTTTATGGATTCTGGCTATCTGAGCATGGTCCTTTTTCGAACCAAAATGCTTTTAAAGTCTTGTGCCTAATTATATATGCAGCTTAACAGCTTATAGAGTGAAAAGCAGTTAGGTTATACTCATCATCATAAGGTCATCAGGGCTCTGTCAGTTGTAAGGAATTTGATATGACAGTTAGTGCATAGAGAATCAGTATGGGGAGTCCTGAAAGCCTGTAAGGCTCATAAGTCTAGCTGCTTTTCAACGGAGTACAAAGCCATGAAATCGGATACGACAAAATATATTATTCATTCGAAGATCAAAGCCGAGGGGGTTATCGAAAAGTCGGATGTTGTCGGAGCCATATTCGGCCAGACCGAGGGCTTGCTCGGTAGTGACCTTGACCTACGGGAGCTTCAGAAAAGCGGTAGGATTGGAAGGATTGAAGTGAATATCAGGTCAAATGCTGGTAAATCCACTGGGACCATTGACATTCCCTCGAGCTTGGATAAAGTAGAGACTGCAGTGCTGGCGGCTTCTCTGGAGACCATTGACAGAATCGGACCCTGCATAGCCGTGATCACAACCAAAAATGTTGAAGATGTCCGCTCTTCTAAAAGAAGTCAGGTGATTGAGCGGGCAAAGCAGATTCTCACTGAGATGTTTGACAACTCAGTCCCAGAGAGCCAGGAAATCACAGAAGAGGTAAAAAAGGCTGTTCGGGTCGAGGAGATTACCTTCTATGGTAAAAACAATATTCCGGCTGGACCCAACGTCGTGGACTCAGACGCCATCCTTGTGGTAGAAGGTAGAGCAGACGTTCTGAACCTGCTGAAACACGGCATTAAAAATGCCATAGCAGTGGGAGGTACAAACGTACCTCAAGAAGTCATCGAACTCTGCAAAAACAAGACCGTAACAGCGTTTACTGATGGGGACCGGGGTGGAGAGCTGATAATAAAAGAGCTTCTCCAGGTAGCAGACATTGACTTTATTGCAAGGGCCCCTGATGGCAAGGGAGTGGAAGAACTCACTCAGAAGGAAGTCGTTAAAGCACTGAGACAGAAGATGCCCGTTGAACAAGCTCTGGAATACTACCGCATCGGCAAAAAGCAGAGGATAGCTGTAAACCAGCGAAAGAAAGAGAACGGCTACGAGGAGAGAGAGTCACTCCTAAACAAGCTCAAGGTAGAAGAAGACAAACCGACAGTCAATATAGAACAGTCCACAGTGAATACCCATGTGGAAGCAAAAGGAAAAACAGAGATAGAACCAGAAACACTAGAAACAGAACCTAAAACAGGGCAAGCTAAAGTGGAACACGAATTTCAGGAGCATGTAAACCAGCTAAAAGGAACCTTGAGCGCCCGTCTCCTCGACACCGACAGAAATGTGGTGAAAGAGGTAGCAGTCAGGGATCTGGCCAGCACCCTCAAAGACACAAATGGTGATGTTCGAAACATTGTTTTTGACGGTGTAATCACCCAGAGACTTCTGGACATAGCCGCAGACAGAGGAATAGAAACCATCATCGGAGCCAAAATAGGGCCGGTCATAAAAAAACCGGCTAACATCAACATAAAAGCCGCATTCTTCCAATAACCCCCTCGCTCTATATTTATTTTTTTTTGTTAGTTGTTTTTTTGGTCGTCTTCCTGTTTTTTTAGGGGGAGGGTGATGGTGAAGGTGCTGCCTTTCCCGAGTTCGCTTTCCAGGGTGATCTCTCCTCCCAGTCTCTGGGTGTATTCTTTTACGATGGCAAGTCCAAGGCCGGTTCCCTGATATTTACGGCTGAGCCCCTGGTCCAGTTGCTGGAAGGGTTTGAAGATTTTTTCCTGATCTTTTTTGTCGATGCCGATGCCGTTGTCTGTGATGCTGATTTTCACTTTGTTGTTTTCTTGTTTTACCTGGATTTTGATTTCTCCGTCCTGGGGTGTGAATTTTATGGCGTTGTTAAGGAGGTTTAGGAGGATTTGTTTTAGTTTGTCTGGGTCGGTGACGATTTCCTGTAGGGTTGGGTCTATCTGGATTTCTATTTTCTGGTTTTTCTCGTCTGCCATGGGTTTTTCGGTTCGGACTATCTGGGATATTAGGGGTGAGAGTCTTGTTTTCTCGAATTTTAGATTTGATTTTCCTGATTCGACTCTCTGGAATTCGAGAATGTCGTTTATGAGTCTTAGAAGGTTGTTTCCCCCGCTTAGTATTTCTTTTAGTGCTTCTTTTTGTTCTTTGTCGAGTTCGCCCATGTTTCCATCCAGTAGGAGTTTGCTGTATCCTATTATGCTTGTGAGGGGTGTGCGGAGTTCATGGCCTATGGTGCTCATGAAGTCGGATTTCATTCTGTCGATTTGTCGTAGCTGGCGGTTTGAGCGTTCCAGTTCTTCTTTTTGGAAGCGTATGGTTCTGCTTGCCTGGCTGACGATTCCGAAAAGCACCAGGTAGAGTATCGTGAGTCCTGTGGTGACAAGGGAGAAGACTATTATTTTGGCTTTTTTTATTTCATCGTCCAGGAAGTCCAGGATCTGGTAAACGTCTACGACACCTACGATTTCCCCGTTTTCTGCAAGGATGGGTACGTAGATTTCCATGAGGCCCCGATAGCCCTGTTCATAGATGTTTTCTTCTTTTTCCAGATTCCGGTTTATTTCGACTACTTTTTCTCCTTTGAGAGCAGCCTGTAAGTCGGGATTATTTTTAAAAGTTTTTCCGATTAGCCTTTCATCGTTGGAGCATATAATTTTCCCTTCGGTGTTGTAGATTTTAATCTTGACAACCTCGCTGGTTAGGATGTCTTCAATGTATCTTCTGAAGTTTGCATTTTTGCGGCAGTCGGTGGTGGTTTTGAAGTCTTCTGGTGTCAGGTGGTCCTGGGCTCTCATTTCTATTAGTTCTGTGGTAGGGTTTCTTGCTCTTGCAACCATGAAGTCTTCTACAGTGTAGGATATGGCTGTTACCAGAGCTGCTCCTAGGATTGTCATTACTAAGAAACTGTATAAGGCGAATTTTCTTACAATGTTGTCTCTGCCTGGTTCCATTTTTTATCCCGTGTCAACTACCCCGCCCTGACGGACGGGGCTTGTCCCTCGAAGGGACGTTCGGG
>CAZCCY010000081.1:0-7853 GCA_964497545.1 uncultured Methanosarcinales archaeon | reverse complement strand
GTACTGCTATTCCGCCGCAGACCGCTGCTTTGCTCTGCATCAGGTTGTCGATGTCCCGCTGGCTTATTACGATGTCCCTCTTGATTTCGGTCTCCTGGGCTGGGGCTATCAGGTATTCCAGGCCGTCAGGCCCCTCCCTGACACCTGGTGCAGGCTGGAGTTTTGCCATGGTGTCAAGTACCCCCTGGCGGAACATCTCTGCCATCGCGTCGATGAGGCCAGAGCCACAGATACCCCTGGGCTTGCCGCCTCCCAATACTGTGTATTCCACCCTGTTTTCTTCTTTTATTTTCACGTGTTCTATTGCTCCTTCCACCGCCCGCATCCCGTATTTTATCTCCCAGCCCTCAAAGGCCGGGCCTGAGGCGCAGGAGACCGAGAAGAGCCAGCCCTGGCTGCCCAAGACTATCTCCCCGTTTGTGCCCATGTCAATGAAAAGGGAAATCTCCGGGGACTCGAACATCCCGGTGGCCAGGACACCTGCAACAGCATCTCCCCCCACGTATCTGCTGACACAGGGCAGGACATAGGCCTGGGAGTTGGAGTCTATCCCGATGTCCCGGCATTCCAGTGTCCTCGGCTCCCGGCTTACTTCGGCGTTGGTTTTGGTCAGGTAGGCTGGGTCCTGGCCTGCCAGCAGGTGTTCCATCACAGTGTTACCCGCGATAGAGATGTCCAGGATTCTCACCCTCCCCTCTGTCAACCGCTGGATGAGGGTGTTTATGGTGGAGACCACTGCCTTCTGGAGCTTCTGGGTTCCACTGGGCTTGCGGGCGTATTCGATGCGGGAGAGAAGGTCTTCCCCGTAGATTATCTGTCCATTGTAGTCTGAGGCGGTGGCTGTGACCCGGCCGGTTTCCAGGTCTACTAGGTAGGCCACCACCGTGGTGGTGCCAATATCCACTGCTAGGCCGAAACTCTCAGGAGTCGTGTCTCCTTCCTCCACGTCCAGAACCTCTTGGCCCCGGATGGTTAGTGTGACACCACCCTCAAAGTGGGGGATATTTATCTTGGGGAACTGTGCCTGTGCCTCTTCTACCCTGGGATAGTATTTCTTTTTCACAGCTGGGTCGATTTCAACTTCCCGGAAGAGGGTGTCGATCAGGGTCTTCTGCCCTTCAATCCGGCTCTCCACTGGAATAAAAACCTCAAGGTCTCCCCTGGCATAGGTGAGACATGCCAGATAATATCCTGGTGGCAGGGTGTGACGTTCAGTCCTTTTGACTGTGACCTCTCCTTTGTCCACCATGACCCGGCACTTGCCACAGGAGCCTTTACCTCCACAGATGTTCCAGATTTTAATTCCGGCCTGCTGGGCCGCGTCATAGATGCTTGTACCTTCCTCCACCTCAACCCGGGTTCCAGAAGGGAGGAAAACAATCTTAACCATCCAGACCCCCTTAAACACCAGCCAGAATTAAAAACATTATCCCACCCACCCCTCCACACAAAAACAATTCTTGAATTTATGTGTATCCTGAAAACCGTACTTTGTACCTTCAGGTAATTTTATTATGCTTGCCCTACTCAACAGCTCTGAGGTCATGACCATCATATCCACATCTTGTGTGTCTAGGATCATGGCCTCCCATATGATTCATCTCAAAATAACTGTGTTGATATCTCACTCACCCGGAAGTAGGGCTATTCGGAAGTACTGTTGTTTCAGAAACGTTTTTCCCCCTAGGCTGTGTTAACCCCCTGTTCATGCTTGAAGAGGAGTATGATTTGGATTATTTCCGGGATAATGGTTTTGTTCGTAAGGTTTGTCCCAGGTGTGGTGGGGCTTTCTGGACTCAGGACGAGGAGCGTTTGACGTGTGGGGATGCGCCATGTGACCCTTATTCTTTTATTGGCAGCCCGGTTTTTAAGAGTAGGTTTGATTTGGATGGGATGCGGGAGTATTATCTCTCTTTTTTCGAGGCGCGGGGTCATAGGAGGGTTAAGCCGTATCCGGTTGTTGCTAGGTGGCGGGATGATATCTATCTGACTATTGCTTCTATTGCTGATTTCCAGCCTTTTGTCACGGGTGGTCTTGTGCCGCCGCCTGCCAACCCGCTTACCATCTCCCAGCCCTGTATCCGGCTGGACGACCTGGACTCGGTGGGCAGGAGCGGGAGGCATCTCACGAATTTTGAGATGATGGCTCATCATGCTTTTAACCGGCCTGGGGTGGAGGTCTATTGGAAGGAGGAGACGGTGCAGTATTGTGATGAGCTGCTTCGGAGTCTGGGTGCTAGGCTTGAGGATGTCACTTATAAGGAGGAGCCGTGGGCTGGGGGTGGGAATGCTGGGCCGTGTCTGGAGGTGCTGGTGGGTGGTCTGGAGCTTGCCACTCTGGTTTTCATGAACCTGGAGGTGGACCCTGGGGGTGACATCTTGATCAAGGGGGAGCGATACCGGCGGATGGACAGCTATATTGTGGATACTGGTTATGGTCTTGAGCGGTTTGTGTGGGCTTCCCAGGGTACTCCTACCATTTATGACGCTATTTTCCCGGGTGTTGTGCGGGAGCTGATGGACCTGGCAGGGGTGGATTATTCTGACAGTGAGGTTTTCGCCCAGAATGCCAGGCTTGCAGGTCTGATGGATATCCGGGGTCAGGCGAAACTGTTGGAGCTCCGCAAGCGGGTGGCAGAGAGTATCGGGGTGACTGTGGAGAAGCTGCGGTCGATAATGGAGCCGGTGGAGGCGGTTTATGCCATTGCTGATGGGTCGAGGTGTCTTGCCTTCATGCTGGGGGATGGGATTATACCGTCTAATGTGAAGGCAGGCTATCTGGCCAGGCTGGTGCTCAGGCGGACCCTCAGGCTTATGGCTGAGCTGGAAATGGAGGCCTCTCTCTCTGAGATTGTGGAGATGCAGATTCGTAGTCTCAGGGCTTTCCCGCATCTGGGGGAGCGGGTTGATGTTATACGGGAGATACTTGACCTGGAGGAGGAGAGGTATCGGGAGACCCTGGAGCGGGGTAGGAGGCTTGTGGAGAAGACAGCCCGCCATTTTAAGAGTGGGATACCTCTGGGGGAGTTGATACAGCTCTATGACACCCATGGGATACCGCCTGAAATCACGAGGGAGGTGGCAGGTAAACTGGGTGTGAGGGTGGAGTTGCCTGATAACTTCTACTCGCTGGTGGCAGAGAGCCACAGCAGGGAGGCCCTGGAGGAGGTGGAGAAAAAGATAGAGCTTGACCCGGGTCTGTCTCCTACCCGCAGGCTCTATTATGAGGACCCGGGGAGGGAGACCTTCCAGGCCGAGGTTCTGGCTGTGCCAGAGGATGGGTGTCTTGTCCTGGACCAGACCCTGTTCTACCCGGAGGGTGGTGGCCAGGAGGCAGACCAGGGCACCATAAAAGTTGGGGGTTGCACCCTCCAGGTGTGGGACGTCCAGCTCCAGAACGGCATAGTCCTCCACTACTACAAGGGTGAGTGCCGCCCCCGGGTGGGGGAAAGGGTGGAGGGGAGGATAGACCTGGAGCGGAGGGCTGCTTTGATGCGGCATCACACTGCCACCCATATTGTGAACGATGCAGCCCGACAGGTCCTGGGAGACCATATCTGGCAGGCTGGAGCTCACAAGACGCCAGAGCGGGCAAGACTCGACCTCTCCCACTACCGCCGGGTGACACCCAGGGAGGTGAAAGAAATCGAGCTTCTGGCAAACAAGACTGTGATGGCGGACCTGCCGGTGGAGATAAACTGGATGGAGCGGACAAAGGCGGAGGAGGTTTTTGGCCTTGTAATCTACCAGGGGGGTGTCCCTCCGGGGCGGGAGATTCGAGTTCTCAAGGTGGGAGGCGATGTGGAGGCCTGTGGCGGCCTCCATGTGTCCAGCACCGGCCAGGTGGGGCCTATCAAGATCCTCCGGACCGAGCGCATCCAGGACGGTGTGGAGAGGCTGGAGTACTCGGCAGGCATACCTGCGGTGAAGGCCATCCAGGAGCGGGAAGACCTCCTGCGAAGAGCGAGCCTTGCTCTCCGGGTCACACCAGAGCATCTACCTGAGACGGTTAACAGGTTCTTTGAGGAATGGAAAGACCTTAAAAAAGAGAATCTCCGCCTGAAAGAAGAGCTGGCAGAAGCCCGCACCAGGGTGATGCTCCAGGAAGCAGAAGAGACCGGTGGAATCAGACTCGTTGTCAGTGAGATAGATGCAGACCCGGAGGAGCTTATCAAGACAGCAGGCCAGTTTGGACGGTATCCGGATGTGGTGGCACTCCTCGCTGGGAGGGATTGTAAAATCGCTGTGGGTGTGGGAGAAAAAGCCCAGGAGGCAGGGATAAATGCGGGCAGACTTGTACGGGAGATGTGCCGGATACTAGGGGGAGGTGGCGGAGGAAAACCCGGCCTTGCCCAGGGCGGGGGGACCAGGCCAGAGAAAATCAGGGAAGCCCTGGACCTGGGGAGGGAGATGGTTAAAGACGCTCTCAGTTAGCCGCTCATGATTTTACCGATTCTGAGCAGCACCCCCTCAACCCTGGATTTCAGGGTCTTCTCCTCCTCTTCCTCTTTTTCTTTTTTCTCTTCTTCTTTTTTGGGGGTGAGGTACCAGATGATGAACTCGCTGTAGACTATCAGGGTGAGAAGGGCTGTCCAGATGAAAAACAGGAGGTGGATGTTCTGGAAGGGGACGCCTGCCAGGTTGAACTGGGGTTGGAGGAGGAAGGCTGTGGTCTTCTCTGGCGCCAGGAGGAGGACGAGGACAGGCGAGGCTAGCAGTAAACCTGCCACTATTGTGGAGAAGTAGACCAATACTACCAGTACTATCAGGGTGTAAATGGCCAGTAAAACGAGGGAGAATGGGTCTGCCATACCTTTCACCCTCTCTTTTTCAGGTAGAAGCCAAGGGGTATCAGGACAATGAGGAGTGTCAGGGTCAGGAGTACCAGGGTCATGGCAGCAGCAAGCCTGCCGGTCTCCAGGTGTTTTGCCTGCTTATTTTTTTCTCCCGCTGGCATGGCAGTCTTCGTTTTTGTCATTATTTCAACTTTATTTGAATAGAGGTATTTATCGTTTCCTTTGGCGTCCCGGTATTCTACCCTGGCTGGTGGAAGCTCGGTGTCTTTTTTTATTTCAACTGTGTATTCCAGGGTCTGGGTTTTGCCTGGCTGGAGTATGCCGCTCCAGGAGTTACTCCCCTCCAGGAGGGGTGTGCCAGGGGGGATGGTGTCGGTGACCAGGACCTCGGCCGGCCGGTTACCCTGGTTTCTAACGCTGACTTTAACCTTCCACCTGTCCCTGGTGAGGTGCTGGGCGGTTTTGGATGCCTGGATTATGGGGCCGTTCACCAGTAGACTGGGAGTGTTGGAGGTGATGGTCTGATTTCTCCATCTCACTCTTACCGGGGGGAGGGTGTAGTTGCCCGGTGATGCCAGGAGGGTGTAATTCAGACGGCGGGTCTCCTGGGGCTCCAGGGTGAGGTTCCAGTGTGGGGTGGTGTTGAATTCAAGGCCAGGGGGGAGTGGTGGCTCGGTGACCTCCAGGGTCTCCCTGGCGGGGCCGGTGTTGTGGAGTGTCAGGGTCACGTTAACCTGGCCTGGGTCTGCCACCTGGGGGAGGGTTTTTTTGACGGTGATGGGGGGTTTTATATGGATGGCAGTGGTGGTCCTTGTTTTTATGATTCCACCCTGGTAGTCCCAGCCCCAGGCTGTGGCTGTGAGGTTGAAACTCTCTTGGGGGGTTTTGAAGGTGAGGTTGAGGTCAAGGGTGGATGGTGGCTGGGCTATAACCCAGACCTGGCTACTATTATCTGGCAGGTGGGCTGTGACGTTTAGGAGGTTCAGCATTTTTGTCTCGACTTTCAAGCTGATGGCTGCCTGTTCGCCTGGAGTGTAAAACCGTTTCGGGGCTAGTGTGAGGTTCAGTTCTGGCTCCGGGAGAAGGTAGACCTCGAGGGTGGTGGTGCCACCTGGGTCTACTGTTTTTACCTCGACTTTGAGCCGTCCCTGGCTCCAGGTTTCTCCCTCCCCCAGCACCGGGGTTGCTGTGAGGTTGGGGCCGGTGATTCCCAGGGAGACCTGGGGCCCCTGGAAGGAGGCTGCCTTGATGGTGTAGCCCTGTGTCTGGATTTGTTCTCCCCAGGAGAGGTGGTACTCCCCTTTTTTCTGCCAGAGCCTCAGCTCCCTGGGGGTATAAATCACAGTCCAGAGGAGGTCTCCTGATTTCAGCAGGGATACCCTGATATCTCCCTCGAAGCTCTGGTTAAGGGTGAGATGGGCTGTGGCGGTGATGGTGTGGTTCTGGTAGAGGGTGAAGTCCACACTGCCCAGGGTCGAGTTAGGGTTGAGGAAGACCAGGTAGTAGTCTCCCAGAGCCAGTGTTGTATTTGCCCCCAGGGGCCTGGCGGTTTCTGCCTTCCAGACAGGCTCACCCCCACCGGTCAAGACGAGTGCAAGATAGAGGAGGAGGATGGCTATTTTTTTCATGGCTCCAACCTGGGTATTCTCTCGATAATGGTCTCCATCTTCTTTGATTTTTTGTAGTGGTTTGTGGTGGCGAGGATGAATCTGGCCGCAGCTATCCCTTTCTCGGTGATGGTGTAGCCTCCGTAGTCAACCTTGACTGCCAGGCCGTTAAGCTGGAACACGGTTTTAAGCTTGCTTCCGATGCTTCCCCGGTCAGCGATTCTGTCGGTGTAATCCCGGATTTCGGAGAAACGGGTTATTTTACCCCGGTTTTTGAAGAGTGTGAGAAGTATCAGGCGGTACTGAATGTCCCCTGGCCCACAGGTTATCCCCAGGGACTGATAGTATTCTGCAACCTCTATCTCCTGGTCAACATCGATTTCAATCATGCTGGACACCTTTTTCGCCCTCTTCCAGGGACTCCTGTAGGGGTTCTATATTTTTTATGTTGTGTTCTGGGGGGGAGAAATAGAGGAAGTATCCCAGGCTTGATGCAAGGAATATGAATATCCTGGCAGCCATCTGCATGAATCCCCGGTCTGCTACAGCTTCCAGGAAGGTGAAGTCAAATACAAGGGAGACTGTGAGAAGGGAGAAGACGAGTTTTGCTGGTTTTTCCTGGCGGTAGAGGATGGCTGTTGCCAGGATGTACATTATCAAAATTGTGGGCAGGGTGAAGAGGGCTGCCAGGAAAATGGTCAGGGGTTTTTCTGGCTGGAAGGTTGCACCCCAGTTGGTGTAGAGGGGGCCTGTGACCCCGAAGTAGGTGAGAGATGCCAGGTAGAGGAGGCTGAGGGCTCCGGATACCAGAGTGGCCAGGAGGCTTGAGTTCTGGTTGCCGGTGTAAATATAGACTGCAAAATAGACCATGACAGCCGGCAGGAGGGCGAGGGGGAGGGTGGAGGCATGGTAGAAGAGGGTTTCAAGCTCTGGGAAGCTTGCGAGGGCTGCCAGGAAGGTCCTTGTCCCGGCTGCCAGGAAATAGACCCCGACCAGGGCCCAGAAGAGGATTAGCGAGTTGAGGGCGGGGAGGCTGCCCGGGGGGTGGCGGGTCTTGTTTTTGTGGAGAGATGCTGTGAAAGATGCTGCTGCCATTACAATGGCAAGGCATACCAGGGTGTTCAGGAGGTAGGAGGGGTTTACCATTCTATCTCTGTTATCTTTGGAAGTTTTAAATTATATCTTTTTGTGTCTGGTTAATAATTTCCAACCGCCAACTATTTATCAGATTAAGTAATAGATGATAATTACTATGATAATGAGGTGAGAACAAAATGAAAAGATTTCTGAGAAATGAAGAAGGCCAGGCCGGCGTAGGAACACTGATAATCTTCATCGCCATGGTCCTGGTAGCAGCAGTAGCAGCAGCAGTCCTGATATCCACCTCAGGAGTAATGCAATCAAAAAGCAGTACCACCACAAGCGAAGCAGCATCAGCCGTAACAGAAAA
>CAZCCY010000080.1:0-8021 GCA_964497545.1 uncultured Methanosarcinales archaeon | reverse complement strand
GAATAGTTACAAAAATTATATCTATTGACGTCTACCTCTCGAATGTGAGGTTAAACTGGGTCTTCCAGGAATTCCAGCCAGTCTTTTATTCCTTCGCCGGTTACGAGGCTTGTTTTTATTATTCTGGCTTTGGGGTTGATGGTGGCAGCGTCTTTTTCCATTTTTTCTGGGGAGGCTCCTACCGCGCCTGCGATGTCTATTTTGTTTATTATTACCAGGTCTGCGGTGGTGAAGATTAGGGGGTGTTTTTCTATTATGTCGTCTCCTTCGCTTACGCTTACGATTATCACGCGTTTGTGTTCACCCAGGTTGTAGTCTGCCGGGCAGATGAGGTTTCCCACGTTTTCTATGAGTAGGATGTCTATCTCTGAGAGTGGGAGTTTTTCGAGGGCCTGGCTTACCAGGTGGGCGTCGAGGTGGCATTCCTTGCCGGTGTTCAGAGGGATGACTGGTATTCCGAGTTGCTGGTAGCGGTTTTCGTCGATGCTGGCTACCACGTCTCCGGCTATGGCTGCAAACCTGTATTTTCTTCCTAGTTCTTTTATGGCTTTTTCTGCGAGGGAGGTTTTGCCTGAGCCTATGGCTCCCATGAGGTTTATGGCTGTGACCCTGTTTTTGTCCAGTTTCTTGCGGTTTGTGCTGGCTATTCTCAGGTTTGCTTGTAGTATGTCCTGGTCAATTTGTATTTCGTGCATTTTATTTTTTTGTGATGGCTTGGAGGCTCTCCACAATTTCGTCCAGTTTTTCGGCAGGTATCCCTATTATCACTGCCTCATCTTCAATGCCTGCATGCCTGCGGCTACCGCTGCACCCTATGGTCATGCTTATCTCACCGGTCTGGTAGGGAGAGGCTACTGCATCAGCACAGAGGCTCTGTTTTCCTGAGAAGCTTGTATGGATGCGGCCACCGTTTTTATAGAGGGCTGCCTGGGTTAACAGCATGGTTGCCTTGGGTTTGCACACCACCACTATTGCATCTGGCTGGAAACCGGCTTTTTCCAGGGGAGCGTAGAGTATAGCTTTAATACCCCCCAACACCTGGGGTACCTGCTGGATGGTGCGGCGGGCAGCATTTCTGGTTTTAAACTGGCCAAGCTTGTAATAGTAGCTGCCATCCTCCACATTCGGAGGCAGAGGTGCCATGCCCATTACAGCGGCTCCACCTTTGCAAGTCTCTTCCTCCAGGGTGGCATAAAAGGCCTCCCCTTTTAGTCTTGCCTGCTGGATGTACTGACAGTGGCGTCTTGCTTCCTCTATTTTTTTAATGCCTTCTGGCATCTCTCTGGACAGGGTTACCGCAACAGGCGAACCCTCCAAGTCCAATATCTCTTTCAGGATTTTTGCAGATTTTTCATATTCCATTTCTACCACCAAAAAACGGTTTTGCAATAAACATACACTACCGTTTTTTTACTTAACCCTTTGGCTGACGTGCAAACCTCCGCAACTCCAGCTCCCGCAACAACACACCTGCGGTGAAAGTGTCGCCCAGACCCACCGTGGTAACAGGCTCCTCACACACAAACGTGGGCACAAGACAAACCGTCACACCGTCAACCACCCGGAAACCACCCATACCCTCAACCTTCCAACCTTTAAGCATCTCCCGCCCAACCCGACTCACCCTCAGCCGGGAGATAGACCTCTCCACAAAATCCCAATCCCCGGTTTTGCCCGTTGCCGCCAGGGAAGCTGCAACCTTCACACCACCCTCCAAGGCCCGAAGCTCAAGACCTGGGGGAAGACCCTGGAGGGCCGAGACCACAAAATCCCGGGTATGAACACAAACACGGCTCACATCAAGCCTCTCAAACAAACTGACCGCCCCCTCCAAAACATCCCCCTCCAGGATATCCTGACACCCCAGATAACCCGAAAGCTCCTCCTCATTCATGCCAACACTATCCACCACCCCAGAAAAACCCCCAAGAACCAGATTCGCAATCTCAGGACGCACAAAATGACCCAACTCCAGATGCACCCACAAACCAGGGTTAACCTGCTTCCAACCCTTAACCTGCTCAATACTCCTCCAAACCCGCTCCCGAAACCCATCTGCACCCAGGAGGTGAAAGCCAGAGACAACAGCCCCATCAAAAAAACCCGCATTCTCCCTGGTGAAACGCTCAAAAAGCGGGTCTGTCTCAAGCGAGACATTAGGCGGGTCAAAACTGGCAATAAACCTGTCATTCCGGGGCACCCTGAAAACCTCCCCCTCCACCGAAACCCGGGTTCCAGCCAGAAAATCAAACACAAAATGAACAGCCTCACCCCCAGCCTCACCCCTGGCAGCATCCAGAGGACGACAGAGCCTGAGACCGCCATCCACCAGAGCCGGGACAGCGATACCCCTCCTGGAGGTGAAAAGAGAGGCCTGCCTCCGGGTCAACCTGGAAGCATTAACCACCACACACCCAGCCCCCAAACCGGCCATCACATTCGCCATAATCCCCGCATTCCCCCCAAGCCGCAACCTCCCCGGGAAATTCTCCTCAATAAAATCCACAACACCAGGGTTAAAAACCAGCCACTCCTCACCCTTCCCACGCTTAAGACAACGGTAGAGACCCCGAGCCAGATCCCCAAGAGACCAGATTTCATCTCTCCCACTCCTCCATCCCTCCACACCCCCCTTTTCCAGGAGCAAAGAAAGCTCATCCCCCTTAATCTGATAAACCGAATCAATGTTAACGTTATAACCCGCAATAACCCTCACACCACCCCCAGGCTTTGGAAAGTTATTCTCCATTGCTGTCAATCCTCTTTGCTTCAATCCCAGGTTTTAAGGCAGGAGCAGTTTTATTTTAGCAGTTTTATTTGGCACTTAGAACTTTTTAAAGATCCAAATAGTATTGTTGTGTCAGGTTCTTCCGTGTATGCATCTGATGCAGGCTCCCTGGAGGGTGATGCAGTTTGAGCATACTTGTCTCCCGCAGAGCATACAGGTGTAGACCTTGCCGGCCCGACCGCAGAGGGAGCAAATCCCGGTTACTTCCATTTAAGACGCCTGGAAAGGGATGAAGAATTCCTCAATCATCCATTCTTCGATTTCCAATTCTTCTTGTTTTTCAACATCGAGTTTTTGTAGTTTAACGGTCACTTTTTCCATGGAATAACGTAAAATTAAAATACTCTAATGCATTTAAACTTACCGTTTTCATTAGATGATTATCAGTGCCTCATCCTTTTCAGCATCGCTGCCAGAGCTTGATGGTCTTGTTGATGGTGTAGAGCTATACCTACCCAAGCTCGGACTCTACCAGGGTGGGAGGCTTGCCTGGGAGAGGGTGGAAGAGCTTGTTGAGGCTCTCTCGACCTGCAATCTTTCAACCTCGGTCCATGCCCCCTATTACAGCGAGTATCCAGGTTATCCTGCCGAGCTGCGGGTGGACACCGCGAATATGGGAAAAAAGGGTTTCAGGCTGCTGGAGGAGAGCATCGATTTTGCTGTCAGGGTGGATGCAGGGGTTGTGGTGGTGCACCCGGGTATAAGGACTCTGCCCGATTCTTTTGAGAGGATGGTGGGGAATCTCAGGAGGCTTGCCGGTTTTGCGGTGGAGCGGGGTGTGGTGTTGGCCCTGGAGAACAAGGAGGGCACTGACCCCAGAAATCTCTGCTGTGAGGTGGGGGAGCTTGTGAGGGCTGTGGAGCTTGTGCCAGGGCTGGGTGTGACTCTTGATATTGGCCATGCTAACCTGACCTGCCAGGGAGACCAGGAGCGGCTGCGAGAGTTTGTGAGACAGGTGCGGGACCTGGTGGTACATCTCCATGTCCATGACAACCCGGGGAGCTGGCAAGAGCGATATGGTGGTGACCTCCACCTACCACCCGGGGAGGGTGTGATTGACTTCCGGATACTCGAAGAACTCGACTTCCAGGGGGTTTACAACCTGGAGGTGTTCTCCCGGGAGGACGTGAAAAATGGTAAGAGGTTCCTCCAGAACCAGCTCAACGGAAAAACGATATGACTGTTCTTGGTGTTGACATTGGTGGCGCCTACACCAAGGTGGCTTCAAGTGACTTTGAAACCCTGGAAATCCACTATCTACCCCTCTGGAAACACCAGGACATAAGGGGGTTCCTGGAGAGTGTCGATAGACGTCTTAAGCCTTCCCTGGTAGGTGTTGTGATGACGGGTGAGCTTGCTGATTGTTTCCCGGACAAAGAACAGGGGGCCAGGTTCCTGCGGGATGCAGCACTGGGAGGGTTTAAATGCGAGGTGAAATTTATCGACCAGTGGGGGAGGATCTCGGATGGCAGAAATCCGAGGGGGCTTGCCGCTGCTAACTGGAGTGCAAGTGCTGCCTGGATTGCAAGGGAGTTCCCGGACACCATCCTGGTGGACATGGGCAGCACCACCACCGATATCATCCCCATCCAAGGTGGAAGACCGAGAGCCGGGGTCACAGACCTTGAGAGGCTTGGCAGGGGCGAGCTGATATACGCGGGGGTGCTTCGGACAAACCCTGTTTCCATTCTAAACCAGGTGGAACTCAGAGGTAAAGTCTACCGGCTGGCATCCGAGTATTTCGCCATCAACGCAGATGTCTACCTCCTCCTCGGAGACATAAAGGAGGAGGACTACACCTGTCCCACCCCGGATGGCAGGGCCCCAGGGGCCTGTTCCAGGAGGCTGGCAAGACTCCTCTGTGCCGACACAAGCGAGTTAAGCCCAGAGGAGATTACCGGTATTGCCAGGCAGATACGAGAGCGACAGATACAAGACCTGGCAGAGGCTCTCACCGTGAAAAGCCGAGAATACAACCTAGGCCATGTCTCTGCCTGTGGCATGGGAGAATTCCTCATTAAAGAGGCTGCAAAGAGAGCAAAACTCAAATGCACACCCCTCTCAGATTTGTATGGAGAGAGAGGTTCCAGGCTCTTCCCAGCACTTGCCACAGCCAGGCTTGTCAGGGAAAGCCATCAGCATTCCACTTAAATTCAACAAAGCTGGACTTCAGATATACCCTAAAAGTTAGGTGTAATCAGGGAGGAAAGGTTAACTCGAAACGATAGAGCACTGCCATTTAATATGGCTACGAGGTATACTCACACCATGAGAATAAATGAAACACAATCGGTAAAACTCTTTCAGAATGTCCAATTCGTGTATGAATTAGCTCTAGCTATGATGGAGTTAGATAGTTTTGGAGTTAAATATAATCTTACCAATGGGCTCAGAGAATTCATTATAGAGGATATGCCTTCTCAGGAAGCCATAATAAAACGGGCAGCGTATTTTGAAAAAGTCAATGGCAGAGACACATTTTATAAAATAATTACTTCAAAAAATAGAACCAGGTCTGTAAATCAGTATCTTACTCATTGGATATATCCTTATAAAGGGAAATATCATCCACAGATGATTCGTGCATTATTGAATTACATTCAGCTTAAACCAGGCGATGTCGTACTTGACCCATTTATTGGGAGCGGTACCACAGCATTAGAAGCCCAATTATTAGGAATAAATTCTATCGGTGTGGACATATCTGAGGTCTGTTATTTAATTTCTAAAGTTAAAACTGAATCTATTTATGTGTTAGACGAGATTAAGAAAAATTATCCCACAATTATGTCTGCTAGTGGCGGAACAGACCTGAAATCATTTTTTAATGACGAATCTAAAACAATAAGCGAGGTTATTGACCAGATAAAAGATGAAAAAGTTAAAAACTTCTTTAAAGTTGCTGAATTAATATCTCACAGCGATAGAAGCCGTAGAAAGGCAAAAGATTTTAAGAAATCCTTTGAGACAAACGCCCACAAAATGTTACAGTCAGTTGAAGATTATCACCAGTTAATTAAAGATTTAAATCTGAATCTCGGAAAGGTGGATATTCAAAAAGGCGATGCAAGAGAGCTGAATATCACTTCCGAGACAATAGATGGAATAATCTGTTCACCTCCATATTCAATAGCATTAGATTATGTTTCCAATGATGCACACGCTCTAAAGGCGTTAGGATACGATATAAGTAAAATAAGAAATGAATTTATAGGTGTCCGGGGGACTTTGAAGACAAAAGTTGCTCTCTATAACCATGACATGAAACTGGCCTATGAAGAGATGGACAGGGTTTTAAAACCCAGGGGATACTGTGTCATAGTAATAGGAAATGCTACTTTAAACGGTCAAGAAATAAAAACTGTAGAAATGACCATTGATGCATTCACCCGGCTTGGATTCAAACTAGAAAAGAACATTGATAAAATAATATTTGGACTGTACAATGTAATGCAAAAAGAGAACATACTTGTGTTTAAAAAGGCGGAATAAAGAAAAAGGCGGAATGAAGACTCATGGCACCATCTGGACCGGGATAGCAGGATAAATTTATTCTGACAGGGGGCAGTGCAGCTTATTTTAGCTGTCTTGGGTCAGTGATCTCCCCGGTGAGGGCGCTTGCTGCTGCTGTTTCTGGCGAGGAGAGATAGACCGTGCCTTTTGCCCCCATGCGGCCTTTGAAATTGCGGTTTGAGGTGGAAAGACATATCTCTTCCTTGCCGATTACACCCAGGTGTCCGCCCAGGCATGGCCCACAGCCGGGTGGACCGAGAACCACCCCAGCCTCGAGAAGGGTTTTAAGGATTCCCTCCTCAAGACATCTCATCAATATCCTCCGGGAGGCAGGTATGACAATGGTTCTGGTCTTCACTTTTTTGTCTTTAAGAATCTCTGCCACCATCTTCAGGTCCTGGTAGCGGCCGTTTGTACAGGTGCCAATGAAGACCTGGTCCAGGGCTATACCTTCAACTTCCTCAACTGGTTTTACGTTGTCTACCTGGTGAGGGCAGGCCACCTGAGGTGAAAGCTCTGAGACCTCAAAGGTGTATTCGTCTGCGAAATCGCTGTCAGGGTCAGAGTAGACAGGAGTGTAAAACGTGGCTGCTCGCCCCTCTAGATAGCGGAAGGTCGTCTCGTCTGGGGGTATTATGCCTGCCTTGGCTCCCATTTCTACTGCCATGTTGCAGATGGTCATTCTGCTGTCCATAGAGAGCTTTTGGACGGTTTCACCTTCAAATTCCAGGGCCTTGTAGGTGGCACCATCCACCCCAAACTCTCTGATTATATTTAGAATAATGTCTTTGGCCGAGACCCGCCTGGGCAGCTCCCCCTCAATTTTTATTTTCACAGTTTCGGGCACCCGGAACCAGAGCCTACCGGTGGCCATTATCTCAGCCATATCCGTAGCCCCCACACCCGTCCCGAAGGCTCCGAAAGCACCATAGGTACAGGAATGGGAATCAGCCCCCACCACCAGCTTACCAGGCAGAGCAAAACCCTCCTCCCCCATTATCTGATGGCAAATACCACTGCCCACATCAAAAAAACTGGTTATGCCCTGCTCTCGAACCCACCTTCTCACCTTAAACTGAAGACGCGAAGTAAGCTCATTGTTAGCAGGAGCCAGATGATCAAAAGGAATAACTATCCTCATAGGGTCCCACACTTTCTCGACTTCCATCTCTTTCAAAGCCATGGTTGCCAGCACACTGGTACCATCATGAGCCATAGCATAGTCAACCGAAGCCGTCACAAAATCTCCAGCGACAACCTTCCTGCCAGAGGCACGGGTGAATATCTTTTCGCTAATAGTAACCATTAAACAGGAAGATATAACAGACTACAGATATGTATTTCTGTCCTGCCATGTAACTTATTAGAACCCTCCCCCAGAGAGCCAACCACCCCAAGAAACCCAGCCAGACCGACCAGCCAGACCGAGAAACAGAACGGAAAAAGCATACCAACCTTCCCCCCCCTCGGAGTGCTGACCGATACCTGAATAGTCACGATAGTTTTATCTTAATTTAGCGCGTGAGATATCGGTTGTTTCTGCTTGCCTGGGTAGGGTAGTTGGTTATCCTTTGGGACTGTGGATCCCACGACTCGGGTTCGAATCCCGACCCGGGCCTTGAATTATTCCTTTTGGGGA
This sequence comes from uncultured Methanosarcinales archaeon, assembly GCA_964497545.1. GTDB lineage: Archaea > Halobacteriota > Methanosarcinia > Methanosarcinales > CAZCCY01 > CAZCCY01. The sequence goes on along the minus strand of CAZCCY010000080.1, from coordinate 81 downwards.
TTGTGAAACGTGAGTGTAGAAGAGAAGGAGAGTCAACTACCCCGCCCTGACGGACGGGGCTTGTCCCTCGAAGGGACGTTC
>CAZCCY010000079.1:0-8143 GCA_964497545.1 uncultured Methanosarcinales archaeon | reverse complement strand
TGTACTATGTCTATTCTGCTGTGGATGTTGAGAGAAACGAGCTAGTTCTGATGAGAGTATATGTAGTGAGAAATTATTTAACTACAAGGTCTTTTGTCAAAGAAGTGCTGAAATACTGTGAGAACAAGCCAAAATTCATCATTGACAAAGGTTCCTGGCTGACTGATGCCCTGAAAAACCTTAAACTGGAATTTGAACATCAAATCCTCGGTAAGCGAAGTAAAATCGAATCAGTGTTTTCCTCACTAAAACAGAGAATCAAAATATTCTTCTGCTCGATAAGCTGTTTAAATCCAACGAGGAACTGGAATCTATTCTGCAAGCTGTTTATACTGTACTATAACCGACTGAGGTGGAAAAAAGTGGACAGGTCTACAATCGGCTCAATCAAACTTTTAATCACCTTAATCTCTTTTTATACTTATCTACTAGACGCATAGTCTTTTATTGAATCAAACAAATATATATTAGCTTTGGTAGGAACTATGGTTTTACTCATTTTCCAGGTAGATTTTGCGGGTGGGATAGGCTATTTCTATGTCCAGTTTTTCGAAGAGTTCCATTATTTTCAGGAGGAATTCTTCTCTCACCTTGAGGTATTCTGGCCAGACCGTGGTCCGGGTGAAACAGTAGACGAAGATGTTGAGGGAGGATTCTCCGAAGTCTGTGAATCTGACCATGTAAAAGGAGTGGTCGAACCTGTCGTCTTCTTCTATTATTTTCCGGATTCCTTCCACTGCTTTTACCAGTTGTTCTCTGGTTGTGTTGTAGGTGACGCCTATTGTCAGTTTTATTCTTCGTTTTTTCATCTCTGAGAAGTTGATGATGGCGGTTTTGATGAAGGTGCTGTTGGGCATGGTGACCAGGGCCTGGTCGAATCTGCGGATGCGGGTTGACCTCACCCCCACGTCTTCCACGGTTCCTTCCATATCCCCGACTTTTATCCAGTCCCCGATTTTGAAGGCACGGTCTGAGAGCACGGTGAAGGAGCCGAAAATGTTGCTTACCGTGTCCTGGGCTGCCAGCGCGAATGCCAGCCCCCCGATTCCCACCCCTGCCAGGAGGGACTTGATGTTCCAGCCCAGGTTGTCCAGGACAGCGAGAACCGCCAGGATTGCGGCAACTATCTTCAGGCTTTTAATGACCAGGGGTGCGAGCTGTTCGTCGAGACGGGTATCGGTCTTCTGGGCAGCCTTATAGATATAGTAGGATAGGATGTCGAGCAGTCTGAAAACCAGGAGCAGAATCACAAATGTGAAAAGAAGTGTGAATATAGCTTCAATCAAGGAGTCCATGTTGAAACCACCGATTTTCTCTGGTAGTCCCAGCGAGTGGAAGGCGAGGTAGGAGCCGCCAAGGAGAATGAAATAGCCTACCGGGTCTTTGAGCGCCTTCAGAAGGAGGTCGTCAAACTCGGTCTTTGTCTTGTTTGCAATATGTATGAGCTTATGGCCGAACATGTAATTGCTGACTTTACGTGCCAGGAGAGTCAGAAATATAATTAAAAATAGCACGACTATCCGGTTAGACGACACCCCAAACCTCTCAGAGAATATTTGAAAACTTTCCAGCACGGTAGCCCTGATTTTAGACAGCTAATAGTTTAAGAACCTTTCCAGCCCTAGAACCGGACATATCCATATCAGGATTTTAGAATTAGAAACTCCACTAAAATAGATAATACGATGCTAAACTGTAAATAAGCCTCGAAACCAGGACAACAGAAAAATTATATCCTTTGACGAGACAGTTTCAATTCGTGTTGGTGAATAAAAATCAATGATTTGAGTGATATTGACGGCTTGCTGCTCAGAGGCACATTATAAGGCTCTGCCTGGTGGTTCCTGCGTCATCTGCAGTGATGAGTCATAAAAAAAATCGCCAAGAAGACAGAGGAGTAAAACAGCACCAACATGTAATGTAACGGTCTCGAGAAAACAAAAAACTTAAATAAAACTTAATTACATGTGGGAGTCATCAGCTTTGGATAGGGATTAAAGTTGGAAGTTAAAAGTGGAAGAAAACGGGTATTCATATGTGTAAGGTCGGCATTATTTTTTTCAGTTTTTTTTATGTTAGGCCGGTTTAATATTCATTTGCGTAGGAGGTAGGATGACTGTATTGACGGAAAAACGATGTTTAATTATATTTTTCTTGTTGTTGTTTATGTCCCCCATAGTTCTTGCAAAGCCAGAGTATGGGGCGGCTGAGAGTAAGAATTGTCCTTTTTGCCATACCAGGCAGGGTCCACCCCAGTTGAATGATGCGGGGGCTTACTATGCCAGTCACAATCATTCTCTTGAGGGTTATGTTCCTAAGCCGCCTTCCACGCCTACTCCGGTTCCCACCGAGTTGAAGGAGATAGGTGTGCATATGAACACGTGGGATGTTGGCATTACTGTTGTTACAATGCTGTTAAGCATACTCCTCCTTGCGTATATTGTAAGGTTGTGATGGACTTGAAGATAATTAAGGACGAGATATATCCAAAAACAGGTCTTGCTCCCCGTCTAGCTTTTATCCTGATAACAATTCTGACACTGGTTGCCGTCTTGCTGGGCGGTATTTTATTCAGAAAGATTGTTTTCACTGAGAACGCAGCTACAAGAGAGTTTGCAGAAAATATAAGCGTGCTGCTTGCCTCGATAGCGTTTATACTTGGGGCGATTATATACCTGTATATCAAGGGCCTGCTTCCAGAAGAATACGTTACTACGGTGGATTAAAAATGACGACAGATAAAACGGCAGATAAGATAACGTTTACCATATCTAGGAGGCGGTTCGTGGAAATGTTGGGGGGTCTTGTAGCCCTGATCTTTTCTGGAGGGCTTGCCTCGATGGTATTGAGATACCTGTGGCCTGCAGCTGGCAAGGAAGGCGGCGGAGGAGAAGTTAAAATAGCTATGTCAAATGAAGTTCCCGTGGGAAGTGCCAAGTTGTTCCGATTTCCTGACCCGGATACCGGGAAGGCATCATTGTTGATTCATACACCAGCAGGTTTCCGTGCTTTTGGGGCGGTGTGTACCCATCTTGGATGCATCGCCGCATGGAAACAGGATGAAAATATCATCCTCTGTCCATGTCATCTGGGTAAGTTCGACCCTAATACTGGTAATGTCATTGCAGGGCCTCCGCCTTCGCCGCTTCCAGCCATTGAGATTGCTGAGAAGGAAGGTGCAATTTACGCACTCGCATGGAAGGACCCTGATTATGTCAAATCCTTATCGATGTATGCATAGATAGGGGGATGCTAAAAAAATGACGCTTTCAGAAAAGATATACGAATGGTTGGACGAGCGGTTCAATGTCAGTGAATATTGGCCGCCCATAGCAAAACACCCTGCACCCCTCCACACAACCAACCCCATGTACTGTCTGGGAGGCATCTCTTTCCTCTGTTTCCTAATCCTGGTTTTAACTGGCATCTTCCTGGCTATGTACTATGTTCCCACACCAGGGGAGTCCTACAAGAGTGTGGAGAGGATAATGACCGAGATCCCCCTGGGGAGTATTGTCCGGAGTCTCCATCACTGGACGGCTAACACCATGATAGCCGCGGTGATGCTTCACATGATTCGGGTTTACTTCACTGGAGCCTACAAGAGGCCAAGGGAGCTCAACTGGGTGGTAGGAGTGCTCCTGCTTTTGACAACCACCACTTTCGGCTTCTCTGGCTATCTCCTGCCCTGGGACCAGCTTTCCTACTGGGCTACCACTATTGGAATCCAGATTGCGTCTTCCATACCCCTGGTGGGCACCTATGTTGGCAGGATTCTTATGGGTGGTAACTCCATAGGCGCTGCAACTCTGACCAGGTTTTTCGCCATCCATGTGCTTATACTGCCTTTGACCATAGCAGGCCTGCTTGGAGCCCACTTTTTAATGATTAGAATACAGGGAATATCTGGGAGGCTATAAAGATGACCATAATAGAAGTTGAAAAAGAAGAAGCCCCTGCAACCGAGACCAGGCAGAAAAAGGAGCGGGTTATAAGAGGGCTTGTATTCTTCCCGAACTTCCTTCTGCGGGAGGTGGTGGTCATGTGTCTGGTGGCTGGAAGTCTTCTGCTGCTGGCCGGCCTCTATCCTGCAAGCCTCCTGGAACCTGCAGACCCCTTCAAGACACCCACCCCCATCTTCCCGGAATGGTATTTCCTGTATGTCTTTGGCTTCCTGAAATTTTGGACCTATGGTCTTGGCCCTATTCCCGCTAAGATAGTAGGGGTGACCCTCTCCATGATAGTGTGGTATCTCCTGTTAATCGCTGTACCTTTTATTGACCGGAACCCGGAGCTGGACATTCGGAAGCGGCCGATTGCAATTGCCCTAGGAATACTCGCCATTCTGGGTGTATTGTACTTCACCTATTATGGCATAATACATGAAACAGCATGAAGCTTGATAGAAACGCCCACGAGCGGGTGGATGCAGCCTTTAAAGTGGCTGGGCTTGTGTTGCTCGCTGTGGGCATAGAATTTGTGGTGAGGGGAGATTTACTTTTGGCTGCTGGCTTCCTTGGGGCTGGCTCTCTCAGTGCTATTTTCCCTCTCTACATTGAGGTGGAGTGATTTTCTTTCTTTTCTTTTTATTCTGTTCTTAGTGCTTCTACTGGGTCTAGTTTTGCTGCTTTGTTGGCAGGATAGACGCCGGCTGCCATGGTGGTGGTGATGCCGAAGGTGAGGCCGGTGGCGATGGAGGGCCAGGTGAGGGTGGCGGGGAAGCTTCCGAGGCTTGAGAGGGCGATGGTGATGGCTATTCCCAGGGTGATGCCGATGAGGCTGCTTACCAGGCCAAGGAGGGCTGATTCCAGCATGAAGAGGGTTTGGATGTCGCTTTGGCTTGCTCCTACGGCTTTCATTATCCCTATTTCTTTTATTCTCTCTGTCACGGTGAGCATCATTACGTTGACGATTCCGATGCCGCCGACCAGGAGGGAGATGGCTCCGATGCCGCCAAGGCCATATTTTATCATGTTCATGACCTGGTTTATGCTTTCGAGGATGGTTTTCATGATGAAGACTGTGTAGGCCTGGTCCCGGTGGTGTCTGCGGAGGTTTTCATCTATTCTCCGGGATGTTTCCTCTATTTTTTCTGGGTCTTCTACTTTTACGAGGATGTAGCTGTAGGTGTAGCTCTGGGGGGTCTGGAATTCTTCTAGGGCTTTGTGGGTGAGGTATATGGAGAGGTCGGTTCCGGTGTTTCCGAAGGCGGTTGTTTCTTGTTTCTTTTTGAGGATTCCTGTTATTTTGTAGGTTTTGTTGATGCCTTTGTCTTTGTTTTTCAGTGTTATTCTCATTCCGGGGTTGAGGGTCTGTTTGAACATGTTGGTGGCGATGTCGTGGCCGATGACTATGCCTCCGCGTTCGTTTTGGAGGAGGAATCTCCCTTTTTCTATCTGTTTTTCCAGGTCTGGCTCCTGTTCTGGGTCGATGCCGGTGATGCTTGCCCTTCTTTCTTCGCCTCGGAATTCCAGGTAGGCACTCCCTTCTCTCCTGGGTGAGACGGTTTTAACTCCGATGGTGTTTTCCAGGATGTGCACGTCTTTTTCTGTGAATTCTGCCGGCTCCTGGAAGAGTTTCTGGTGTCCCTCGCTGCTTCGGAAGTTGCCGCCAGGGTAGATGGTGATTACGTCCAGGTCCATGCCTCCGAAGGCGCTGCTAACACCCTGCTGGAGTCCCTCGCCTACCGAGAGCATTACTACAATGGCTGTCACTCCGATTATTATTCCCAGGCTTGAGAGTATGGTTTTGAATTTGCTTGTTGTGAAGCTCAGGGATACGCTTTCAAGCGCGTCTAGAAAATCCATATTATTATGCTGACTTAATATTTATTATTAATATCATATTAATTTTCTGATTCTTTTTTCCGTTTACGTTTCATGTAAAAGAAAAATCCCCCCACCAATAGTAAAGGGATGGCTAGGAGTCCCAGAACTTTTCTATCCGGATCTATGTTATTATTTTTTTGTAATGTGGTGGTGTTTAAACTGATTGTCACAGGTGGAGTTTCATGCCAGTTCTGACCGTTTCTAAATCTTGCTTTAAATCTAGGGTTTGTTTTTTTGACTGTGAATTTTACTGTGAATTCCTCGTCTGGTTCCATGGTGCCAATGAAATAGGTGGAAGGCTCGAATTCACCGCCCTCCGGGATGATGGCAGCACCATAGATAGTGTTGGGTCTGGTATTGGCAACATTCAGCACCACCTCTCCTGGCGTGGGCTTCGCTTCCAGAACTATCTGGGGTACATTAGAATCCACGGTGACGGGTATTTTCCAGTTCACCTCATACAGCCTGGCACTGCCTTCAAGTTTGAAGTCCAGAAAGTACCTACCATCCTCAAGATGGGGGTCTACCTGAATGTTAAAATAGAGTTGAAGGGAGTCCCCAGGTCCCAGGGCTCCCACATCCCTGTAGGGCTGGCTTGTCACCTCGATTCCCTGGGTTCCAATGAGGGTTGCTGTACGGATATAGGCATTCATACTGTATTCTTTCCCATCAATTTTTACCGTGTAGTCTTTAGCCCCATTTTTGAGGGTGAGGGTGACAAGGGCTTTGTCTCCTGGCATCACGGTTTGAGGGTCGATGGCATAGCTTTCAAGTTCCACAGTGCCCCGGGTGTTAACATATTCCCGGCCCACCTCAATGTCAAATTCCTTTTTGGTGATTGACCTAGAGTCCCGGTATCCCACCTCAAGCTTGTTTGTGCCAACAGGTGCATCCCGGTCAACATGAACGCGGTACCTGTAAATCACATCTCTGTCCTTGAGGATAGCCCCCGGCCTTCTCAGGGCAGACTCCCCCTCAGCCAGAGAAAAAGGATACCTGGGAACGAACACGATATCTATGTCCTCAACGTCCGTCTCCCCAATATTTTTTACCTGCACCCAGACTTCCATATCCGATCCCGGCTCCACAGGTGAAGGGTCATATTTTATCATATTAAGCTCAATCTCATGGTAAACGTTAGCCGCCTCTACCGGAACAAGAAAAATAAAGGCTACTATCAGAGATATTAATACTACTTTCATTCTTCCCGGACTCGCAAGTTTGCTCTCTAGAAACTAGCAACAGATGTTCTGCTAATTATGTCTTTCTATTTATGGAGACAGTTTCAATTCGTGTTGGTGAATAAAAATCAATGATTTGAGTGATATTGACGGCTTGCTGCTCAGAGGCACATTATAAGGCTCTGCCTGGTGGTTCCTGCGTCATCTGCAGTGATGAGTCATAAAAAAAATCGCCAAGAAGACAGAGGAATAAAACAGCACCAACATGTAATGTAAACGGTCTCGAAAGATAGGAAACTTTTTATATAGTAAAATGGTTTTGTGGTTGGGTGAGCCCGGGTTGAAGAGTACTTTTGGCACGGTTGTGTTGGGGGGTCTTCTTCATGATATTGGCAAGTTCTGGCAGCGTGTGGGCGAGAATGAAAAGCATCAGGTGCTCTCAGGGCGTTTTGTGGGGGAGATTCCTCTGCCGCCAGATGTTGATCGGGGGGTGCTTCGAGAGATTGTGGAACGACACCATGACCAGGCGGATTTACCAGAGGATTTGCGGTTTTCAGGTCTCCCCCCGGGCACTCTTAAGAAACTTGTGGGTATTGTGAGAGAGGCTGACCATCTCTCAGCTGACATGGACCGGGAAGAAGAAAAAGGCGGGAGAGCTATCGCGCCCCTTGTCCCTGTTTTCCCGGACATTGATACCAGGAGATACTATTATCTTCCAGGGCCTTTTGAGGTCTCCAGGCTCTACCCATACCCTGGAAACTGGCAGGAAAAAGAGGTGAAGACCGCCTACAAGAATGCTTTTGAATCGTTTGAAACAGAGGTGCTCCAGCTCCCACCCTCAAGCTCTTTTATTGATAATCTCTATTTCCTCCTCGAGAAATACACGAGCCTGGTCTCCTCTGCCGGATACCATACCAAGCCCAATATCCCCCTCTTTGACCACCTCAAGACCACGGCTGCCATTTCAGCATGTGTCTACCGGTACCTCGAAGAGGCAGGCTTTGATGTTTCCGTCCGGAGTGGCGGGGCCAGACGTTTCCTTTTGATAGGAGGAGACCTCTCCGGCATCCAGGATTTCATCTTCAACTTTTCGTCGCAAGGAGTCCCCTTCCGAAAGGGAGGGGAGGAATTGCG
>CAZCCY010000078.1:0-8596 GCA_964497545.1 uncultured Methanosarcinales archaeon | reverse complement strand
TTTGACTCAACTAGCTTATACATGGTATGGACTCTCCAATTATATGATATGTCCACACCCAAAAATAAAATAAATATTCCTTTAAGATATGAAACTCGTAATTTTAGATTAAAGAGTGAAAAATGCTAAACTATAGTGTATTCTCGTAACGTGCTCAGAAATATTCTGCTATTGGAACCAGGCATAGCGATTTATACCCTTTTCTAATATACGTTAATATCCCGTTGCTGATTGCTGATTTTAATTCAGTACTTTTTATCCGGATTCTTCAATCTGAGGTCTATGCTTGCTGATTCTAACGAGTTCGTAACTGATGTGGCTGCGTGCAGGACCACATTCAATGTGTCCTGAATATTATACTTTGCCTTCAGGTAATTTTATTATGCTTGTCTTACTCAATCAGCTCTGAGGTCATGACCATCAATATCCACATCTTGTGTGTCTAGGATCATGACCTCCCATATAAATTTTCAAAATATTTTATTCACTCGGAAGTAGGGCTATTCGGAAGTACTGAGCAGGTGAATAAATATATCAGGACAGCTACTAGTGTTTCTTCTGGAACAGGGTGTAAATGTAGGGTCTCACTCCGCCCAGTGGCATGTGGTAGGTGTAATCAAAGTACTCCTTTAACTCGAAATCACTTCCAAGAAACCTGGCAAGCATGTTCTGATCATATCGTTTAACATCTAGGCCGCTACATTTTTTAGCCCCTTTTAATGAAAACGTGGCAATGATAACATATCCACCCCTTCTGACCACCTTCTTCAGGGTTTCCAGATAGGATTGTTGCTCTCTTTCTTCTAATAAGAAGTGTAACAGAGCCCTGTCATGCCACAGGGCAATGTCCCTCAGGTTACCTACCTGGACTGGCCGGGTGATGTCGTCTACCATGAATTTCACCCGGGAGGCTTTTTCCTTCAATCTCTCTTTTAATTTGTTTAAAGCCACCTCGCTTATATCAACACAGGTAATGTCTTTAAATCCCAGTTCAAGGAGGGAGTCGATGAAGGTTGTTGCTCCGCATCCCACATCCAGAATCGGGTCATCTCTCCCCAGTTCACACCTGGATAGCATCTCCAGGGATGGTGTAGGCTTCTCCTCGTACCAGCCCAGCTCGTCAACTTCCAGGGAGGTGTAAATCTCGTTCCAGTGCTTTTTCATCTGACTGCTCATATATTCTCACCCCTCCCCCCACAAGGGGGGGTTATATTTATAATGTGTCTGTTGCATAAATAATTGCTGTGAATTTTGATTTTTTTAAGATGAACGGTTCGCTGGCAAAGAGGATGGAGGGTCTGCACGAGCAGATGGAGGGGTCTTCCCAGGAGGAGTGGGAGGAGCGGATTAAAGGTGTGCGGGAAGAGCTTATGGCCCAGGTGGAAGAGGTTGTTGACACAAGGCTCAGGGAGCTGGAGGGGCGTCTGGGAGACCTGGGGGTGGTGGGGAAGAAGCTTGAGGAGATGGAGTCTGAGCTGGGGGTGTTCCGGGACAGGATTGAGGGGTACCAGGAGCGGCTGGACAAGATGGATGAGAGTATTGTGGAGCTTCTCTCGCTTTATGAGGTGGTTTCAAGCAATGTCAACCCCTTTGTGGACGGTGGCGGTGGAGATGGGGAGGTCAGGGAGAAACTTGAAGAGTTGAATAAGCGTCTGGAGGAAGAGCTCTCCAGGGTTAAGGAGGCTTTCGAGAGTAAGCTGGAGGAACGAGTCTCCAAGTTGGAGGGCGAGTTTAAGGGTTTGCTTGAGCAGCCTGGGGATAGGAGGGGTTTTGAGGGGGGGAGGAGGGGGGGTGCCAGGCTTTCCCATCTTGACAGTCGTCCTGAGACCTCGATGCTGGTTTTGAAGTGGCTTGAGTTTCTTTTGGAGCGGGTGGGCAAGAACAATCTGGCCGAGGTCCTGGAGTATTATGTGGATATTGGTTGGATTAGTGATGAGGTGAGCATCCGGATGCTTTCTTATGCCGAGGGGATTGACTATGATGTGGAGAAACCGGGCTGGAAGCTTTTGCCAGCGGATCATGCGAGGTCTCTTTATTTTATTGAGCGGATTCTGGGCGGTCGGATTGACAGGGGGTTCCTTGCCAAGGTGGAGATGGAGCTTGAGAGGCTTGAAAAAGAGCTAAAGGCGTCTCCTGGTGCTGGCGAGTCTGGTGAGCACGAGCATTAGAATAGCGGCTACAATGTTGATTGTTATTGCCAGTTTCCGCTGGTCTTTCAGCATGGCCAGCATGGAGATGCTTGTGCTCACCATGGCTGTGAGGGGTATGAAGACGCTTATGGAGGCAGATTTTTTAGAGGTCAAAGTCTAGCCACCTCCGATTCCTATTACCGGGCCGAGCATGCGGATGGAGACCTCGGCTGCTATGGCTGCCATCCAGGTGTTGGCGACGAAGTCAAAGTAGGTGTTGAAAAAGCTGCCGCCGTCCACAACCCGCACTGTGAGGGAGGAGATGAAGGCGTGTCCCACCATCATCACCATTAAAACGAGTTTCAGGACTTCCACATCGATTTTTGCTAGCTGTTCCATGTCCACGATGCTCCCTGAGGTGAGGTTGAGGCCGGTGAAGATTTCGATGAGCATTTTTGTTATGGTGAGTGTCAGGAACATGGTCAGGGCTATGCCCCCGGTGAGGCCGAACATCTCCCCGCGGAGGGAGCCTGCATGGCTGTAGCGTAGTTTGCGCAGGGAGACTATGTGCATGAAGTTGTCTGCGATGCTCTCTCCTATGACCTCTGGTCTGCCTCCCACGTCGGTCCCCTCTGCGAATATGGCTCCGAAGCGTTCAATGAGGCTGCTGCCGGTGCCGGCTGCAAAGTATTTCCAGGAGGCTATTTTGTTTATCCGGGTTTCCAGGCGGCGGTAGAGGTTCCGGATGTCCTGGGTGAGGGGGCCGAAGTCGTGGGCCTGGAGGTTGCGGAGGGACTCCTTGACAAGGCCGCCCCTGGCCCCTGAGGTTGCCCCGAGGGAGCGGATGAATGAGGCGAAGTTGTCGTCTTTTCTTTTCACGGTCTCTTCCTCCTGTTTGGCCAGGTAGCCGGTGAAGGCGAAGGGTGTCAGGGAGAGGGCTATCATCACGGTCAGGGGTAGACCTGTGTCGGTGAGGTATAGTAGGATGGACACGGTCATGCTTGCCAGGATGGAGACTGGGAAGGATATTTTGATTCTGGTGTCTGCTTTTGTCTCTATGGGGAGGCTGTGCCAGATTTTGTCCTTGGGTGCTTTCATTTTCATGAAATAGAGGAGTAACACTTCGGTGCCGAGGAAGAGGATTACCGAGCCGAATAAGAGCATGCTGGCGTCTATGCCGGTGATGATGGGCATGATTAGGGCGAAGGATGCCAGGAAGATTACTGCCATCACCATGGATACAAAGGTCTCTTTCATCATGGCGATGGAGTTCAGTGATTTTTTGTACATGGTGTCAAAGTCGTTCATCACCACCTTCTGTTCGGTCCAGATGAACTTCTCGAAGGGTTCGCCTGCCTCTACCGAATGCGCGAATCTGTCCAGGAAGTCTGCGAAGAGGGTGCTGGGTGTCTGTCTTGCAATGAACCTGCAGGCGTCTGCCAGGCTGAGGTTCCAGTGGTGGATGAGGGAGTAGATACGGCCGGTCTCTTCTGCCAGGTACCCGTAGGCCTCGTGTCGGGAGAGCCGTCTCAGAATATCCTTACGGGACATGTTTGAGGTGGCTAGCACCCCCATGTGGGTGACATAGTAGTGCATGTTCAGGTCAATCTGGTTCCTCTTCGCCTCCAGGACACTGAGAGGATACATCCCGATGAGAAGGAGGAAGACCAGGGGGATGGAGAATATTATGAGTTTAATGCTTCCGGTTAGCAGGTCTGGGGTGAGGGTGAGGAGGATGACAGGGAAGAGAATTCCCATGGCCAGGAGTGGGAGGGCAAAGCGGAGCAGGTATTCTCTGGGTGTCATCCCCATGCAGTTAAATGCTTTCCGGTACATTGTCCCCCTCTTTTTTTAGATGCTGAAGGGTAGTTCCCGGTTTTCCTGGTAGGCCCAGATGAGCTTCAGTACCTGGTGGTAGTCCAGTATTTCCAGGGAGGCTGCCTTTGCCAGTATTTTTGCCCGCTCCTCCAGGTCCTGGTAGATTTTTTTGGTGGTGGAGTAGCCGAGTTTTGCTGCCACAAGGTTTTCGAGGATGTAGCTGTTGTTCATGCCCCGGAATTCATGGACATCTGTCACCGAGTCCCACTGGAAAACCGCGCGGGTGACCACGCCCCCGGATTCTTCCTGGTAGCCCTCGATTTCCTCGAGGGAGATGCATCTTCTCAGGCTCTTGCCCTGGCGGTAGACGGCCTGGAGTATGAGTGCCACGTTGAGGTTGTCGATGAAGGTCACTGGCACCCGGATAGGGTCTCCGGTGAGCCGCTGTATCAGTTTTCTGACGCTTGAGGCATGGAAGGTGGCCAGGACAGAGTTGCCGGATTGCATGGCCTGGAATGCCACTGCCCCTTCTACGCCTCTGATTTCGCCCACGATGATGTAGTTTGGCCGGCTGCGGAGGGCTAGCTTGAGGAGGGTGAACATGTCCACCCTGCCCTCTGGGGGGCCGGTGTCCCTGGTTATCATCTGCTGCCAGGTATCCTGGGGTGCTACCACCTCTGCTGTGTCTTCGACGCTGTAGATTTTTGACTCCCGGGGGATGAAGGGGAGGATGGCGTTTAGGGCTGTGGTCTTGCCTGAGGCGGTTTCTCCGCTTATGAAGATGTTTATGCCGTTTTCCAGGCAGAGCCAGAGGTAGGCTGCCATCTCCGGGCTCAGGCTGTTCCATTTGATGAGCTGGGTGATGGAGAGGGGTGTTTTGCTGAATTTGCGTAGTGTGAAGCTTCTGCCCTGGCGGCTCACCTCTGGGCTGTAGATGATGTTGATTCGGGAGCCGTCTGAGAGGGCTCCGTCCACGATGGGGCGAATCTCGCTGGCAGGCCTGCCAATCCGCTCGCCCATGTTCCGCATCCACTCGTCAAGCTCGCTCTCGCCGTTGAAATGGATGTTGGTCTCTATCATCCCGAAGATTTTGTGGAAGACGTAGACCTTTTGGGGGCCGATGCCGTAGACATCTTCCAGGTAGGGGTCGCGGATGAGGGGTTCAATGGGGCCGTGGCCGATGATGTTGCGGTCGATGTGGTGGCGTAGCCGCTCCAGTTCCCTGGCTGTAACCTCGATTCTACCGTCCTTACGGATTTTAATATTTTTTATATTGTCCTTTCTATCTTTTTTACCCCTAAATTTTTTATTTTTTTCTTTTAAATTTTCTTTGCTTGTCTCCTCCTTTGTCTCTTCTAATTTTTCATTCCTTGTTTTCTCTTTTTTTATTTCTTTGTTTTTATCTTCTATTATGGCTGTGTTTTTTTCCAGGAGCCTGTCGAATAGTTTTTTGAGCTTTTCCTCGGTGTCTGCAGCTTCCTCCCCGGGCGCCTGTTCAAGTATCAGGTCAAGGATTTTTCTGGCCTTTTCTGTTTCCTCCCTGGTGAGCCTGGGCTCGATGGCATGGTATTTAAACCCGGTTTCCCTGGTCCCCTGGATGTGGATGAAAACCGGGTCTCCAAGGGGGTAGAGGATGTTCACCTGGGATGTGTCCATCTCCCGGCTTAACTGTGCAAGAAACCTGGGTTTCTCTTCCAGACTTTCGAGATATTCTCTGAGATGCGGGTTCCTTTCCAGCACCTTGTTTATGCTGCCACCTCCCTGAGCATTTTTCTGGCTTTTTCCTCTCCCTGGTAGCGGTAGGTTTTCACAATCTCGTAGACCTGGTGGTGGTCGAATATCTCTCTGTCTGCCATTTCCCGGAGTATCTCTGCCCGACGCTCCATCTCATGGTAGATTTCCTTGCGGTTGCCAAGACCCTGGGTCACCGCTATTTTGTTTTCCAGGATGTAGCTGTTGTTGCGTCCATGGAATTCGTGGACATCCTGGGATGGATTCCATTTGAAGACCGCACGGGTGACCACGCCGCCTGCCTCCTCATAGTAGCCCTCGATTTCCTCGATGGCCACACACCGCCGCAGGAGTTTACCCCCCCGGTAGACGGCCTGGAAAATCATGGCAACATTGAGATTGTCAATAAAAGTGACCGGCACATTGATGGGGTCACCGGCAAACCGCTGAATCATCTTCCGCACACTTGAGGCATGGAAGGTTGAAAGCACCGGGTGGCCGGTCTGCATGGCCTGGAACGCCACAGCCCCCTCCTCGCCCAGTATCTCTCCCACAATAATATAGTTAGGCCGGCTCCGAAGCGCAGCACGTAGGAGGGTGAAAAGGTCAACCTGTGACTCCTTCGGCCCCTCCTCCTTGGTGACAAGTTGCTGCCAGACCTCCTGGGGCGGCAGAACCTCAGTGGTGTCCTCAGCGCTCAAAACCTTAGCCCTGGGGTCGATGAAAACCAGCATGGAGTTAAGCGCGCTGGTCTTGCCCGTGGCTGTACCACCGCAGAGAAAAATGCTCATCCCATTCTCCAGGCAGAGCCAGAGATAGGCTGCCATCTCAGGGCTTAAGGTGTTCCATTTGATGAGCTGGGTGATGGAGAGGGGTGTTGTGCTGAACTTGCGGATGGTGAAACTACTACCCCGGCGGCTGATATCATCGCTGTAGGCAATGGCAATCCGGGAGCCGTCTGGCAGCGTCCCGCTGGCAACAGGCTGGGACTCCCCGATAGGCCTGCCAATCCGCTCCCCCATGGTGCGAAGCCAGTTATTCAGCTCAAGCTTCGAAGAAAAAGAAATATTGGTCTTAAGGTTGCCGAAAATCTTGTGGACCACCGCGATGTGACTTGTGCCGATGCTGTGGATGTCCTCGAGGTAGGGGTCCCGAATCAAGGCCTCCACCGGCCCGCTGTCAATGATATCCCTCAAAAGGAAATACCTGAGCTTTTCAAACTCACCCTGAGAAAGAACAATCTTGGGCTGGCCCAGATTCAAATTCAGCCATTTAAAAAAGTTGTTTTTTTTCTCTTTTTTATTTTTGTTTTCTATTAAAACTGAGTCTGAGAGGGTCTGAATCAGGAGCTGTCTCAGTTCCTGGCGGGAGGAGGGAATCGGGCCCCGGAGAGCCCGGTCCAGCACAATGTCTCGCAGTTCCTGGTATTTTTCCCGCTCCTCCCTGTTCATGGTCGGCTCGATGGCGATGTACTCGCTGGTGATGTGTACAAAGATGGGGTCTCCCACCGGATAGAGGATGTTGGACATGCCGGTGTGGAGCTGGCGGTCCAGGGTCTCCAGGAACACCGGCGGCTCTCCCTGCCAGTTGTCGAGGTATTCCCCAAGATGGGGGTTCCGGTTGCAGGCGTCTTTAAGAGACGGTTGCAATTTCAACCACCATGCCCACCTTTGGCTCCACCCGGAATCCGATCATGCTTCCTACTGGAGCCCTGGCACCTGTGAACTTGTTCACCACAATGGTCCGTTTAATCTCGCTTCCCATGGGCCTCACCTTGAGGGTGAAAGAGATGTCACTGGCGCCCAGGAACTCGGAGCGGACTCTCTCTTCCAGCTCCTGGGAGTCCAGGGTGAGGATGAAAGTCTTGCCAATCCCGCTCAGCTTCTTGAAAAATGAAATCAGTCCAACCGCCTTTTCCACATCACCACTGTGTTTAATCAGGGTGGAAATTGTGTCAATAATAATGACATCATTCTTGAAAAGTTCCTGTGCTCCCTGGAGCCTCTCAATAAAATCGCTTTGAGACTTAGAAGGGTTAATCAGCGGCATCACCGGAATAAAAAGGAGTTGCCTTTTAAGCAGGAAATTGGCGACTGGGTAGTCAAGAGAATACATCTGCTGGATAAACCCCTTGGTGGTCATAGAGGTCGAAATAAAAGTCACAGTGGAATCATTACAGAGGAACCCGTAGGCCAGACGCTGACAGAACACACTCTTCCCACTGCCGTTTCCACCGTCAATAATGACAATGGAACCGGCAGGAAACCCTTTCCCAAGTTTTTTCCCCAGCTCGTCCCGTTCCAGTTCAAAGGAGATAATATCTCCGTGTTTTTTCGACATGCTGTCCTTCTGATGCAGTATTTTATTTTCTACTAGTGTCTGCATATTTTTTTCACCTCATTTTATATTTTGAATGACATTGTGTCAGAAACACCGTTCTCGGTGACAACCCGCAAACGGTGATCCCCAGAACTAACAAGGGATGTCGACACATTAATCCCGATCACATAACCAGTCCGCCAGACATCACCACCCTCCTTCACCGTCACATTCCCACTAACATTAACATATCCCCCGTCAATAAAAACTGAGATGTAATTCGGGTCAAGCTCAACCCTGCCAGTATTCTTAACATAAAAAGTATAATTGCCACTAGAGCTTGGAATCACCTCCGGGTCATTAATAATGGTAATATCAGTACGCAACTGCTCAGAAAAAACCCGACTGTTAACAGTATAAGCAGAAGTAATAGAACTAACATTAACAGTCATAACCCCAACTACAGACATAGCAATAAAAACCGAAGCAATAAAAAAAATCAAATGAGAAACCGAAGTACCAGCCATAACAAATCACACCTCCGGCTTCACAGCATTACTAGGCGGACCCTCATTGCCATGGATATCAACAGCGGTCAG
>CAZCCY010000077.1:0-8609 GCA_964497545.1 uncultured Methanosarcinales archaeon | reverse complement strand
TTGATCAAATAACGAAAATCGGTAGTGTTAATACCTAATAATGGCGAAGGTATTGCTTGTTTTGTTCGCTTTTGTAAGAGTTGTAACTTATCCATCCACCATACCATTATATTATATGTCATACAATATAACTTTTTCTACCTATTTTTATATCTTGAATACTACCGAAAATGTTATACATCACCTTTGGCTGGATTTTTCAATTTTTTTGGGGAGATTTTAGCCCTCATTTTTCTCTCATCCCACAGGCCCCTTTTGCACAGCCTCCCCCCCCTTCCTAGGGGGTGTAAGGTTAGGTTTAAGATTTAGGATGGCGTGTTGTGTGGGTAGGATGAATTGTGTTGAGTGTAGGTATCGGAAGTTCTGTCGGAATTTTAACAGGGAGCTTGGGCCTGTTGAGGTCAAGAGGTGGGAGGTTCTCTTTGAGCCTGAATTCTCGTTGCCAGAGCTTGTTAACGGGGCTTAGGTTGCTGCCGGTTTCCCGTGAGGAGCGGGAGGTGGCGGAGAAGGTGGTTGCGGGGGAGGAGCTTGGCTTTGAGGATGGCCTGGTGTTGATGGAGTCTGGGAATCTGCCTTTTTTGGGTGTTCTTGCGGATTTTGTGAGGCGGGAGCGTGTGGGGGATCGGGTGATGTTTGTCACCAACCGGCATATTAACTATACCAATGTGTGTGTCTCGAAGTGCAAGTTCTGTGCCTATTACAGGGATGAGGGGGCTCCTGGTGCTTTTACCCTGAGCCGGGAGGAGATAATGGAGCGGGTGGAGGAGGCCAGGGGGATGGGGGTGACCGAGCTTCATATTGTAGGCTCTCTTAACCCTGGGATCCCGTTTGAGTTCTACGAGGAGATGCTGCGGGAGATTCGGGACAGGTATCCCGGTATGACGCTTCAGGCGTTCACCGCGGTGGAAATCAGCTTTTTCGCCCAGCAGACCGGGATGAGCGTCAGGGAGGTCTTGGAGAGGCTTCGGGATGCAGGTCTCACAAGTCTCCCTGGGGGAGGTGCAGAGATTTTCAACCCCCATGTTAGAGAGAGGGTCTGTCCCAATAAAATCTCGGGAGAGCGTTGGCTTGAGGTGATGGAGACCGCGCACCGGATGGGTATCAGGAGTAATGCCACCATGCTCTATGGCCACCTGGAATCCCCGGGGGATATTGTGGACCATATCCTCAGGCTCCGGGACCTCCAGAAGAAGACAGGGGGTTTCCAGTCTTTCATCCCTCTTTCTTTCCACCCGCAGAACACCCAGCTTGAGAGCTTTGTACAGGGTCCCACTGGTTTTGACGACCTCAAGGTTATTGCGGTCTCAAGGCTCCTGCTGCGGGGGTGGATTGACAACATTAAGACTTTCTGGATAATGGTTGGGGAGAAGCTTGCCCAGGTCTCCCTTTTCTATGGTGCTAATGACCTTGATGGGACTGTGGTGGAAGAGAAAATCACCCATGCGGCAGGTGCAAAGACCTCGGAATACCTGCCCAGGGAAAAAATAATTAGACTTATCAGGGGTGCGGGGAGGATTCCGGTAGAGCGGACTACCAACTATGAAATTGTCAGAATCTATTAGACTTGGGAAGATTGCCTTTGCTAACTGCGATTTCCCCTATTATGCCCTGGAGGCCGGTAAAATCCCGAACACCTTCAGGATAACGGGCGGCCACCCGGTGGAGCTTGCCAGGCTCATCCTTGCAGGCGAACTGGATGTAAGCCCGGTTTCTTCCATCATGTACGCACGGAACCAGGAGGGCCTTCTGGTTCTGCCCCGACTCTCCATAACTTCAAACGATTTCACAAAGAGTGTGCTGATCTGTGCTAACGGCCAGCGGGAGCTGGAGGACCTGGATGGTCGGACCCTCTGCATCCCTGAGATTACCGCTAGCAGCGCAGCCCTCATCCAGATAATCCTCCATCTCCGGGGGATAAAAGCGAAAATAAGGAGTTGCAGGGCAGCCGAAATCCCCTCTCTCCTTGAGCGGGGGGTGGCAGCCCTCCTCATTGGAGACAGTGCACTCCATGCCCTGGGGAAATACCATGTAGTGGCAGACCTGGGAAATGAATGGCATAAACTTACAGGCAAAAAAATGGTCTACGCCCTCTGGGTGGTAAGAAAAGACTATGCACAAAAACACCCAGAAAAAGTGAGAGAAGTCCTGGAGAAGCTTGAAGCCTCCCGCAACTATGCTTACGCTCATCTGGAAGAGATAGCAGAACACATCGCCAAACAGAAAAACCTTGACCGGAACTTCCTCAGAGAATATCTTCACACCCTCCACTACGACTTCGACCAGGAAAGCCGGCAGAGCCTGAAACTTTATTTTAAATACGCCAGAGAATGCGGCCTCCTGGAAAGCGAGGTGGAGCCACAATTCTTCAACCCATGCTAGACCAGGTTGCTCTGGCTCAGGTTTTTGAAGTAGTTTTTCACGACTTCCCGGTGGGTTATCACCTCGCTGTAGGCGCTGGCCGATTCTGCTTCTACCGGGAAGAGGGGCTGGTCTTCGAATGGGGGCTCGCTCTCCTGGATATCTCGCACATTGATTTCCCTGGTGGCTCCCTGGTAGATTTTGATTTCCAGGTCATCTCCCCCCACAATCTTGGCGACAGGAGCAATCTGACCCTGACCAGCACCACTCTGAACAGTGTTTCCCCCACCGTCACCTGCTCCCTCCCCTATGCCGCCTGTGCCTCCCAGGCCTGCTATCTTGCCTGCCAGGACCGGTAGCTTGTCTGCAAAGTCTGAAAAGCCTTCTTCTACTTCTGCGTTAAGAAATGCCAGGGATACCAGGAGAAAGCAGAGCAGTATGAGGGTGATGATTTTACGGTTGAGCCGCTCGGCAGCCAGGAAGGAAGAATATCGCAATCTATCGATTTCACTGGAAACCTGAAGTGTCAGGTCTTCCACAATCAGATTGCCTTTCAGCTTCTGATTGTCATACGCGGTCTGCATCCGCTCCCGAAGGGGGTCCTCCACCACCTCAAAAACGCTCAACCTCCTCCCCCGGACACCCAGGTAGACCAGCGGGGGGAGGAGAGAAAGCCAGATAAAAATGCCGGTGATTGTAAGGAGGATGTAGGATACCAGGAACACTATTAAAACATCCAGCATCAACTCGTAGCTGAGAAAACCGTCCAGTACAGTTTTTATCTCCCGTATTCTGTCCAGGAAATCTGATTTATCACTACTGTCCATATAGTCTATCCTGACTGCTGGTTTGCCCTGCACTCGTCCAGCTGGGACTGGAGGCTGTCAATAGTGCTTTCTTTCTGCTGGAGTTCCCCTTCGAGTCTATTGATTCTGTCATTCAAATCTTCAATTTGGTCTAGGGCTTCGTTTAGCTGGACTGTCCGCTCCTGGAGGGCCTGCTGGGCCTGGGCCAGGAGTTCTTTTGTGTTGGCAAGTTCCTGTTCAGCTTTCTCACGGGCAGATTTCTCCGAGGCATATCTTGCCCCCAGCTCCTTTTCTCGCTGGCTGAGAGTGCTGACCTCTCCCAGCTTCTGGGCCAGCTCCGCTTCTTTCTGGGTGAGGTTGGTGCGGGTCATCTCCAGTTCCTCGCTGGCAGCCTTGAACCTTGTGTCGAGGGTCTGATAGGTGTACTGGTAGTAGACGCTCAGGAGTGAGATGGCAAGTGCCAGGAGGAGGATGAGCCTGAGAGCGCTGAACCTCACATCCCTTTCCATTCAAGCTAGAGTTAAAGAGGGGGATTCTACTTAACCATTCGCCCTTATTCTGCCAGCCATACTTTTGCCTGGAGACGTTTGAGGTCGTTGAAAAACCCGGGATAGGATATGGAGACCGCTTCTGCTGTGTCAATCTCGGTAATACCCTTAGCCGCCATACCCGCGATGGTCAGGGCCATCACAATCCTGTGGTCATCCCAGCCATGGAGGGAGGCACCCCGAAGCTCCCCCCCTCCTTTTACGATGAGCCGGTCTTTTTCTTCCACCACCCTGACACCCATCTTCCCAAGCTCGGTGGCCATGGCATGCAGCCTGTCTGTCTCCTTGTATCTGACATGGAGCGCATTACCAATCACCATCTCACCCCTAGCCACCGCGCCCAGGACTGCCAGGGTGGGCATCAAATCAGGTGTAAGCGAGACATCCACCTCCACCCCCCTAAGCTCACCCCTGTTCCTGACACTGACCACACCCCTCTTTTTGTCCCAGTCAACCTCTGCCCCCATCTCACTTAGAATCTCTAGGAGCACAGCGTCTCCCTGCCGAGAGGGGTAGAGGCCCTCCACCCTGACCTCTCCCAGCATAGCCCCGGCAGCCAGGAGGTAGGAGGCAGAAGAGAAATCACCCGGCACCCGGTAACTGTGAAACTTGAGCTTCTGCCTGGCAGGAATCACAAA
Organism: uncultured Methanosarcinales archaeon; assembly: GCA_964497545.1. Lineage (GTDB taxonomy): Archaea > Halobacteriota > Methanosarcinia > Methanosarcinales > CAZCCY01 > CAZCCY01. The sequence continues at coordinate 4,259 of CAZCCY010000077.1, read as the reverse complement.
CCTGTCAGTTTCCTCCACAATCTCAATCCCACTTTTTTCCAGTAGCTCCAGGGTGATGTCAACATAGGGCCGGGATTTAAGCTCTCCCTTCACCACAATGGTGGTCTCCACCCTGGCAAAAGGGGCTGCAATGAGGAGGGCTGAAATGAACTGGGAGCTTACACCTCCCTCGATGAAGGTCTTACCACCCTGCAACCTCCCACGGACCACCAGGGGTGCAAGCCCGTTAAACCGGGTGGAAAACGCCTCCGCGCCCAGGGAGTTCAGGGCATTGAGAAGGGGCTGGTTAGGCCGCCTGCGAAGAGAAGCATCACCCGTGAGCACCACAGCACCCCGTACAAGAGAACTGACACCTGTGAGAAGCCGGAGAGTGGTGCCAGAATTACCCACATCCAGCACATTCTCAGGCGTCTCAGGCTCACCTTCAAACCCCTCAATCTCCACCACATCCTCCCTCTCCTTCACCACCGCGCCCAAAGCCTCAACACCCCCCAGGGTAGACCTGGTATCCCCGGAGAGCAGAGGACCCCTGACCTCACATCTACCGGCAAGCGCAGCCAGCAGAAAAGCCCGATGAGTATAACTCTTAGAGGGAGGAGCCACCACGCTCCCCTTCACCTCACAACCCTCAACCAGAACCTTCATCCAAACCTAATATACCCCAGGCCCCTTAAATAACCAGCAGCCCAAAAGAGAGAACATAGACAAAAACATGAAAGATGTAAAAAAATTTACGTCCGGACCGGGATTTGAACCCGGGTCGGGGGCTCGACAGGCCCTCATGATAGGCCGCTACACTATCCGGACACCAGAAGACACCACATGCAAGTTTTCAGATTTAAGCCTATTGGTTTCAATGATAATGACACCTGGAACCTGGAGCGACTTTCACGGCATGGGGGAAAAATTAATTAATTGTGTATCTTTAGAAAGGGTGATTTAGTTTCTATGAGTGGTGATATTGAGAGTGTTGTTAGGGAGGCTCTAGGCGGGCTTGAGTGTCCATTTGTGGTGCTGGCCCTCTCGAGTGCTGAAAGGTACAGTGAGGCCAATACAGCTATCATCAAACACATGGTTAACAACCTCAAAGTGCCGGGGGTGTATGTGACCCTTAACAAGCCGTATAAGACTGTGAAGCGGGACCTGGAGAAAGCTGTGGATATGAGGATGATAATTTTCATCGATGGTGTCACCGACACTGCAGGTAGGCCCAGGAAGACGGATGGTTGTCTCTTTCTGCCAGATATGACGAGTCTGACCGACATGGGCATAATAATCGACCAGGCTATAGGCTCCATCCCCCATGAGAGCAAGTTCATACTTTTCGACTCCCTCTCTACCCTTCTCATCTACAATAACACGGGGAGTGTGGCTAAATTCATCCATTACCTGAGCGGCAGAATCCGGGAGTGGGATGTAGATGGGATATTCCTTTCCCTGGAGCGGGAGTCGGATCGTGAGCTTCTCTCCCAGCTTTCGCTATTCTGTGACAAGACAATCCATTTCAACCGCTAGAAAATCAGAAAATGGGTGGTTTCAGGCAACGCTGTTTACGGGGGGTTTTAGGATAACTTTAAATTCTTTTCCTTCATGAATGGGGGTTAATTTTCTAGGAGACGGATACTGGATGCAGAGGTCAAGAGTCGATAAGTGTGTGTCATGTGGTGTTAATCTTGTAAAGCAGGGTTATGCCCGCTTTCCCTGTCCTAGTTGTGGGAACGAGTTGGGACGGTGTGAGCATTGTCGTCGTCAGAGCGTGAGTTACACCTGTCCTAGTTGTGGTTTTCAGGGGCCGTGATATTCTATGGGTAAGGTAGCAGCTAAAATTCGGGTTATGCCTGTAAGTGCGGAGACAGACCTAGAAGAACTCCAGAAGAAAATAGCCGGCCGGGTGCCTGAGGTTAAAAAGTTTGAGCGGGAGCCCATCGCCTTCGGCCTCGAGGCTCTTGTTTTGGTAGCACTTGTGGATGACAGCGAGGGCGGCACCGAGGGTGTGGAGGAGGCCCTGTCAGCCCTGGACGGGGTGGAGAGCGTCCAGGTGGTAGAGGTCGGCAGAACATTCTAGCCAGCCCAGAAATATAGAGTGGAGCTGTGATTTTAGTTTAAGGGAGTTCTGGGATGGCCTGCTATAAGGTTCCTGTTATCCCTGGAGACGGAATAGGGCCGGAGATAGTCCGGGAGGGGTGCAAGGTCCTGGATGCAGCCGGCGAGGTCTTTGGGTTTGACATTGAATGGATTGAGTACCCTCATGGTGCGGATCACTATCTTGAGACCGGGGAGCTTATGTCTGAGGACACGCTCCGGGAACTCTCAGGGTATCCGTGCATCTATTTTGGCTCTATTGGGGATGACCGTATCGAGCCTGGGGTACTGGAGAAGGGGATTCTGCTGACCATGCGATTCTACTTTGACCAGTACATCAACCTCAGACCGGTAAAACTGCTGGAGGGTGTCTGGACGCCTTTGAAGGACAAGAACCCCAGTGATATTGACTTTGTTGTGGTTAGGGAGAATACCGAGGATTTTTACATTGGTATTGGGGGTCGTAGCAAAAAAGGTAAAAACAGGAAACATCTTGAAGTGACCAGGGAGCTTTACAGTGTTAAATTCGACCTGGACATCGAGTCTGATAGTGATGAGATTGCATACCAGATTGGACTTATAAGCAGGGAGGGGACAAGGCGGGTGATAGAATATGCCTTCCAGCAGGCCAGGGGACGTAAGAAGCATCTTTCAAGTGTGGATAAGGCCAATGTTCTCACCGACATCTACGGGTTCTGGCGGGAGGTTTTCCTGGAAACTGCGGAGGGCTATCCAGATGTTAAGACAGATTTCAATTTTGTGGATGCTGTTACCATGTGGTTTGTCAAAAACCCGGAGTGGTTTGATGTTGTCGTCACACCTAACATGTTTGGAGACATTATTACAGACCTGGGAGCCATGATTCAGGGGGGTCTTGGCCTGGCACCGGGTGGTAACATTAACCCGGAGGGTACAAGCATGTTTGAGCCCATCCATGGTAGTGCTCCCAAGTATCGGGGTAAAAACGTTGCAAATCCCATAGCCACCATCTGGGCAGGGGCGATGCTGCTTCAGCAGTTAGGCGAAAAAGAAGCTGGTGAGGCGGTTGTAAAAGCCATTGAAACCAATATCCTGGAAGGCAAATTCCTTACCCGGGACATGGGTGGAACAAGTACCACAAGCCAGGTGGGAGACAACATAGCAAAGATTCTGAAAGATAGGGCGATGTTAAGTTGATTCTTCTGTTCTGGAGGTTCTACTTTTTTCTTTCAGGAATTTTAGGATGACATCTTCGATTTCGCTGGGGTGGCTTAGAACGGTTATACCTTCTATTTTTTTCAATTTTTCCACATTTTCAATGTCGATGTTTCGCATTTTCAGTGTAAGTTTGCTGCCATTTGGTAGGTCGGTTACGAGGGGGCCTTCCCGCTGGTCGGCAGGGTAGATGTAGACTGGTGTCCCTCCTTTGGTGGTCTGGGCTACTGCGTTGGTTATGAGGGAGTCTGCTATTCCGTTAGCGATTTTGGCGGTGGAGTTGGCAGTGGTGGGGCATATGAGGAGGAGGTCGTATTTTCCGATCTGAAGGTCTCCGGCGATGAAGGGGCTGTTGGGGCCTTTTTCTACGAGGGGGCGGGGGAAGTTCTCTTCGAGTCCTTTCCAGAGTTTGTACCATTTCAGTACCAGCTCCCCGTTTTTGGAGGTAAACACCTTGACATTTAAATTGTATTTTCTTTTTAAATCGACCATTATATTGTAAGTCTCTTCCAGGAGGTCCCCGCATCCGGTAATACCCCATGCGATTTTAAGTACCATTTTGCCTTTGTTAAGGCAGGATGTCTAAAAAAGATTATTGTTCTGGCGCAACCCCCCTATTTCCAGTGCAACTGTTACACTTAGTATTAACTCCTGTATCGTTTTCCCCGATTAATTCGGGGGGAACCACGGAAGGAAATATCGGGAGAGAAGAGCTTTTTTACTATCGGTTGGTTGAAGGTTTCAATCTTCCTCCTATAGCTGCAAGAGCTATAGTTGAGATGGGAAAAGAACTTCTCTTAAGAGATGGAGAGATACCTGGAAAAATAGGTCAGTGTAAATACATAGCGATCTCGGCCTCAGAAGGTCCGGGTAAAAAGAAAAAAGATTCAGAACATAAGGAGATTAGCCTGACAATAGATACACCGGAAGACCTTGTAGTATATCAAAAACAAGGTTTATCTGGTTACAGGCAGAGCGTTATA
>CAZCCY010000076.1:3030-8814 GCA_964497545.1 uncultured Methanosarcinales archaeon | reverse complement strand
CCGTCAGGGCGGGGTAGTTGACTCTGATCCATAATCCAGAGGTCAAGCTGCCTGCGCAGCTCAGGGCTGGCCCTGAGATATATGTAGAGGCCCAGCTCGCCCTGCTGCCAGGCCCTCGCCAGCCCCGCAAGGTCACAGTCGACACCATGATCTCTCAAGACTGCCTCAAGACACCTTAGCCTGTCCTCCATCCAGGGTTCACCTCCACCCAGATATAGGGGTGTGAAAAACCAGTTAAACTTTACCTTGAAACCAGTTTCACCTCAAATTTTCGCCTAGAATCTCCGGTTCAGGAGGACCTTATTCCCCATCCCGAAACGCTGCTTGACAATCAAGCCCCGCCGCTCAAGCCTGTCCAGAAGCCTGCTAACCTTGGACTCAGAAAAACCTGTCTGCTCCACAAGCTCCCGCTGCAAAATCCCGTCATGCTCAAGCACCCTCTGAAAAAGTACTCTCTCATCCCCCTCCAGGATCTCCAGTGCAATCTCCCCCATACTCCTACCCCCACTTTCTGTTTCAGGGCCTCTTCCAGGCTCCTCTCCAGAGGAGGAGACATAGAGTCCCTGGGATGATGGCCTCTGACCGGTCTTAATGAAAATGTAGACAAAAGACATCCCACCAAGCCAGCTCAGAAAAATCAGTATCAGCACATCCAGGAGGTCATAGAAACCGGGACCCCTGACAGGCACTGCCTCCCCGTTCTCCAGTACAATCCTGACATTCCAGGACACAAAAAGCTTATCAACTAACAATAGGACCGAGACCACCAGCAAAACTGAGGCGAAAGCAACACCTCTATCCTTCATCAAACCAGAGTTTCACACAAAACACCCCTCATTAAACTTTCCAAGGCACCACACATATAGCGATTTGGTTCTCATAGAATCAATCGGGGATAGATAGTGTCTCAAGTTCATCAATTTTCTTCCACCCTGGTTCTACCTCCAACATTCCTCTTATGAGGATATAATGCCATGACAAAATGAGAATATCTCGCAAAGATACCAAAACAAGCCCAACGGATGCTATCTCTATTTCCTGAAGCCCTACCTATGGGTTAAAACGGCAGAGCTGCGGTTTTTTTAGATGAATTGTAACCTATCGTCTCATCTTCCTGGATTATCCGTGATTCTCCTACATGTTTTTTTATTAGTTTGACCTCACAGAACTCTCACCCCCCATTGGTAGAGCTGCATTTTTCCATCCCTGCTTGTCTGTTTGAAGCCTTCCAATAGCCCCGGATATAGGGTTTGTTACTACAAAGATTTATCCGGTTTGGCCTCATTTTTCTGTCCAGGTGATTGTATTTGATTTTTAAGAGGATTTCCGAGCTTGAGAGTAAGGAGCTGGAGATGCTGACCTCCCGGGAGACCGGTTACTTTGAGGTGATGGACAGGGTTGTCCCGATAATAGAGGCTGTCCGAAAAGACGGGGATGATGCTCTTTTCAGGCTCACCAAGGAGTTTGACGGTGTAGAACTGGACAGGCTTGAGGTGAGAGATGAGGAGGTGGAGGAGGCCTATGAGAGGGTTGACCCTGGGCTTGTCTCGGCGCTGGAGGCTGCGGCTGAGAATATTGCAGCCTATCATGGCGAACAGGCTGATGCGAGCCTGTGCCTGGACGAGGTCAAGCCAGGCTTGTTTCTTGGTTACAAGACCGCGCCCCTGGCAAGTGCAGGCGCCTACATACCTGGCGGGACAGCTGTCTATCCTTCCACCGCGCTTATGACAGTGATACCTGCCAAGATTGCAGGTGTGGTGGAGGTGATTGTCTGCACACCCCCTGGGGGGGATGGCAAGGTTAACCCTCTGACACTGGTTGCGGCTGACATGGCAGGTGCTGACAGAATCTTCAAGGTAGGGGGGGCCCATGCCATTGCAGCCATGGCCTTTGGAACCGAGAGCATACCTGCGGTAGACAAAATCGTGGGGCCTGGTGGAATATTTGTCACCGCAGCCAAACTCTACCTGAGCAATACCATCAGTATCGATTTCCCAGCCGGCCCCTCTGAAATCGTGGTGCTGGCAGACGAGACAGGTAACCCTGCCTGGATTGCCAGTGACATGCTTGCCCAGATTGAGCACGACCCCCGTAGTAGGGCGGTGCTTGTCACAACCTCGGAGGAGCTCGCGGAGGGGGTTAAAAGGGAGCTTGAAGTCCAGGGAGGGCAGCTCGAGAGGAGGGAGATTATCCAGGCGTCCCTGGAAAATGCCGCTATTCTCCTGGCGGAGAGGCTTGACGAGGGGATTGTGCTTTCGAATAAAATTGCTCCTGAACACCTGGAGATACTGGTGAGAGACCCCCTCTCGGTATTGGAGCGGATACATCATGCAGGCTCTATCTCGATTGGAGGGTATGCGCCAGCGGCAGCCGGTGATTATGCCTCTGGCACCAACCATGTCCTCCCCACAGGAGGCTATGCCAGAACCTATTCCGGGCTTGGCGTCCACCATTTCACCAAAAAAATAAACCTCCAGGTGATAGACAAATTCGCGCTGAAACAGCTGAGAGAAACCATTGTAAAGCTTGCCAGGGCAGAGGGTTTTGAAGGCCATGCAGCCTCCATTGAAAAGAGATTCCAATAAAAAACTGACAAAAAACCCCAGGGAAGCAGCCTGTGCCATCCAGCAGGGCGGTGTTGTGGCCTACCCCACCGAGACCCTCTACGGCCTGGGAGTAAACGCTATCTCCAGGAGAGCTGTCGAAAAAATATACGCTCTCAAGGAACGGCCAAAGGACAAACCCCTATCCATTGCAGTTGCTTCCCCTAAGACCATCACAGAACTATGCCAGGTTGACAGCCTTGCCCAGAGTTTCATCGAGAGGTTCCTCCCCGGGCCCTTCACCATATTATTAAAACCACGAGTCAGATTACCACAACAGCCCGGACTGATAGGAATACGCTACCCTGACCACCCCCTGACACTGGAGCTGATTCGCCTGACAGGCACACCTATCACAGCTACCAGTGCAAACAGAAGCGGGGAAGTGCCACCAGTGAGGTGGCAGGACATAGAAATAGAGGTGGACCTAGTACTCCAGGGAGAGTGCAGCTACCGGCAGCCCTCCACTGTAATCGACCTTACAAATAGGGAGATACTGAGAAAAGGGGTGCGGTGGAAAGAAGCACTGGAGTTTCTAGGAAAATTCCCGAACATTTATTAACCTGACGGTCTCTCTGGCAGGGTATGGAAGACATCTCTGAGGTTGTGGGCCGGGGTTTTAGTGTCTGGAAGTCCAATCTCCATCTCGCTCTGCCCTTTGTTTTAAGGGCTGCCTCTCAGCTTGCTTTTTTTCTGGCGATTGCGGCTGCCGTCGCCCTGGTGATAGGATTTGACACCCTGAGGGAGATTTTCTCCCGCTATTTTGAGCTTGCCGGGGGGGATGCTGAGGCTGCTTTGCGTAACCTTGCAGGGCTTGCAGGGCTGGTCCGCCCTTATCTGCCGGTTTTCATCCTGGCCAGTGCTCTGGCTGTTTTGGGTGGGCTGCTTATCCAGGTTTTTTTCGATGCCGGTGCTGTGGGCATGGCAAGGCGTGTCCTGGAAGAAGGTCGCGGCAGCCTGGAGGATGTCCTGGAGACAGGTAAAAGACGTTTCCTTGACCTCCTACTGGCCAACATCCTTCTGGTGATTGGGGTTGGCGTTTTAACGTTTCTGCTGGGTCTTCTCTGGCTTCTGGTCATATTTATCCTTAAATCCATCTCCGGGGGTCTTATGGCTGTTTTTATGATCATGGGGGTTGTGTTTTTGATTGTCTATTTTGTCCTTGTCAGCCTGGCTGTTATTCCGGTGAAGTTTGCGGTTGTGATTGATGATCTGGGGCCGTTTGAGGGTGTGATGTCTGGTTTGAGGTTTTTCTGGGCCCACAAGCTTGACGTGTTTCTAATCTGGCTTCTTGTGTTTCTGGTAGGTGTTGCTTTCAGCATTTTCACATTTATCTTTGAACTTCTGGGAGTGGAGCTTGCTGGAATGGTCATTGGGGTGCTTGTCAGCATCCTTGTGATTGAGCCGCTCTCGGTGGTCTGGTGGACACGTCTCTATCTCACCCGGACTGGCCGTTCATATTAGGTGGTCTGCTATCTCCCCTGAGATTATGAAGTCGCAGTAGTAGCAGCGGAGTTCTACCGGCTCCCGTTTTACCAGGAACTTTGAGACTACTGGTTCAGAGCTCTGGGAAATACAGTTGGGGTTAGCACACCTGCACACCCCCTCCACCATGGATGGTAGTTCCACCCGGTGTTTGTCCACCACCCGGTAGTCCCGGATAATATTGATGGTTGCACTGGGTGCAATTAGGGCGATTTTGTCCACTTCTTCTTCCCTTAATTCCCGGTCCTCCACCTTCACAATGTCTTTCACGCCCATCTTCTGGCTGGGCACGTTCATGGCAACGCTCACAACTGCCCGGGAGGAGCCCCGGATTCCCAGGATTCGCAGCACATTCAGTGCCTGGCCACCTGTAATGTGGTCGATGACAGTGCCATGGCGGATGGGTCGCACCCGCATCTCCATTTCGCCTCCCTTCACAAATTCCACCATACCTTTATCCACCCCTAATAATTATTTTTCACTGACGTTTTATTTCTCGGGGTTTTACTTCTATCACCGTTATATCTCTCCAGTTCTACATTTCTACTTATGTTTCTGTTTTCCCCTGAAGGGGGGTTATTGGGTTTGGATTTGGAACAGGCCGTTTTGGTGGGTTATCTGGAATGTTTTTTCCAGGAGTTGGCCTGTTACCTGGATGTTTGTTTCGGTGTGTAGTGTGATTTCCCGGGTTTTGAGGGCCCCGCTGCCTGCGAGTGCCATGTAGGGTATTAGCTGGTCTGTGAGGCGGATGTCTGCTGTGGCTTTTGATTTTATTTCCCGAAGCAGGTTTTGGGCAGCTTCTTTTCCGACTTTTTCTGCGGGTTTGCCCCTGGCTCCCAGGCTGTTTGCTCCCAGGCTCCCCTGCCAGAGGGTGATTCCACTGCCGGTGGAGGGGAGATTATGCTCCTCGATGGTTATTTCTGGCTGGCATCCTGCCTTTCTCAGAAGGTTCTCGGCTGCCCGGGCCTGACGTCTCGCTACAGTGGGGAGGTTTGAGGCATGTGAGATGCCAGTTATTTTGTCTCCAGCCAGGGGGAGTGACAGGTCCAGGGGTTTCAGGCTGGCAGGGTGGAGTATGGCTTCCACCACCCCTCCGCCTCTGGGATAGTATCCCCGCTGGATGAGTTTGACCTCACCTCTGTACCCCATCTTCCTCAGGACTGGGAGGGTTACGTTTATCAGGTAGTCGATGGGGGGTGACCAGGCAACATCTGTCCCGCCGCGGATTTTCAGGTGCATGGGTCCTTCTGCCCTGGTGGCAGCGAGCATCAGGCACTGTAGGGCTAGGGTGATGCTACCTGCTGTGCCGATGTCCAGATTGTAGCTTCCACCCCTGATTCTGTGGGGTTTGAATGTTATCTGGGTGGAGGAAAGCTCAAGACCCTCGACCTTGGCCTCGGTTATCCTGGCCAGGGTTTCCAGGGTTTTGAGATGCTGGGGTTTCAGGCCAGGCTGAGGTCTGTTTTTGCGTATTTTCACGATTCTGATAGGTGTACCTGTCACCGCTGCCAGTGCTGTTGCTGTTCTTACAATCTGGCCGCCACCTTCACCCTGGGAACCGTCAATTTCAATCATGGCTTCCCTGGCGATACCCCCACACCCACTCCTCAGAATAAAAGAGAGAAGAAAACAATTTTATTTCTTCTCTCCCTCTTCTTTCTTCTCTACTTCTTTCTTCTCTACTTCTTTCTTCTCT
>CAZCCY010000076.1:0-2930 GCA_964497545.1 uncultured Methanosarcinales archaeon | reverse complement strand
CTTCTTTCTTCTCTACTTCTTTCTTCTCTACTTCTTTCTTCTCTTCCTTTTTCTTTTCTCCCTCTTTTGGCGGTTTGGGTGGGATTTCCTGGGTTTTAAAGAGGTCACTGATTATCTCTTTGGGTGCTCCTGGCTTGGGCGGGTTTATCTCGGTGGGCAGACCCATCAGATGTGCGGCCAGGACTATCAGGTCATCGACTTTCATGTCTGTCTTGGTGTCGTCTCTGCCGTCCAGGAGATTGCGGCGGCAGAAGGGACAGGCGCTTATCAGCACCTCAGCGCCTGTAGCCTTGGCATCTGCTATCCGGTCCTGGGCCACTCCTAGGGCCAGGTCAGGTAGCCCTGCCTTCACACCTCCGCCAGCCCCGCAGCATCTCTGCTCGTTTCTGTTGCGCTCCATCTCCACCAGGTTAACACCTGGCATGCTCTCCAGCACCTTCCGGGGCTCCTCGAATACTCCCACATGGCGGCCAAGATGGCAGGGGTCGTGATATGTTATGGTTTTGTCCAGCGACTTCTCCCATTTGATTTTACCTGCCTCCAGCTGCTCTGCCAGGAACTGAGAGACATGCACCGCCTCAAAGGGGAGGTCGCCCCCATATGCCCGGGGCCAGTCGATCTTGGCTGCCCGGAAACAACCTGCACAGGCAAACAGCACCTTTTTCGCCCCCCTGGCCTTGAGAGCCTCAATGTTATGGAGAGCCGCCTCCCTGGGGACATCATTGATGTGCTGCTGGCCGGTGCGGATGAGAGCGGAACCGCAACACCACTCATCCTCGCCCAGGAGCATGAATGGGATGCCGAGTTTGTTAAGCACCCTTGCAGTACACACCGCAAGCACCTGCTGGTTATAGCCTGCAGTGCAGCCCACAAAATAGGCAATGTCAGACTCCTCTGCCACCTGGATATCCGGCGTCAGCCAGGCCAGCCTGTCCTTCTGCTCCTTGAGATAGGGGTTGTGCTTGTCGCCGATGAGCTTGGGGAAAAGGCTCTGCTTGCCATAGGGGCCAACACCCCGCTTCACCATGTTAGCCCGGATAGACTCCCAGAGCTCTATGGTGTCAATACCGGCACAGCACACCGTGCCACACATCCCACAGGTGGTACAGTTATAGAGGTCCTCCATGAACTGTTTCAGCTCTTCCTCAGGTATTTCAATGGGGCCGAAGAGCCTGGCCCGCCAGCCATAGCTCTTGTTAATCCAGTCCCGGAACTTGAGGATTTTATCTCTAGGCTCGATTACATTTTTGTTATCCCGGGCTGCATAGGTGGGACAATATTTCACACACTCGCCACACCGGGTGCAGGCGTCAAGCTCCATTAACTGGGTGGGAGTGAGATTTTCCAGCGAGATTGAGGGGGTTTTTCTTGCCATATTTTATTTCTCCTCTATTTTTTCATCTCATGTCCATGGCGCATCCGCCTTTATTGGCCATTATCGTGAGAGGGGCTGCTATTATGTGGAAGAACTTGCTGAAGGGCAGATATGCGATACAGAAGAGGAGAGTGAAAACCTCGTGGAACAGTACCACGATGTTGTCAAAAACCTCTGCAGGATAGCTACTGGCAGCCATCCTCTCTGTCACACCAGCCCCTAGTCGGATATCCTGGGCATAGAACCCGCTTACCACCACAATGAGAAGGCCAATCAGGGTAATCCAGTCAACACTACTGAACCGGGCCGGCGGCACATCAGCAAAGGCAATACGCCTGATAATAGCAATAACTATGCCAGCAACCAGCATGTAAGCGAAGAGGTCGTTCAAAGGTTCAAGAGCCTTCCAGAACCCTGGGAAGAAGTGAGGGTCGTTTTTGACAAAAGGACCGTAGAATTCTGCCGAGGCTGCAGCCACGGTGAGAATGAAGAGGCCGCCCCAGCCCCAGAAGATGAGAATATGCATCAACCATTCCATCTTTCGCCGGCGGAAAGTCCGCCGCTGTAAGATTATATCCAGCAAAAGGGTTTTAATGAAGAATCCAACACCTCTCTCGAAGATCCTCGAGAGAACAAGTCTCACTGCACCCCAGGTGCCAAGCGGGGAGGTTGCCCCTTCTGGTATGCCCATACCCCATTTAGAGATCTGGAAGTAGATTCCAATAAGAAAAATGATCACAGACACCACAGCAGTGGCAACCATTATCCGCCAGTCCACAAAGAGAGTATCGAATACAGTTTTACCGAATAATTGAAGACCATCAGCCATCTAGAATTCCTCCTATCAATCCTGATATTCTGCAAATACCCCTACAGAATAGGCGTGTATATAAATATTGTGTAACCAGTCTGCGTAATCTTAATATTAAATGAAGGGTGTTTAGCCCGAGTTGGGCGCGTGGCCTAGTCAAGGCTGAGGGTTTTATCCTGTCGGGATATGCCCAGTCTCTAGAACCAGATAAAAATATATGGGTTTTATCTGCTAGCTAGGATATGGCGGCAGCCTCCTAACACAGGCGGGAGAGAGCTGTAGACCGGGGGTTCGAATCCCTCCGCGCCCGTCACTTTTCCTGGTGTAACTCCCTGTTCAGCACTCGGATAATATCTGTTGTCGACAGAATACCTACCGGCCTCAGGCTTCCGAAGTGGGGTTGAATAACCACAAGGCGGTGGATTCTCTTTTCAGCCATAATTCTGGCAGCATCTTCAAGACTCCATGTCGGGTTCACTACCTCGGTAAACGGGGTCAAAAGGTCCTCTGCAGTCATATTTTCGGTCTCTTCCCGGGTTTTGGTTTTATGTTGCAACATGCGTATCACGTCAAACGAAGAGACAACACCCATAGCCTCCCCACCCGGGGCTACAGCCACCAGGGCTGTGATATCGTTTTTAATTAGCAGTTCCAGTACTTCCTTCACCGGAGCGGTGAAATCCACAGTGACAACACCTTTTGTCATCACATCTCTAACTATTTTATCTGACAACAAGCCCATTT
>CAZCCY010000075.1:0-8956 GCA_964497545.1 uncultured Methanosarcinales archaeon | reverse complement strand
ATAATCGATAGCAGTAGAAATTATGCGGAATATCCGATAACCTCTCGAATGTGAGGTACAACAAGATACTGGTGTGCGTAGGAACAGACTCGACAAAACCGGTAGACCCGGCAAACTGTGTAGATAAGGAAGTCGTGCTTCCTGCCCCGGCAGACGGCACTCCCAGGGACCTGAAAGCGAAGATAGGCTCCCTGCTAGCAGGCGCTGACGGTGTCATTCCACCCTTTATTATCAAGGATATCAGCCTTGGTGTGGGGGAGGGTGTGTCCCTGGATGTTGAGGTCATCCATCCCCACAGAATCTAAATATGAAAAAAAGTGGGGCGGTCAGTTTATTTTTTGACCGCCTTGTTTGTTATTTTTTTTACTCTTGTTATTAGTTCGTTTTTGCCGAAGGGTTTGGTGATATAGTCGTCTACTTTTATTTTGTGGAGGGCCAGGAGTCTGTCTATGTTTTGGCCTTTGGCTGTGAGCATTGCTACAGGTAGGTTGGGATAGGTGTCTTTTATTTTCTGGTAGGTTTCCCAGCCATCCATTTCTGGCATCATTATGTCCAGTAGTACGGCGTCTGGTGGGGTTTCTTCCAGTTTTTCTAGGCATTCTTTTCCTGAGATGCAGGTTATTACTTTGAACCCTGCGGATTCTAGTACGAGTCTGACAAGTTCAAGGGTGTCCTCCTCGTCATCTACTACCATCACTTCTTTTTCCATTTTTTATTTCTCCTTTGGGACTAGAATGTGGATTTTTATTCCATTTCCGCTTTCTGTCCACATGACCCCTCCGTGAGCCTGAATTATATTCTGGGCGATGGAGATGCTGATGCCTGAGTTGTCTGGGTGGGGTTTGAATATTTTTTCAAGCTGGCTATCTGGCATTCTGGTTCCGGTGTCTCGGATTGTGAGGTGTATTGTATCTCTTTCTTCCATGGCTGTGAGGGTTATTTTGCCTTTTTCTGTGTATTTTATGTAGTTGTTAAGAAGGTTTGTGATGGCCTGGGTGAATCGGTCGGGGTCTGCTTCGATTTCCAGGTTTTCTGGTATTTTTATTTCTATTTCAAGGTTTTTTTCCCTGGCGTAGGGTGTAATGTCTTCTATCAGCCTGTCTACCAGTGTTTTGAGTTTGATTTTATCTTTTTTCAGCTTTGTCTCCCTGGATACATCGAGCAGGCTGTTTATCATTTTTTTGAGTCTCTCGGTGTTCCTGAGGATGGCTTCCAGGTGTTTTTTCTCCTCTGGTTTTGCGGCTTCCAGTAGGAGTTCGGCGTGACCTTGTATCACCGTGAGGGGTGTGCGGAGTTCGTGGGATATGTTGGAGAGAAGCTCGTCTTTCAGCCGGTTGAGGTGTTCGAGTTCCTGGTAGGCGTCCTGGAGGGCCTGGTGGGACTCGAGGAGGCTTTGCTGCATCTCTATTTTCTCGGTGATGTCCCGAGCTATGGTGTGCACCATTTCGTCTCCGTCGTTCTCGGTGAGCAGCCGCATTCTGCATTCGAGGAGTCTGCGGTGGCCTTTTTTTGTGACAAATTCCAGGCCGATTTCCAGGGCCTCTCCGGGTTCGAGCCTCTGGAGGGCATCGTTCAGCTCTTTTTTTGACGGGTGTGTGAGGAGGTCGTAGATGCCGTTTTCAAGGCCTGTTACCTCCTGCCAGGTGTAGCCCAGGGTTTTCAGGCCTTCCCGGTTTACCGAGATTATGCTGCCATCTCTCTTGTGGGTCAGCATTATGTCTGTGGCGTTTTCGTAGAGTTCGTAGTATCTCTCCTGGGAGGCGATGATTTCGTCCAGAAACATGCTGGACTCCAGGCTGAGGGCTAGCTGGCGGGAGACAGATTTCAGGAGTCTTTTATCGTTCTCGGTGTAATTTCGGACCCTGTCGCACTGGTGGAGGGCTATGACTCCGATGACACTGCCGGTGCTCTTGATGGTGGTGGCAAGCATGGATTTGATTTCTAGCTCGTCTACCAGGTGTTTTACCGGTGCCAGGAGGGGGTCATCATGGTTTGAGGCGAGGGGCTCGGCTGACTCCAGGAGTGCCTTGTAATGGGGGTTCCCCTCGACGGGGATCCTGATATCTTGCATGGTTTTTATTCCGGGGGCGCAGTATTCTGCTTTCAGCCTTCTCTTTTTGCGGGTGGGGTCGAAGAGGGCTATGACGCAGCGGCTTGAGCCTGTGATTTTTCCCAGATATTCCGTGACTCTGGGCAGGAGCCTGGTGAGGGGCTGGGGGCTTGCCAGGATGCTGGCGATCTCATTTAGGATTTCGAGTTCCTGGTTTCTCTCTCGCAGCTGGGTCTCCCTGGCTTTGAGTTGCCGGGTCATCTGGTTAAAGGCAAGTGCGAGTTCTCCCAGTTCGTCCCTAGCCTGGACTTCCAGTTGGTGGTCAAGGTTCCCCTTTTCGATTTCCCGAGTGCCTTCCACAAGTTTCCCGAGGGGCCTTGTGAGTCGTCTCCCGAGGAGGTAGGAGAGAGTCCCTCCGATTAGCATGCCAAGGAGTGTCAAAAGGAGCATGACTCTGCGGGTGGCTGCAATCTCTTCCTGGATGCTGTTCTCGCTCAGGCCCAGATGGAGGGTGCCGATCCCCTGGAACATTGGGGCCTGGAAGTCCCGGATGCGCTCCCCATTTTTTGTTTTGAAGCGGCGTCCCCCCACCTCTTTTAGTTGCTGGGGGAAGCCATCGGGGAAAGTGTGGATTACCACCATGCCTGCTGCATCGGTGATGTAGGCGTATTTCACCTCCTGGTTCGAGGTGGCGAGGTCCATTAGCTGTTGGAGCTGGACCAGGTCATTGGTGAGGAAGGGTTCCAGGGCGCTTGCTGCCAGGGTGTGGGAGATGGTGTCCCCCTTTTCAACCAGTTTTCTTGTTAGCATCTGCTCCTGGAGGTAGGTGAGAGTGAACAGGGATAGCACCCCCATCACCAGGATCAGTAATACAATGGTGAGGGTGAGCTTACTTCGCAAGTACATATTCTCTCATATTCCGGATGCTATCATAGTTTGAATCGTTGACAGGCACAAACTCTCTCACCTTTATTTTTGAGAGGATCCTTTTCCCCTGGGGGTCATGGTGCATTTCCAGCAGGGTTTTCCTCAGTTTCATTTTGAGGGTTTTGTTGAGGTTTCGGGGCACCACCACCGGGGGTATTCCGAATGGGGGTGACCTCTGGATTATCCTGGTCTTGGAGGTGATCTCGGGGTGGGTCTGGTTGAGGTAGTCCCAGACCAGGCTGTCCACTGCAGCCCCGTCCACAAGCCCTCTAGCGACTGCGAAGATGGACTTGTCATGGCCATAGGTGAAAATGTAGCTTCCAAAGAAGGTGGAGGGGGTCTCATTCATCCTTGCCAGGAGATAGACCGGGTAGTATCTGCCAGAGTTGGAGAGGGGGTCGGTGAAGGCAAACCTGGCACCCCGGAGCTGGGAGAAATCCCGGGTGGTGCTGTTCCTTGGCACAATAATATAGGAATAGTAAACCGGCTCCGGGTACACGGTGGGTGCTGCCAGCAGCTCCATCCCCTCGCTTGCTGCCACGTATGCTCCACCGCAGATGAAAGCCAGGTCAACCTCCCGGTCGAGGACGAGCTTGTTCACCTCCCGGTACCCCTTCCGCTGCTCAAGTTCCACTCTCATGCCAAGCTTCTGGGAGAGGTAGTCCAGGAGTTCATTGTAATAGATATACGACTCCTTGGGTGAGACCACCGAGGCAACCGCCACCCGGAGTGTGTTGTTACCATTAGAAGAGACATGGCTGGTGGTAGCGTTAAAGTCCACCACCGGGAGCTCCACACAGCCTGAGACCAGGATTAAAACCAACAAAAAAAGCCGGCTCATCTATCTCCCCCTCCAGAGCTCCCGGGGTATCCAGCTCCAGTACTTCACAGTGACAAGCACGCCAAGCGTCATACCCATGCTAAACAGGACATAACTGAGGACGTGCACCTCCTCTTCCAGGAGGTAGAGGAGGGGGGAAATCCAGATTACCATGGAGGCTACCAGCGTGAAAAGGATGGATAGATAGTAGATATAATAGTATGGTTTCATTTTCATTACATCTCCCAGCCGCCGGCTGAAACATGACATTACAAGTAGCACCAGGGTAAAACTGAAAAAACTGAGGGAATCCAAAAACAAGTTCAATTTCAAACTTTTCTCACCCAAATTTCCTGTAATGTCAAAGTTATATTTTACATCTTTCCCCCCGGCTTGGGGTGGGCTGTCATGGCTACTGTTTTATCCCGGTCATGGTGAGGTAGAGTCTAAGGCTCAGCACCATGGCAGATATGGCTCCCACAAGCTCCAGGGTCTCATGTAAAACCCCGTCGAGTTCAAAAGCATGGAGGGCTGCCACCAGGAATATTACAAGGGGTATCAGGAAGCAGCGGTAGTGGGTGGTGGTCCGGAATTTCATCTCGTAGAATACCGCGATGCTTGCCATGAAGGCTACCAGGACCGCGGCAAGTGTCCAGGAATAAAGTTCCAGGTAAGCAATCATTTTCTGAAGGCCTCAACAAAAGCCTCGGGCTGGGCTCTGCGGGGGCTGCCTGACATTATACCACTGTAACCTGTGAAAGCTCCCTTCAACTTCACCCCATCGCTCCCGATTACAAGCTCCCGGATCTCCTTGGCATGATCACTCCCACGCATTTTCAGCACGGCCAGGGCCTTTTTCATACTTCCGGCAAGCTCAACATAGCTCAGTATTATTATTGTATCCATCACAGTGTAAATCACATCGCTCACAGCCAGCGGTCCCAGCAACGCCTGGGTGTCAGTGGTGAAAACCGTGGTGACACCTTTTGATTTCAGATAATCGCTCAAACCCTGCACATGTTCCCTCAACTGGAGGGGGCGGGTGAAAATGGATTTGAAACTGCAGATGCCGTCCAAAAGCACCCGCCTGGCGCCCAGTTCCTCTACAGCCTGGCTGAGAAGCTGGGCGTAATGGTTAACGTCAAGGTCGTCAAGCCTGGCCTGGATTATCCTGAAAAGCCCCTTGCGTTCCAGCTCCTCCAGGTTCCAGCCGAAACAGAGGGCGTTAGACTTTAACTGGCCCTCAAAGGTGAGAATGACCCCCGGTTCCCCTTTTTTCGCCCCGTCTATCAGGAACTGGAGGCCCAACAGGGTTTTACCTGTCCCACTCCCCCCTGCATAGAGAATCGAGGTCCCCCGCTGGAAACCGCCACCTGTGACAGCGTCCAACCCTGGCACACCGGTTTCAACCCGCTCCCCCGACACAAGAGCTTTCTCTCCTTTTTTTAACCTTAAAAGGGGGTAGGTGACAATCCCCTCCCGGGTGATCCGGTAGGTGTGCTTGCCGGTCTCATAGTTCTGGCCCCGCATCTTTAAAACGTCCAGATATCTCACCCGCCTCCCCCCTTCAATCTCGCTGGTGAGATATATTATCCCGTCAACCGTGTAGCTCAAACTACTGTGAGCCAGGTCCTCCTCTGAGAACTCGCCGGTCACCAGGACCAGGGAGTTCCAGCTACGCAGATCAGTGAACAGGTCGTAATAGAAAACCCGTGCCTTCCGCTCCTCCAGCCCCTGGGTGAGCACGTTCACCGGGTCCAGGGCTATCCTGTCCGGCTTAACCTCCTCGATGTTCTCCCGAATCTGCTTCACCACCGCAGATGACCCGCTCCCCAGCAGATTCCGCTCCAGCGAGATGTATTTGAAATTCTCCCCTTCCAGGATCTCGGGGTCATAAAAATCGAATTTGGACATGAAACTGCTGACAAGAGAGGGCGGCTCAGAGAGGGCAGTGATATACATGCAGACCTCCTCCTCCCGGGCAGCATTGAAGAGGGATTGAAGGACCAGTGTAGTCTTACCTGTACCAGCGGTACCAGCTACCATCACAATGGAAGGCCGGTTAAACCCTCCCTCCAGTATCTCGTCCAACCCCTTTATCCTAGTAGGAACCTGTTTCATAAGATTTCCTTAATAACTGCCACCATTTTTTCGATTTCATTGAGAATCAAATCCAGGTTCGCATCCGGCCCGGTAGTAACCACCAGAACCGCCTTAGGCCCAGCACCTGTGATTATAATTTCACCCCTCCTAGACTCAACAGTAACACTCTCCGGGAACCCCTTACCCATCTCGACAGAGGCTGCCTCTGCAGCCCCAAGCATGGTTGCAGACATAGCCGCAAAGGTCTCAGCATGCTGTTCTTCCGGTATTGTTGTTTTAATTAAAATACCATCTCGAGTTACAATAGCTGAATTTTCAACGCCTCCAATCCGCTGAAGGTCGTTTAACACATTGTCCAGCTTTTTAGCAATCATAAATAACCCATCTAAAAACTGAAATTTACCCTTAACACGGCTAGGCTACATAAGAATTTATATGCTAATAAACCTTTAGATTATCCATTATACATCATGTCTAGGCAGCTTTAAAAATGTTACTACATGTTGATACTAACAGTCAGGTATTTTCTTTCAGAATCCCTCTTGCTGCCAGTATTCCTGTGGCTGCTGCGTTCACAATGTCCCGGGAAAGCCCGGCACCGTCCCCGGCAGCGTAGAGGTTTTTGATGCTGGTCTCCATGTTCCGGTCTACGTTGACTTCCATGGCATAGAATTTTATCTCCGGCGCATAAAGCAGTGTTGAGTCCGAGGCCACACCTGGTATTATCTGGTTCAGGACTTCAAGGCCTTCGATGATATCCATAACTATCCGGTGGGGTAGTGCCATGGAGATGTCCCCGGGTGTCACGTCCTTCAGGGTGTTCTGGACCGTGTTCCGCTGGAGGCGTTTCCAGGTGGTGCGTCTGCCCCGGCGGAGGTCTCCCATGCGCTGCAACACAGGTCTGCCGCCGCCGATGGTGGTGGCAAGCTTGGCGATGGAGCGACCATACTTGGTGGTGTTCTCCAGGGGCTCGGTAAGCTCGATTCTGACGAGGAAGGCGAAATTGGTGTTATCAGAGCTAACATTGCTCATGGAGTGGCCGTTGGTAGCGATGAAACCCTCGTACTCCTCTTTGACCACAAAGCCGTGCTCGTTTGTACAGAATGTCCTTACAAAGTCATCGTAGCGGCGGGTGTGAATGTGGAACTTGGGGTCCCGGTTGATTCTTGTCACCGGGTCCATTATTATGGCGGGCACCTCCACCCTCACCCCAACGTCAATGGGGCCATGCCTCGCTTTTATCCCATGTTTTTTAACAAGCTCGTCCACCCAGCCAGCTCCGACCCGGCCAGGGGCCAGAATCGTTTTTTCTGCCAGGATTTTCTCTCCATCCTCCAGGACTATCCCCCTGCAGGTATTATTGTTTTCAAGCCAGATGTCCCGGACAGCGGTGTTAAACCTGAACTCTACCCCTCTTTTTTTGAGAGAGGATTCGAAGTTGGCTATCACTCTGGGGGCCTGGTCTGAGCCGATGTGGCGCTGGGACACCTCAATGAACCTGGCCCCGGCGCTGGCAGCCCGCCGTTTAAGCTCCTCAACATCTCCACTCTCCGGCCTGATGAGCCGCTCCACCGGGGCTCCATATTCCAGGAAGACACTGTCCACATATCTGACAAGCTCCCATGCCTCATCGCTGTCACCGGTCAGACGGGTGAGGTCACCCCCGATGTCGGGTCTCAGGTTCAGGGTACCATCCGAGAAGGTGCCAGAGCCGCCAGAGCCGCACATGATATCGCAGGGGTCACAATGTAGACAGTTGGTTCTACGGTCCATCTTACACCTGCGATGTTCTATATCCCGCCCCCTGTCCACCACCAGTACAGAGCGTCTCTCTGCCAGTTCATGGGCTGCAAACATGCCCGCGGGCCCTGCGCCCACAATCACGACATCATAGGTTTTCAATTTAAGTCACTACCTCTTCCAGCCGGTCAAGCTCCATGGCATTTTTGATTTCACGTGCAATGCGTCTACCTGTAGACAGGTTATCACTAATAAGGTCTGCGTAAGGCGAGCCGCTAATGTAGAGGTTGGTGCCTGCCACAATCCTGGCCGAGACCTCAAACACCTTGAATTCCAGCTCAGGAGTACAGATAGTCTCCAGGCAGAAAGGGCCGATCATACCTCCAAAGAGTTCAAGTGATTTTTCAGTAACCCTCTCCCCCATCTCGAATATCTGGGTTAAAAGCGACTCCCGGGCCACCAGGGGCAGGTTGCCGGTGACAACAAAGCTCGGCTCAACCCCGGGGGTGGGGCCTAGCCTGTAAAGCTCGTCAACATTGGATTCGATACGCCTGTCCATCCCTAGAAGCTCAAGCCTCCCCCTGGTCAGCTGGTAGCCCTCCCCGGGGAGAGGTGAATAGAAATAATGGAAGTAATAGCGGTTGCCGGTTACAAACTCCTGGATGGTATAATCCATGTCAGGGGAGATTTTACGGTAGAACTCATCCCTCGTCCTGGCAATGAAAAACCCCCTTCCTCCCTTGGCCCCATGGTATTTAACAATAACCGGCCCTGAAATCTCATCCGGGGTAAGCTCTCTGGGCATCGAGATGCCTGCGGACTCAAGCCACCTGCGGCTCCGCTCCCGGTCAGACTCCCACTCCAGCACCCGGCGGTTACCAAAAGTGGGAAGCCTGATCCTTGCGAACTCCCGGGATCCCAGGTATTCCACAAAAGAGCCGTGGGGGATTAAAATGACATTCTCTTCTGCAAGCTCATCCACCCTCTCCAGAATCTCAGGGTAGCTCTCTACCCGGAAGAAACTGTCAGGCCTGCCCCGCGGGAAGGCGTCATAAAACCTGGGCGGACTGCCAACACAGATGCCCAGGGTGCGGAAGCCCTCAACCCTCGCTCCATGGAAAATCTGGAGACTGGAATGAGAACAAACCGTGGCAAGCGTAAGACTACCAAAATCGTAATCCTCCAGAACCTCAAGCATACCAGGAAGAGGGAAGATGTCACAGCCAGTATTTAAGTCTGACCAATTCAGAGTGGGGACACATCGGCGGTTACCAATTCATAGGTTTGTCATTTAAGATTAACTGTTTTTCACGTTC
>CAZCCY010000074.1:0-9068 GCA_964497545.1 uncultured Methanosarcinales archaeon | reverse complement strand
AATATGAATTATCAATGGTTTTTAGGTGGGCTTTACCCTGTGGTCTGCCGGAAGTTTGAAAAGCTTTGAGGTTTAAACTGGTTGTGTTATGTCTCTCTCTTCTATTTTTTCTCCGTCCTCGGTTGCGGTTATCGGGGCTTCCCGTGACACCCGTAAGTGGGGGGGTCGTATCCTGGAGAACCTCTTGGAGGGTGGGTTTCCGAGGGTGTGGGCTGTGAACCCCAGGGAGGAGAGGGTACAGGGTGTGAAGAGCTATCCTAGCATACTTGCGGTGCCAGGAGAGGTGGATCTGGCTGTTATTGCGGTGCCAGCCCCCTTTGTGAAGGGTGTGCTGGAGGAGTGCGGCAGGAAGGGGGTGAAGGGTGTGGTGATGATTACTGCAGGCTTCCGGGAGACCGGGAGGGAGGAGGACCGGAGGCTGGAGGAGGAGGTGGTGGAGATTGTCCGCCGCCACAGGATGCGTCTCATTGGCCCTAACACCCTTGGTGTTGTTAACACCTATTCAAATTTGAATGCCTGTATTCTCACCCGGATGCCGCCTCGGGGTGGAATTTCTTTCATCACCCAGAGCGGCACCCTGGGCCTGGCCCTGGCAGAGTGGACGGTGGAGATGGGGCTTGGCCTTAACATCATTGTGAGCACCGGTAACAAGGCTGACGTGGACGACGTGGAACTCCTGGAGTACCTGGCAGGGGACGAGAATACCAGGGTTATTGCCATCTATCTGGAGGGGCTTGAGCGGGGTAGAGATTTCATCGAG
This sequence comes from uncultured Methanosarcinales archaeon, assembly GCA_964497545.1. Lineage (GTDB taxonomy): Archaea > Halobacteriota > Methanosarcinia > Methanosarcinales > CAZCCY01 > CAZCCY01. The sequence goes on along the minus strand of CAZCCY010000074.1, from coordinate 8,308 downwards.
CTTGCCAGGGGGATTGGGAAGCCCATTGTTGTCATTAAAACCGGCCGCTCCAGGAAGGGGAGGAGAGCTGTTTTCTCTCATACTGGGAGTCTTGCTGGAAGCGATGAGGTCTACTCTGCAGCTTTCTGCCAGGCTGGTATTGTCCGGATGGATACCATCGAGGGTGTGTTTGACGCGGCCCTTGCGTTTTCCACCCAGCCGCTGCCCCAGGGCAGGAGGGTGGGAATTGTGTCCTGTGGTGGAGGTGCTTCCATCCTGGCTGCCGATGCCTGCGAGAGGTACGGCCTGGAAGTTGTGGACCTGGAGCCAGAGACAATAGAGAAAATCCAGGGGGTGTTACCCAGCTATGCCTCCCCCCGCAATCCGGTGGACACCGTGGGGCTTACAAGCTATGAGGTCTACTGGAAGACCATTGAAGCTCTCCTCCAGGACAGGAATGTGGACGCCCTCCTTGTGATCTACGTCCATTCAGCCATTGGAGATGCGGTCGTACCTGCAAAAGCCCTGGCTGATGTCATGGAGAGGGGGTGCGGTAAACCTGTACTCTGCTGCTGGATAGGAGGGCGAGGGACAGAAAAAGGAGTGGAATTCCTCCATCAGCACGGGATGCCCAACTACCCCACACCCAACAGGTGTGCAAGAGCCCTAGCAGCCCTGGCAGAACACCAGAGCTACCTGGAAAAAACAAAAACAAAGGTGAAAGTGAGGTTTGAACCTGAAAAAGAGACAACACCACCCCATCTGGGGGAGGGCGAGGAAGAAATAGCAGGTTTTCTCAGAGGTTATGGCATACCCGTGGTGGAGACAAGGCTTGCCAGAAGCCCTGGGGAGGCGTCTGGGATTGCAGGGGAAATCGGGTTTCCGGTGGCCCTGAAAATCTCGTCTCCAGACATCAGCCATAAAACCGATGTCGGCGGTGTGGTATTGAACCTTGACACTCCAGGGGCGGTGGAGACAGCCTACCAGGAGATAATAGAGAATACAAGACGTAAGCTGCCAGATGCTTCTATTCGGGGCGTGCTGGTGCAGAAAATGGCAGAACCCGGCCTTGAAACCATTGTAGGCCTCAAACACGACCCACAGTTCGGCGGGGTTGTGATGTTCGGTATCGGCGGCATCCTGGTGGAAACCTACCGGGACATCTCCCTCCGGGTGACACCATTGTCCCGGAGGGAGGCAGAGGAGATGCTGGAAGAAATCAAGGGAAGCCCCCTTCTCGCCGGCATCCGGGGCGGTGAGCCTAGAGACAAAAAAGCAATTGTAGACACAATACTCGCAGTCTCAAAAATCGCTGAAACCGAGAGGATAACCGAGCTTGACATCAACCCTCTCATAGTCTACCAGAGAGGGGCGCTAGCAGTGGACTTCAGGATAAAAACATAGAAGAAGGTGGGGGGTCCAGCGGCAGTGTGCGGTTGTGGACCCCCTCCTTTTTTTTCTCCCACATCCCCCTTCGAGTGGTGGAGGGATGGAGGTGGCGGGGGGGTTTTGTTCTCCCAAATCCTACAACTTATAACTGGGTAAAACCGTATTTAAAAGATTTAGAGGGGGTATCATTATCTGGTCATTATACTCATATTCTGACAGGCTGACAGATACAAGGTACAATATTTGTTGGGTGGGGTGAGTTTAATAATACCCCTGGCTAATAGGAGGGGTTGAATGGAGCCGGTATTCCAGTTTATAGGGACTTTTAAGACAAGCCAGAGCCCGACCCTGGCGAAACCGGATATACCCGGGTTTGTGGAGGAGGCAGAAAAAGGCCTGCTCCGGAGGGGTGTGCCAGCAGGGAGGGGTGCCAGCATAAAAAGCTGGAATGTTGAAGAAAATGGTATCACCTTTGAAATCGAGTCGGACCGGTATCTCCGCCCCCACGAGGCTTTTCTCCGTCTAAGAAAACCCCTGGCAGCCATGTTGGGAAAGAAATACCGGATAGGAATCAGGGGAATCGAAGTTAAAAGCTATAAAATAACTTTGCCCACCGAGAAGGATTTGAAGTCGAAAAAAATACCCTTTGTAGAGAGAATTGAACATCGGGGTGGAGGCCTGGAGTTAACCCTTAAGGTGGGGGAGTCTGAGCTTGAGCGGAGGATTCCGGACCGGATAATCACCCTGGTGGAGGAGAAGCTCCAGGAATACGGGGGTAAGGCTGAGCACTGGAGTCTCCTCTGGGAGAGTGAGAAAAAGCCCCAGAGGTTCAAAAAAGACCCTACACCTGTGTTAGAGGAGCTGGGGTGGATTAAGCGGGGTTCAAGCCGGGGCCAGTGGATTTACGGGCCCCAGATTACGCATCTTTTCCGCAGCTTTGAGAAAATAGTCCTGGAAGAAATAATAGAACCCCTGGGTTATCGGGAGATGATTTTTCCTAAGCTTGTCACCTGGGATGTCTGGAAGCGGTCAGGCCATGCCAGGGGTATTTATCCTGAAATCTATTATGTCTGCCCGCCAAAGACCCGGGACCCCAGGTTCTGGGAGGAAATCGTGGATTATTATCGGGTGACCCTGGAGGTGCCGGTGGAAAAGATAAAAGAGAAGCTCGCACCCCCAATCGGGGGGATGTGTTATGCCCAGTGCCCCCCGTTCTGGCAGTACCTGCAGGGCGAGACCCTACCTGACAGCGAGATGCCTCTCCTGGTTTTTGACCGCTCAGGCACCAGCCACAGGTATGAGAGCGGCGGCCTCCATGGCATGGAACGGGTGGATGAGTTCCATCGGATAGAACTTGTCTGGCTTGGCACACCAGACCAGGTGCTTCGGCACTCCCAGGAGCTCCAGGAGAAATACCGGCATATTTTCAACGAGATACTTGACCTGGAATGGCGGATGGCATGGGTCACACCCTGGTTCATGGCCCAGGAGGGTCTCACCGGGCTTGCAGACAGAAAAGAAATCGGCACCATCGACTTTGAAGCCCGCCTCCCCTACCGGGAGGGGGAGTGGCTGGAGTTCCAGAACCTGAGCGTCAATGGGGACAAGTACCCGCGGGGGTTCAACGTTAAAATCCAGAGCGGAAAAGAACTCTGGAGTGGATGCTCCGGGATTGGACTGGAGAGGTGGGCAAGCGCCTTCCTCGCCCAGAAAGGCCCAGACCCCGCCGGCTGGCCAGAGGGGTTCCGGGAAAAGGTAGGAGAACTCCCAAGGGGGATAAAATTCCTGTAGGTGTGGGATATGGACATTTTTCGCCGTGGCAGGCTTGAAACCGCCCCAGCCGGGGATGTTGCCAGGTTTCTCTCGTCCATGGACGCTGATGCCTGGATTTTCGAGGCAGACATCCTGGTGGACAAAGCCCACGTTGTAATGCTGGCAGAACAGGGGATAATATCCCCCAGCGAGGGCAGAGAAATCCTGAGGGGCCTGGAAACCATAAAAAGGGAGGGATTCCAGAGGCTTGACAGAGGGCTTGAAGATATTCATCTTGCCATCGAGACAAGGCTGACCTCCCTGGTGGGAGAGGTGGCCGGGAGGATGCATACAGGCCGCTCCCGCAATGACGAGGTTGCCACCTGCATCCGCCTTGCACTCCGGGACCGTCTCCTGGAACTCGCGGGGGAGGTCCTCAACTTCCAGGACGCTTTTCTCAGGGTTGCCAGCCTCTACACCGAGACGCTTCTGCCTGGTTTCACCCACACCCAGCATGGCCAGCCCACCACCCTCGCCCACCACCTCCTTGCACACGAGGGCGCGCTGGAGCGGGACCTCAGACGGCTCAAAAGTGCCTATGAGAACACAAACCAGAGTCCCCTTGGTGCTGCTGCCTTTGCCGGCACCGGCTTTCCCATAGACCGGAGGCGGCAGATGGAACTTCTGGGGTTCAGGGGGCTTGTGGAGAACACCATGGACGCTGTTAGCACCCGGGACTTCATAATCGAGGCGCTTGCCGCGTGCTCCAATCTCATGGTAGACCTGGGCAGGTTTGCTGAGGAGATGATTCTCTGGAGCACCCAGGAGTTCGGTTTTGTGGAGATGGATGACCGTTATGCCTCCACCTCCAGCATCATGCCCCAGAAGAAGAACCCGGATGTGGCAGAGTTGATTCGGGGCAAGGTGGGGGGTGTGCACGGCTGTCTTTTCGCGGTGCTTGAGATCTGCAAGGCCCTGCCTTACAGTTACAATCGGGACATCCAGGAGGCCACCCCACATCTCTGGCGGGGCGTGTCCGAGACCCTGAGATGCACCAGGATGGCCAGGGGGATACTTGAAACCCTCAAGTTCAACACAGGGAGGATGGAGGCTGCTGCCAGTTGGGGTTTCACCACTGCCACCGAGCTTGCAGACACCCTGGTCAGAGAGACCGGCATCCCCTTCCGGGAGGCCCACCAGGTCATCGCCAGAGCTTCCAGAACCAGTGGCCTCACCCTGGAGGACATCGAAAACACCGGAAGAGAAGTGCTAGGAAAAAGCCTGGAAAACCTGGGTTTAACCAGGGACGCTGTGGAATTGGCCCTTGACCCCCTGGAAAACATCAGGAGACGAGACCTGCCAGGCGGCCCCGCCCCAAGCCAGACCCGCAAGTATATAAAAGAAAAACAGCTCTCAAACAAAGAGGGGAGGGTGTGGCTTGAAAACGAAAAAGAGAGAATTAAAAAGGCCATCCAACTTTTAGAGGAGGCTGCGAGCAAGCTCTAGCGAGAGCCTGATCTGCTCGCCTGGAGCCTCCCGGGTGGGCTCGCCATGTCCAGGGTAGAGGGCATCCACCTCAAGCCTGGAGAGAGTTTCAAGAGAGCCTATCAACTCCCGGGGGTCTCCGCCTGGCAGGTCTGTCCGCCCCACACCCCCACTGGGGAACACCGTGTCCCCGCTGAAAAGACTCCTTGACCCTGGATGGTAGAGACAGATGCTCCCAGGGGTGTGACCCGGCGTATGTATCACCTCCAGGCCCCCCACTGTCTCACCTCCACGGAGGATGATATCCGGCCTGATTCCAGGTAACTCCTCTCCAAACAGGTCTGCCACCGTGGCATGTGGGTCAGATAGGCGGGCAGCATCCTCCCGGTGGACCGCGAGTCTGGCCCCAGTCTCCCGGAGGATGCTGGGCACGCCTGCCAGATGGTCATAATGGCCATGGGTGAGAACCACAGTCTCAAGCCCCCCCTCTAGGCGGGACAGCACCTCTCCGCTGTCCATACCAGCGTCGATTAACAGACGGCCATCCACCAGGTAACAGTTAGAATAGGAAGCCGTTATCCTCTCAACCGAAATCATCCCACAGAAATCGAGAAACACGATTTTAACCCTTTTGGTCACAACCGAAACTTTCACAACACCAGAGGCAAATCTGAAATATCCCCGAATGTTTTTAGAGCAGGGTAAATCCAGATGGTCAGGCTTGCTGTTGCCCAGGTCAACCCCACCGTGGGCGACCTGGAGGGTAACTCCCGGAAAATAATAGATTGGATTGAGAGAGCCAGGAGCCTGGGTGTTGAGCTTGTGATATTCCCGGAGCTCGTGCTCACAGGTTACCCTCCCAAGGACCTCCTTTTGAAGCCCAGTTTTATCCGGGGGAACCTGGAACGGCTCAGGGAGATTATCAGGGCGTCCAGGGGCATCTCGGTGGTGGTGGGGTTTGTGGACTCCCCAGATACTGGCTCAAGCAGTACTGAAGAGCCGGGCTGTAGCTCTTTTGTCCCGGAGAGCCGTATTTACAATGCTGCTGCCCTCATCGAGGACGGGGAGATGGTGGGCGTCCAGCACAAGGTTCATCTTCCCAATTATGATGTCTTTGACGAGAAGAGATACTTTCGACCAGGTGAGCGTGTGGAGGTTTTCCGGCTGGCCGGCCTGCGGGTGGGTGTGAATATCTGTGAGGACATCTGGGTGGAGGACGGGCCGCCTTACCGGCAGGCTGAGATGGGGGCTGAACTTCTGGTTAACATTTCAGCCTCCCCCTTCTTTCTGGGTAAGACAGGTCTTCGGGGGAAACTTGTCTCCAGGCGGGCCAGGGAGACCGGCCTTCCGGTGGTCTATTGTAACCTGGTGGGGGGCCAGGATGACCTTGTGTTTGACGGGGCAAGTTTCATTTACAACCCGAGGGGGGTGTTGGTGGCTTCGGCCCGCCCCTTCCAGGAGGACCTTCTGGTGTGGGATTCTGGCACCAGGGGTAGGATAACACCGGTGCTTCACCCGCTGGAGAGTGTCTGTCAGGCCATCCAGCTGGGGATAGCTGACTACACCCGTAAAAACGGTTTCAAGCGGGTTTTAATTGGCCTTAGCGGGGGCATAGACTCTGCTCTCACCGCGGTGCTGGCAGTCCGCGCACTTGGAGCCCCCAGGGTGACCGGTGTGTCCATGCCAAGCAAGATAACCTCAGCCCAGAGCACCAGGGATGCAAGAGAGCTCGCCCAGAACCTGGGAATCGAGCTAAAAGAGATTCCCATCCACGAGATTTTTGACACCTACCTCCAGGCCCTCTCAGGGGAGTTCCGGGGGACAAGGGTGGATGTCACCGAGGAGAACCTCCAGGCCAGAATCAGGGGCAACCTTCTCATGGCCCTTTCTAACAAGTTCGGATACCTCCTCCTGAGCACGGGTAACAAGTCCGAGATGGCGGTAGGCTACACCACCCTCTACGGGGATATGGCAGGAGGACTGGCAGTCATCTCAGACGTCCCCAAAACCCTGGTCTACCAGCTGGCCAGATACCTCAACCTGAAAAGGGAGATAATACCCGAGAGCATCATACTTAAGCCCCCCAGTGCGGAGCTCAGACCTGGACAGGTGGACACCGACACCCTTCCACCCTACGATGTTCTGGACCCCATCCTCCACCTCTATATCGAGGAGGGGAGGAGCCTGGAGGAGATAGTCGCCCACGGGTATCCCCCAGACCTGGTCAGGAGGGTGATCGGCATGGTGGACCACAGTGAGTACAAGCGGAAACAGGCGCCGCCCGGCATCAAAATAACTCCCAAGGCCTTTGGCTTTGGCAGAAGAATGCCTATCACAAACAGATACCGCCAATGAGCGGAAATTTTATACTTTCTGTAACCTCTTTGGAGAGGGAGGGTTGAATGTTCTTTAAGGCAAAGAAGGACTGGGTGCAGGATGGGGACAGGCTCAGAGAGAATGGTGATTATTCCAGGGCTATCGCCTCCTATGAGGAAGCCCTGAAGCTCCGCCCCTCAGACACCAGGGCTCTTTTCCGGAAGGCTTCTCTCCACCTCTTTCTGGAACATTACCTGGAAGCCCTGGAGTGTTACCAGCGGATTGTCAAGCTGGACTCTGAAAACCAGGAGGCATGGGAGAAGCTTGCCCAGATTTACTGTAAGCTCGGCAGAGGCGAGGAAGGCCTTGAGGCCCTGGAAAAACTCCTGAAACTCCGGGGGAAAGATGCTGAAATCTATCGCCTGAAAATCAAGATTCTCAAAGAACTCGGACACCTGGAAGAAGCCCTAGAGGCCTATGGGGAACTCCTTGAACTTGAACCAGGAGACATTGAAACCCTGGGCGAGCTCTCCCAACTCTACCAGGAGCTTGGCCGGGACAAAGACGCGCTGGAGGTGCTCGAGAGAATACTGGCAATCGAGCCAGAGGACACCGGGACTCTCCACGAGAAGGCTGAGATTCTCGCAGACCTCGGCCGGGAAGGGGAGGCCCTGGAGGTCTATGACAGGATACTGGAAATAGACCCCGGGGACTCCTATGCCTGGTGTTTCAAGGGGAGGGATGCCGGGCGGAAGCGGCAGTACTCCATGGCCTTCCAACACCTCCATCGGGCTATCGAGCTTGACAGGCGCAATGACGAGGCATGGTACAACCTCGCCAGGGTCTGGAACCGTAAAGGCTCTGACCTCTCAGCCCTGGGAATGGACCACGAGGCCATGGAAGCCTACAAGAAAGCCCTGGAAGCCGTGAACCAGGCCCTGAAGATTTACCCCAGCTACACCGGGACCTGGCAGGAAAAAGGAGCGATACTCTACCGGATGGAAAAACCCAAGGAGGCGCTAGCCGCCTTTGAGAAGGCTGTGGAGCTCGACCCCCAGAACACCGGGGCATGGTACGAAATGGGACTCATCTTAAAAGAGATGGGAAGAACAGATGAGGCAAAAGCCGCCCTGGAACGGGTGCTGGAAGCCGACCCAGGTAACACCATGGCCCGCCACAAACTGAAACAGATAAACGGCATAAAACCAGAACCAGGGGGTTAGATATAATGTCTTTCGTTCATCCTCTTATGTTATCGGGAATGAAAATTATCGTTGAGAAACCAATGTTCTTTTGCGTTGATTAAAAGTTCAAAGAACTTTTGGATCCTCCAGACGGGGACATATAAAACGCTCGAAACGATGAATCTATGCTTTTTTCGTTGTAT
>CAZCCY010000073.1:0-9115 GCA_964497545.1 uncultured Methanosarcinales archaeon | reverse complement strand
AAGTTAGGACTACCTAATTAAATATAAAGGTTGCTCTTTTCTTGCTATGTTGACTGAATGAAACAATTTGTTCGTTCTTAGGAAGAATATTTATATTAACATGGTGTTATGAATAATTGCAAAAGCCATAAACATCGTCCGAATCAAAATTGAAATATTATTATTCATTTTGAATGGGTGTGCCCTCATAATATCAATTGTAGTGATTGTAGATCGAATACCACCTGTCTGCCCTTACAGGCTGTTAGATTTTCAAAGTTTCAGGGGTTTCCAGGGTTTCCGGGGGTAAAAGGACATTACTGTTCCAAGGGTTATCAGCAGTGCTGAGGCCCAGAACACAGGTATGTGAAGGCTGCTACTGGAGAGGAGGGCGAAATCTGTGATGAATACCACGATTCCCAGGTGCAGGAGGCTTGAGCCTATCTGGGCAACATAGTTTTCGTGCTGATATTTTACACCTCTCTTCAGGAATGTCAGGATAGTGATACCACCCTGCAATGCCAGCATGAAGGAGAGGAAAACTATCAGGGAGAGCTGTTGGTACCAGTCCCAGAGGGAGATCGTGATTATCAGGACTCCAATGCTTGCGGTCAGGAGGGTTTGTCGTTTTATCAGCCGTTTGGGCAGGCATAGTCCAAGGGCCAGGAGCAGGAGGAGGGCTAGGGGGAATATCAGGTTGTCCATGGACTCCAGATAACCCTGGTAGGCCTGTGTGGCTGTCCACCCTTTTTCCTGGGAGTTGTAGTAGGCTGTGCCGTAGAGGCAGACAATGCCTACTGCCAGGAGGATGAGAGCGGTTGTGATTACCAGGTAGTAGTCGTATTTTTTCATGGCTGGGCGATAGAGTGTATTCCGGGTATAAGGTAGCTTGCCAGGAACGTGAAGATTAGAGCGAGGAAGGCGAGGATTCCGATTATTGCTGTCGTCTTTCTGAGTCTGGGGTAGAGTCTTGTGTGGAGGTAGGCGGTATAAAGGCTCCAGAGCATTATGGAGGTGTTGATTTTTGGGTCCCACCACCAGGACTCACCCTTCCAGGCTTCCACCGCCCAAGGATAACCAACCAGCATTCCCAGGGTCAGCAGGATGTACCCAACCCGGGCGGAATCGTAGGCCGCCTCTTCTAGACCCCCTCTTTTGGTGGTCAGGTCGAGGATGGAAGCGATAAAGGTTACTACCAGGAAGGTGTAGGCTAGAAAAAGCATGGGTGGGTGGGTCCACATGTAGGTGGAATTGTAGTAGTAGTTGATGCGGGCGAAGAGCCTGGGTGCCAGGCCGAGAATCTCGTGTGGACTGGTAGGGCTGAACCAGGCTGTAATCTCGCTGTGAACCCTGGGCAGCGGTTCCGAGAAGGGGTCAGAGAAAAAAACAACAGCAAACTCGAAAAGAGAGATTGAAACCGCTGTACCAGCCAGAAGCACACCGGGATACCCACGCCTTGCAAGCACCAGGGCTAGCAGGGACAGGGAGAAGGTCCAGAAATAGAGCTTCTCCCTTTCAATCCAAAGGGGAACCAGGAACCTGGAAGCTGGAAAATGGAAAAACTGAGGATAGCGGATCTCCACAAGCCTATAAATTTCAAAATGGAACCACAAAAGCAAAAGAAACCCCAGGGACAGTAAAACAGCGTTGAACAACAGAAGCCGGTTCAAAATTTCCGTTTTACCCCTGTTTTTCAGGTAAAAAACCGAGGAAACCGCAAGCAGGACACCGCTGATAAAAATACCTGCCAACAGAAAAGGAGCAAAACTGCTGACAAGACCTCTAGCCTCAAGATAACCCGCATAGCTCAGATCCATCCCCCCAATTTTTTCATGGTTTCTTTCCCTTCTCTCCGCTATCCCTCATTTTTCTCCCTCATTTTCTCATGCGAAGCATTACTCTGAAGCTGCGGTAGTCGAATTTGCTCTCGTCTCCGGTTGACTTGGTCTGCTGTAGGAAGACATCGTCGAGGCTTGGCTGTCTCAGGTTGATGGAATGGATTTTCACTCCGGCCTGTTGTAGGGCCTGGGCGATTTGGGGTATGACCTCATCCCCGCTCCCAGCTAGAAACCTCAACTCCCCATTTGTGGCCTCAAGAAGTTTGACACCAGGGATCTCAATTTGCAGTAGGTCTATTTGAGCTGGTGGTCTGATTTTTACGGTTACAATGTCCTGGTGGAGCTGGTTTTTGAGTTTTCGGGGTGAGTCTGTGGTTATTATTTTTCCATGGTCGATTATTGCTATTCTGTCACAGAACTCGTCTGCTTCTTCCATGTAATGTGTGGTCATGAAGACTGTCATACCTTCCTCTTGGAGGTCCTGGATGTGTTTCCAGATTTTTTTGCGGGCAGCCACGTCAAGTCCCAGGGTGGGCTCGTCTAGGAATAGAAGCTGGGGCCGGTGCACCAGGGCCTGGGCTAGCTCGAGGCGGCGTCGCATGCCCCCAGAGTAGCTGTCCACCCGCTCTCCTGCCCACCCGTCCAGGTCAAGGAGTTCCAGGACCTCCTGGATTCGACTTTTTCGGTCTTTTACGTTGTAGAGTTTGGCGTAGAGTTCTACGTTCTCCCACCCTGTGAGTTTGATGTCCACTGCCATGTACTGGGGCACATAGCTTATCTTCTCCCGCACCCTGCTTTGTTCTTTCCGGATGTCGAAGCCGCACACCCAGGCTCTACCCCTGGTGGGACGCAGGAGGGTTGTGAGCATCATTACCACCGTGCTCTTACCCGCACCATTTGGCCCAAGCAGGCCGAAAACCTCCCCCTCCTCCACCTCCAGGTCTACACTGTCCACTGCACAGAAGCCACCATAATATTTCGTTAGACACTCGGTTTCTATTACAGCCATACCTAGTCTTGACCTCTCCATTGGACTAGCGGTTTTTGTATTTTCATGGCGAGATGATTTGTGAGGTATATGAAGGCTGCCCCGTTTAGAGTCGAGGTCAGGAGCACGTAGGGGTCGCCGTCTGGGATGAAGCTGTCCCGGTTCAGGAACTGGAGGACATAATAGAGGTTGAAAAGAACCGTGAAGGTGAGCACCATGAAAACCATGGCAAGCCTTCTGTCCCTGGCCATAACTGCTGCCAGAAACGGTAGGACCGGGAAGATGTACCTCTCATGGACCCTTGTGAAAACCATGAAAAAGCCGAGGAAAATGAAGGCTGCCCCAAGATAGAAGTCCCTATCGTTTCTGTCTGGCTGGGAGAGGAGATAATAGAAAGTGAAAAGGTAGACTAGGGCGAAAAAAATGTAGCCCCAGGTGCGATAGCTCAGGAGATAGACTGTGTTGTCCGGCTTCCAGAAACCCAGGAAGGCCCAGAAATTGAAGGCGTTAATAGAGTTAAAAGCATAATAGCCATAGGCGCCAAGATAGTTCTCCACCAACCGGAGGGGGTTTCCAAGATAGGGTGGAACCGCCAACACAAGAAAAACAGGGATGGAAACCGCAAGGCTTTTCAGAATCTCCCATGGCCTGTAACATAAAATGAAAGCCAGTGCCATAAATGGCAGTATCACAAGGCTCTGGGGTTTTGTCAGGACTGCCACCACAAGAAAAACACCTGCCAGAGTCGGCCGTCTATTTAGAATAAAATAGAGTGCAGAAACAAGAAACAAGCTGTAAAAGGAGTCAATCTGACCCCAAATGGACGAGGTATAGATCACAGCGGGATTGAAGGCATAAAATGCGAAAACAAGCAGACCTGCCTTTTCACCTGCCGCTCTAGCTGTGATTTTGTAGACAAGCATGGCTGTCAGGAGATCTGCAAGTATCGCCGGAAGCTTGATGAGAACCGTGAAAATCTGGGTGTTAAGGTCAAAGCCTGGCGAAAAAAAGGTCCTGTAAAACCAGCCCACCAACCCCAAAACGTACATGTAAACCGGTGGATAATCACTCCAAACACGGTCATAAAAATCCAGTGGCCCCACCTGAAACATCACCCGACTCCAAATCTTAAAATCCATAACATCAATCTTATAACCCTCAAACCTACCGGCAAGATAAACCTTCAAAACAAAAGCCACAAGAAACAGAACAAGAAGAAATGCAGCTTCAAGTTTCAACCTGGATTTCAACCTATTTTCACCTTCTCGACAACCCTGATATCCCCTATAACGGTGTCTGGATATTGTCCCTCTTCATTTTTTTCCATGGATTTGACCATGTCCCAGATGGTCAGCAGCGCAACACTCACACCATGAAGAGCCTCCATCTCCACACCGGTTCTGCCCACAGATTTTACCTCCACCCTCACCTCGATGCTATCTCCCTTAAACTGGAAGTCCACATCCACCCCAGTAACCGGTATCGGATGGCACAGAGGAATCGTAAAAGCTGTCTGCTTCACCGCCTGAACCGCAGCAACAGTGGCAGTAGCCAACACATTCCCCTTAGCCACTTCCCCCCTCTTCACAGCCTCAACCGTATCTCTCCTAAGCCTAATCTCACCCCTTGCCACAGCCCTCCGTAAAACATCCTTCTTCCCACCCACATCCACCATCCTTACTTCCTTAAACATTTCAGACATACCTAACCTGTTTTGACTTTGATCGGCCATTTTTAACCTTTTGCACCTTTGTTAATACAAACAAAGCATCTTCATATTTTCCATCTAAAACCCCTCCAATTATCCTTTAATTTTTACATCGTCAAAATATCTAAAACTGCATAGCCCTGTAAATTCCAATTTTTTTGATACGGTACCAGTAACAGGGGTCTAATAAGGTAACTGGGGTATAGTAGCCTGATTATTGGTAAGTGCCGACCACAATATTTTTTGTGCAAGAATGCAATTAAACCTGTCTTGCAATTCTGACCCGAGGTCGAGATCATGAAAAAAATAATAGCTGTTATTTTGATTGCAATCCTTGCTCTTGGATGTATCGGTAATAATGGTACAGACGACACAAAGGAGAAAGGCGGTACAAAGGAGAAGCCGCCTATTGGAGAGGCGTCTAAGGATGACATGCTGCCCCAGCAGAACGTCCCCCGTGGGCTTATGCTCTTTGCAGTTGTCCCGGATATGGTAGATGTCACACTTGGGGGCCAGACTGTGAAAGCGTATGAGGCAGTCTACCGGGACAGCGAGGATAACGATGTCTATGTCCACGCTATCCCGACCGAGAGCCCGGAAAAGGCAAAAGAACTGGTGGACACATATCTCAAGGAACAACAGAAGAAGCCCCAGAAGACAATAGTTTTCAACAACCACAAGGCAGTACAGATAACATTCAATCCTGTTGTGAAGGGGGAGCAGGTAAGCCAGTACCAGTTCATCTGGACCAATGAAAACGTGATTTTCATTGTTGGAGATGGGATGGATAGAGAGACGACTCTGGAACTGGCAGAAGCGACAGGCTACTAGAAATTGGGGTGTAGTGAGGGACAAAAACAACTTTTATATAATGAGGTGAGTTAGTGGATTCATCCACCTATCTATTTTTTGATGGTGGATATTAGATTGGAATAAAAATGGACTTGGAAGGTTATGCTAAATCTGCCCTGCGGCGGGGGGAGAAGGATATTGAGGAGCGGATGGCTCAACGCATCCTGGAAATCAAAGAGAGAATCCACCCTCCACAGGCGATTTCTCTGGCACGGGCAGTGGTGAAAGAGGCCAGGGCCAGCCTAAACCCGGACGTGGAGGTCTTGGAATACCTCCAGTGTGGTGTGACCATGGGCGAGTTCGGAGTGGGCTCCAGGGGGCTTGGGGATTTCTACACCCATGAGGAGATTGCCAGAATCATCGGCCCCACAGGTGCTGTGGTGGACTCAAGCCACCTGGACGACTCAGGGGTTGTAGACCTCCCCCCTGGCAGGGGGTATCTTGTGGCCACGTTGGACGGCCTCCACTCCCGTCTCAGCGATTTCCCCTTCCTGGCAGGTTTCCATGCAGCCAGGGCAGCCCTCCGGGACATCCTGGTCATGGGGGCAAGCCCCCTTGCAATGCTATCAGACATTCATGTGGCAGACGATGGAGACGTTGCTAAGGTCTTTGACCATGTTGCAGGTATTGCCACCATAGCAGAGGCCACCCGGGTCCCGCTTGTGAGCGGCAGCACCCTCCGAATTGGAGGGGACATGGTGCTGGGAGAGCGACTCACCGGCGGCGTGGCCGCGGTAGGACATGCCAGCCACCTCACAGCCAGGGTGGCGGCTGAGCCAGGAGATGTGATTCTTATGACCGAGGGCGCAGGTGGAGGCACGGTTTCCACCACAGCCATCTACAATGGAAGGGCCGAGGTGGTAGAAGAGACGCTCAACGTTAAATTTATTGAGGCGGCCCAAGCCCTCCTGGAGGGGGGTTTAACCAGCAGAATCCATGTGATGACTGACGTGACAAACGGAGGAATCCGGGGTGATGCTAGAGAAATAACCCGTACTGCTGGTGTCAGCCTTGTGTTCTGGGAAGAGAAACTGCGGGGTCTTGTTAACACAAGGGTCCTGGAAATGCTGGAAAGCCTGGAAATAGACTATCTCGGTGTATCCCTTGACTCTCTCCTGGTAATCTGCCCTCCAGACGTGAAAAACGATGTTATAACAGCAATCCAGGACAAAGATGTGAAAATAGATGAGGTGGGAAGGGTGGAAGAAGGCAGAGGAGCCTACCTGGTCAAAGAGGGAGAAAAGGTGGATTTCACACCCCGTTTTCGGGAGTCTGCCTACACGCCAGTTAAAAAAGTGGTGGGTGAACATCCCCCTTCAGACCTTGAGAAAATGAAAAAACAGGTCAGTCGGGCAGCAGACGAAGCCATAATAAAAAAGAAAAAGATATTAAGAAAGCTCAAAGTTAAATAATAGGCTAAGTTCTAGAATCGAGGTTAGAGGTGAAAAATATGGAGTTGGAAGAAATCGTTAAAAAGGTGACCATGAAACAGCTCAGAGAAGAGGCGAAAAAGCATGGCGTAGCTACCAGGTGTCGGACCAAGCTGGATATCGCAAAAGACCTGCCCCCAGAAGTCTTGAAAGAACTTGCAGGAGAATAAAAAAATATAGATTTGTATTTTTTATTTTAGATTCTCTCTTTTACACTTTCCATCATCCGCTCTAAAAAGCCCCCCTGTTTTGTGTCTTCACCGCTGAGCCTTGCGAATTCCAGGAGGAGTTCCCGCTGTTTCTCGGTTAGCTTTCGGGGGACTTCAACTGTGACCTGGACAAGCTGGTCTCCCCTGCCCATCCCATGGAAACGGGGCACACCCTTACCTTTAAGACGGAACACCGAGCCTGGCTGGGTGCCAGCCGGAATCTTCATCTTAACTTTCCCATCCAGGGTGGGAACCTCAACCTCTCCCCCCAGTGCAGCCCGGGTAAAACTTATGGGCATCTCCAAGACAATGTCATCCCCCTGGCGGGTGAAGAGCCTGTGGGGTTTAACATGAACCTCCACATAGAGATCACCAGGGCCGCCTGGACCATACTCACCCCCTCCAGGTATTCGCAGCCGGGACCCTGTCTCAATACCAGGAGGTATCTTAACCGAAATTCTCCGTGTCTTCCTAACCTGCCCGACACCACGACATTCAGGACACGGAATCTCAACGACAATCCCCCTACCCCCACAGGCTCCACAGGTGGTAGTGGTCACAAACCTCCCAAAAGGCGTGTTCTGAACCCGACTAGACCGACCACTGCCACCACAGCTAGAACACGTCCGAGTCTTCTTCCCACCACTACCCCCACACACCTCACATTTCTCGGTCCGAGGGACATCAATCTCAGTCTCCACCCCCCTCACCATGTCCTCAAAAGAAATCTTAAGCTCATAAAGTACATCCGAACCCCGCTGCCGCTGACGACCCCCAAAAAAGATGTCAAAAATACTCCCCAACCCTCCAAAACCAAAGTCCCGGAAAATATCCTCAAAATCAACACCCCGGAAAATATCCTCCTGAGAATACCTCATATCAATACCAGCATGACCAAACCGGTCATACTGCCTCCGCTTCTCCGGGTCAGAAAGCACACCATAAGCCTCAGAAATCTCCTTGAACTTCTCCTCAGCATCCGGCGCCTTATTACGATCCGGATGATACTTCAAAGCAAGCTTACGGTAAGCCTTCTTAATCTCATCCTGAGAGGCATCCCTACTAACACCCAAAACCTCGTAATAATCACGCTTACCAGCCATAAAACAATAAACATCCAAAGCCCAACAGCATTATAAGTATTTCCCCCCACAACCCCCCAGACACTCCCGGGGTTCTCATGGAATCAATCAAGGACAGACAAACAACCCTCCCAGAACCGCTCCATAGAAAAAGAGCGATTGAGAATTTATACTCCAATATCCATTTTCTTAAACTCTGTTTCCCATTTGAACTTGATCATTTTTCAAACTCCTTAAGCATCCGCTTTATCTGGGGTTTTAGTTCTGGGAGTCTTTCTTTCACAATAACCCATACGATCTCTAAATCAACATCAAAATATTCGTGAATGACTATATTTCTAAACCCTACAACCCTTTTCCATGGGATATCGCTGTATTTCGTGCGTATCTCTCCCGGGATATTTCGGGCAGCTTCTCCTATGATTTCAAGGTTTCTGATAACTGCATCTATCACCATTTCGTTTTTCACAAAGTCCTCAAAAGAAAGTGAATCAATGTATCTTTCGATCTTCTCTATAGCTTCCAATACCTCAATTAGAAATAATCTCAGATCCCTTTTAGACATTTATCAGATCCTCCTTGATAGACTGCCATAAAAGAGGCCTCCTAGTCACCGCCCCTTTTGTGACCAGATCCACCTTCACACCAAGAACTTTTTCAAGGTATTCATGTAAATCTACAATCTCCCAACCCATCGGCTCTTCAAACTCAACAAGAATATCTATATCACTTATTTCCTGCTGCTCCCCTCTAGCATAAGAGCCAAAAATTCCAATCTCTTTTACCTTATATTTTTCTTTAAGCTCTTTCTTATAATTTGATATCATCTTTTTTATCTCCTCAATTTTCATCTTCACACCTCGAAATTTAATGCTTTAAAAACTTCCTTAACCTTTCCTGTCCGCCCCCCCCATGCACTATCGTTAGGGTGTACTCTAAAGTTTCTTCCTCTGTTGGTATCTCTTCGCCATGTTCCTTCAACTTTTCGTCGCAAGGAGTCCCCTTCCGAAAGGGAGGGGAGGAATTGCG
>CAZCCY010000072.1:0-9139 GCA_964497545.1 uncultured Methanosarcinales archaeon | reverse complement strand
GCCTTATGTAGTTCAGGAGTCCGCCTGCTTTCAGGATTTCGGTTTGTCGTCTGGTTAGGTTGTGTGTGAGCTTTATCTCTCTCTTGTTGGCTGTGGCGGTTATCTCCTTTTTGGCTAGCTGGTTTTTGATGTTTTTTATCTCTATTTTGGTGCCTTCCTGAAGGTGGTTGTAGTCTTCTGGTTTTATTTCTAGGGGGATGATTCCGAAGTTTACGAGGTTTGTGTGGTGGATTCTTGCGAAGCTTTTAGCGAGTACTGCTTTGATTCCTAGGTACATGGGTGCGAGGGCTGCGTGTTCTCTGCTTGAGCCTTGGCCGTAGTTTTCTCCGCCTACGATGAATCCTCCTTTTTTCTCTTGGGCTCGTTTTACGAAGTCTGGGTCGATGTACCTGAAAACGTATTCGCTGATGGCTGGGATGTTGCTCCGTAGGGGTAGGATTTTGGCTCCTGCAGGCATGATGGCGTCGGTGCTGATGTTGTCTCCCAGTTTGATCAGGACCTCGCCTGTCAGGGTTTCTTCCATTTCTCCTCGCAGGGGTAGGGGTTTGATGTTTGGGCCCCGTGTTATTTTCACTTTTGCCGCCTCCCCTGGTGGGAGTGGTGGGATTATCATGGAGTCGTCAATGGGGAGGCTTTCTGGCAGTTTTATTTCCGGGTATCTGCCAAGGTTTCGGGGGTCGGTTAGCTCTCCTTTGAGTGCGGTTGCGGCGCAGATCTCTGGGCTTGCCAGGTAGACTTGGTCGTTTTGGGTGCCGCTTCTGCCAGGCCAGTTGCGGTTGAAGGACCTTACCGACACGGTGTCTGTGGCGGGTGAGGAGCCCATGCCGATACACCCGTCACATGCTGCTTCCATGATTCTTGCGCCGCTTGAGACCATATCTGCCAGCGCCCCGTTTCTTGCGATGGCTTCCAGTATCTGCCTTGAGCCTGGTACAACATGGAAATCGACGTTGGGGTGGATGTGGCGTCCCCGGAGTATGGCTGCTGTCACCATCATCTCTTTGTAGCCGGAGTTGTTGCAGGAGCCGATGAGGACCTGTTCCACACTGGTGCCTTCTACCTCGGATATGGGTTTCACGTTGTCAGGGGACCCGGGGCAGGCTACCAGTGGCTCCAGCTCTGAGAGGTCCAGGTGGATGGTCTCGTCGTAGACTGCGTCTTTGTCCGGGGCGAGGGGTTTCCAGTCCTGGAGCCGTTTCTGGAGCTGGAAGAACTCCCGTGTCACCTCGTCTGAAGGGAAGATGGATGTGGTGGCTCCAAGTTCTGCGCCCATGTTTGTGATGGTGGAACGTTCTGGCACCGAGAGGGTTTTGACCCCTTCTCCATGGTATTCGAAGACCCGTCCCAGGCCACCTTTCACAGAGAGCCTCCCAAGGAGTTCCAGGATCACATCTTTGGCGGTCACCCAGGGTTTGAGCCTGCCGGTGAGTTCTACTCCCACAATTTTGGGCATTTTGAGATACAGGGGATACCCTGCCATGGCTGCGGCTACATCCAGGCCACCGGTTCCAATCGCAAGCATGGCTGCAGCCCCGGCACTTGGGGTGTGCGAGTCTGAGCCGACAAGTGTGGCCCCGGGAGCCGAGAACCGCTCAAGGTTAACCTGGTGGCAGATCCCGTTGCCGGGCCGGGAAAAATAGAGGCCGTAGCGGGCAGCGAAACTCTGGAGGAAGAGGTGGTCATCCGCATTTTCAAAGCCTGTCTGGAGCATGTTATGGTCAACATAGCTCACAGCCAGGGTCCTGACCCTGGGGACACCAAGGGTTTCGAACTGGAGGTCGGCCATGGTGCCGGTGGCGTCCTGGAGCAGGGTGCGGTCAATCTTAATCGCTATCTCCTCTCCCGGGGACATCTCACCCTCCAGGAGGTGCTCGGAAATAATCTTCTCGGTAAGAGTGCCAGTCATACCTCTGACAATTTACCGGGAAAATAGAAAAACCTAGGGGGTAGATTTAAGGTTTTTATCCCTGTTTCTAGGGTTTGATGTCTGGCAGCAGTTTTGGCGTGATTTTCCGTCTTACCACCTGGGGTGAGAGCCATGGCCCAGCGGTGGGTGTGGTGGTGGACGGCTGTCCCGCGGGCCTCCCACTGGAGGTGGGGGATGTTCAGCGGGAGCTTGACCGGAGACGGCCTGGCCAGAGCGATGTCACAACTCCAAGGCAGGAAAGGGACAGGGTGGAAATACTCTCAGGCGTTTTCGAGGGCAAGACTACCGGCACCCCTATTTCCATGATGGTCTGGAACCAGGATGTAGATTCAACCAGGTATGAAGCCCTCCGGCACACCCCCAGGCCAGGCCATGCTGACTACACATATCAGGTCAAGTATGGCCGCCGGGACCACCGGGGCGGGGGTAGAGCGAGTGCCAGGGAAACTGTTGCCAGGGTAGCAGGGGGCGCGGTGGCCAAAAAACTCCTTGCCACCAGGGGCATCGAGATACTCGGACATGTCATAGAAATCGGGGGCATCCAGAGCAGCGTCCGGGAGCTAGAGGCTATTAGAAGGGCCGAGGAGAACCCTGTGCGGTGTGCTGACCCGGATGCCGCAGAGCAGATGCGCGCCATGATTCACACCGTGAAGGCCAGGGGTGATAGTCTTGGCGGGATTGTGGAGGTGCTAGCTCTGGGTGTCCCACCCGGGCTGGGGGAGCCTGTTTTTGACAAGCTTGAGGCTGACCTCGCCAAAGGTCTCATGAGTATTGGCGCGGTTAAAGGGTTTGAAATCGGAGCCGGATTCCAGGCTGCAAGGATGCGAGGCAGCCAGATGAACGACCCCTTCCAGATACAAGAGGGTAAAATTCATACCGCGTCTAACAATGCAGGCGGCGTTCTCGGCGGGATCTCAAACGGCGAGACCATCCTACTTAGAATCGCAGTGAAACCCACACCCTCCATCGCCCTGGAACAGAAGACAGTCAACCTCCAGAGTCTGGAGGAGACCTCGATTAGAATAGAGGGACGCCACGACCCAGCCATCCCGCCCAGGATTGTGCCAGTGGCAGAGGCAATGACCGCGCTGGTGCTGGCGGATCACATGCTCAGAAGTGGGTTCATAAACCCCTCAAAAATAGATTAGAGGGAGAAGACGGGGAAAGCCGGTCGTGTGGGCAGATTATTGAAAATCGCAAGCAAAAGGCATGTTTGCCAGTTACACTAAAAGATGGCTACTGCATCTGGTTTTCTGGAATTTTTGTCACCAGCCCCACACCCACAACCGAAGTAAGCTATTATACGAATTCGATGGTTGCTGAGGCTAGTATAGGAGTTCCATCGTTTATTGTGACTTCATTTTCGTTCACAAAGTCGTTAAAGTCAGGCAGCTGACCTTTCAACGCCGTCTTGTATTTAATGTAGATCATTAGCTTTTCACCAGCTCCGAGTGGGGAAGCCAGGTCAATGTAAACATTGACTGTGCCTGCATCATTATCGACTACAACAGTCGGTACCTGTACCAGATCGTCTGTAAGAGCTGTAGCCAGCCCTGCTGCATCTATTCTAAGAATCTCTACTCCGCCTCCCCGTTTAGCCGGGTTCACGTCGAATTGAATGCCGAATGTATCAACCATGTGCACCTTATCGACTCCAGCGCCTTCGATTGTTTTTACGCCATAGAGCTGTCCTGGATTGGTGCTTGATACAGTACCGTCCTTCGGTTTAAGTACGTATTTCACATCAAATTTGCCATTTGCGTTTACGTCTGGCAGTGTATCACCGAGTATTGCTGGTAGCTGTACATCATCCTGTGTACCTAATATTTCATCTGGTCCTGGATCCATTGGGACAAAGTTCACATTTGTGTGTCGGAAGTCTTTCTCGACCGTGAATGGGGGTGCTTCCCAAGTCTTGATGACTTCATTTGAAGTCTGTCCATAACCCGTGGCAACAATGGTATCTGTGCCTTCAGACGTCCCTATGTAACTCCAGGTTGCAACACCACTGGCATCAGTCGTGCCGATGCCTGAAAAACCATTGTGAGGACCTGATGTCACAGTGAAAGTTATGGTCTCACCGACCACAGGGGCTCCAGTCTCATCGACGAGTGTAGCGGTCAGCGTATGAGTTTCACCAATATAATTGGTAGAAGATAGAGGTTCTAGAGTGAGTTGAGGAGAAACAAAGCTTTCAGCTTTGATAAACACGTTGGAATCAAGAATATGATCCCCTGCATCAGCGACAGCCAGCTTGATATGGTTTGTTTGGCCAGCTTTAACGTTTGCCGTAGCTATCAAGACTACAGTTAAGCCATCCATTTCGGTATTGATCGCTCCGCCTCCATCACTCAGGTCGTTGTTAATATAATAGGCAGGATTTGTTCCGGCTGCACAGCCATTAGCGCCATCGTAAGGATTTCCACAATTGACATTGTTAATAGAAACTGGTGTCACTCCATCTGGAAGTAATGCAATATTTTGTCCGTTCAGGAAGAATCCGAAAACGTCGTTATAGGGTGAGTTAACCCATTCATTGTATTCATCAGAGCTAAATACGTAATTGAATTGGATTGTACTGGCAACTGGAACGAAATCAAACTCCAGCACGCATGCGTCATATGTTGTATAACCTGGAATGAGATTATCGAGGTCCGAATCTCCTGGCATCGAATTGTCCGCTGTTATCGCATCATCGACATTAGGACCAATTACATTTGCTATATTCCCACTGCTCAGGATGATACCGCTATCAAAGCCGATGATCCCGGTACCACCAGTAAATGTGCCGGCTGCAATATTCACGCAATTTGATTGGACATTAGAAACAGTAACTCCTGAGCCAAGCAAACTGTTCACAAGGTCTGTTGGGGTCAGACCTGAGTTCAGATCAGCAGTTACAAGACCAGTTAGCGAAAACGATGACACTGCTTTGGTATTTGTTGGTTCGTTAGATATCACACGTTCAGCTTGCGCTGTCGGTATCGCTGCCAAAGTGCTTGCAATTATCATCACAATGAGAGATATCGTTGTGATGAATTTTTGTTCATTATTTCCTTTCATTCTCATTCACTTCCTTTTAAGGAATATTTACCTTTAGGCAAAGCTCGCCTATGGGTACCTTATGTCATTGCACTCGCTTCTCCGAAGCGCTCGCGATGCACTCACCACACCACCCTTGCGGGCAAACCCCTGTGCATCTCGGATTTTTTAAGATGTGGTTTTATTAACAAACTCAGAAATAAGGAGTATACCTCAATGAATAGCCATAATTCCACCACCTACCCTGCATAACATATTCGCTCAATATTTATATCTTTCCATACAATATAAATCGTTTTAATTATAATAATTATGTTAATTTAACATTGGAATTCGCCCATTTCTGTTATTTACCTTAACTCTGCTTTTTAGGGAATATATTCAATCCAAGTTTCTCATCTAGACTTCTCACGTTTTTCGGTACTTCCGTGATTATGTTTTCTTCCTTTAGGTCGATGTGGTATACTATGCTTATTCGGACAGGTCGAAACCTAAGATGAAAAACCTTTTTTGGTTGTGGAACATTCTTTACAAGCACAAAACAATATCTTGATATATATCTACGATTATAATCAAGATATCGTTTATGAGACCGATACTCAATGTCTTTTTAATTCTGATTTTTGCGGCTGTTGCCGCTGGATGCATTAACAATTCTGAACCCAATAAAGGGTTATCTGGGGAAATCATGGTTGACGGGTCGAGCACGGTTTATCCTATCACCGAGGCAGTGGCTGAGGAATTCCAGAGTTCCAACCAAGGAGTAAGGGTCACGGTGGGCATCAGCGGGACCGGAGGGGGGTTCAAAAAGTTCTGCGCAGGAGAAACAGACATCAACGACGCCTCCAGGCCCATCAAACAGGAGGAACTGGACAGATGCTCCAAGAAGGGAATCGAGTTCATTGAACTGCCGGTTGCATTTGACGGCATCTCAGTGGTGGTAAACCCCGAGAACACCTGGGTGGAGTGCCTGACAGTGGAGGAACTGAAACGTATCTGGGCGCCAGAGAGCAAGGTTAAAACCTGGAAGGACATCAGGCCAGACTGGCCAGACAACGAGATATTCCTGGTAGGGGCTGACACCGACTCCGGCACCTTCGACTACTTCACCAAGGCTATAGTGGGAAAAGAACACTCAAGCAGGTCAGACTACACCCCAAGCTCAGATGACAACGTCCTTGTCCAGGCAGTCGCAGGAGAGAAAAACGCACTCGGATACTTCGGATACGCCTACTACGCCGAAAACCAGGACAAACTCAAACTCATAGCCATCGACAATGGTAGAGGCTGCATCAAACCCACACCCGAAACCATAAAAAACGGGACCTACCAGCCCCTCTCAAGACCCCTCTTCATCTACATTAAAAAAACATCCCTCGAAAAACCCCAGGTCAAAGCCTTCCTGGAGTACTACCTAGCCCATGCAAAAACCCTGACCAAAGACGTGGGCTACACACCCCTACCAGAAAAAGCCTATGAACTTGCCCTAAAACGCCTCGAAAACAAAAAAACAGGCTCCATATTCCAGGGCGGCTCCCAGGTAGGAGTAAACATGGAAGAAATCCTAGCAAAAGAATAAAAACACCACACCCCGGGGGGCACCCCCCCATTTTTCAGAACTCCCCGGAACCCCCCTCTTTCAATTTCATCGTCACCCCTCTATCTTTTTTACCAGGGACCGTTTTCTCTTTCCTTTTAATATTTTTGGATTCCCGGGTCTATTCCTCCTTCTCCAATCCTTTTTATCCACCAGAAGTGGGATGCCAACATAGCCACAGTCCAAACAGCTGTACTGACCAGTAAATCCACCGAGAAAAGGTTTTATGAGATTTGATCCACAATTAGGACAAATATAGCGCTCCCTTCTCCTCTTTTTCCTTTCCCTCTCTTTTCTGTAAACCTTCTTCACATGACGTCCAATATAATCACAATCCCTACAATGATACTCCTTTAAAAAATCGAAGTGATACACCTCCAAGTTTTTCGAGCCACATTCAGGACAGGCATAAACAGTTTCCTCTGTCTTTTTAGGCTCTGTATTTTTAAACTCCAGTTTTGTCTCCAATCTTTTAAACCCAGTGTCTTCTTCATCTCCACCACCCGGTTCAAGTTGATTTTTACTTTTTTGATATGCAATTTCGAGGATTATACCCACTACTATAAATGGGAGTTCTATAAAGAGACCAGGGGTACTGAAAATGGCCGAATATAAGATAATAGTGCCGGCGGACACCTGTTGTTCGATGAGGGGTATGAAACCAGTGGTAAGGAAAATAACAACCCAGTACTTCTTTCTGTTCCTCTGATACCACTCAAGAAGTAAATTTTCTTCCATTTCACCCCCCCCTACACTTGTCCCTCCAGAAGCGCTTCTGTTTTTTCTGTTTTTATTCACAACTCAGACCTCTCCTTTCAGGGTAGCCTGTTTATGCTGCTCTCCTTCTTAAAATATTTTATCCCGAGGGGAGGCCCCGGGTAAAATAAAGGGGGGGGTGTCAGGGCAGGAATTTCCTTCTTTCTATTGCTCCGCCTGTCAGGTTTTTGAATTCGACTCCTCCTTTTACGCCGGTTATTTCTATGCCGTCGAATTCCTCGCTTCCGCATAGTATGTCCTGTTCCGGGTGGGTGCCGGGTGTGATTTTGCAGCTTATTTTTGTCCGTTCTCCAGCAGAGACAACGATGGGGAGGCGGTGGGAGGCAGGATGTTTTTTTGGTAGTACTATGAGGGGACTGCCCATCTCCCGGATAAGGTAGAGGACACACCCCAGCCCTTTTATGATCCTATCCAGGCTTGAACCGGCTCTCTCAAGGTTGAGACATGAGGCTACCACCAGGTCTTCCGGCTCTACGCCCAGCACGATTTCCTCGCTCTCGGTTTCGATGAAAAAGTGTCTCCTATCACCAGCTTTCACCATCGCAATGACACCGGTTTTCCCCCGCAGGACAAGCATTTCATCCTGATTTAAAGGTATCATAGAGGGGAGTTTAGCTGGAGCGGTAATTTAAGTTTCCCCCCCTCCTCCGGTTGAATTCCAGCACAACCCTTATCATAACACCAAACTGAAACAGTTAAATATTATGAGATAAAACAGTGACTCTGGTATATAGGATGTGGAGTGGAAAATTTACCACCCCGGGAGACGTTAAAATATGACCAGAATCAAAAGCAAGACCCTCACCATCCTCCTTATCGCAGCACTTGTGATTGCAGCGTTTGCGGGAGGGATGGGACCCGCCGCGGCAAAAAAAGATAAGGGTGGTGGCGGTGGAGGCAATGACAACAATCACCTAAAAACTGTAGATGAAAACGGGAATCCGAAACATAAGTTCAGTGTGGGCGATAAGGTTTATTTGAAGGTAACAGTAACAGGACTGACGCCGGAGAAAGAGTATACTGTGTGGATACAGCCACCTCCAGTCAATGAGAATCAGATCTTGGGGAATGACCCCGACCCCTCTACTAGTCAGGAGAAATTCAAGACAGATAAGCACGGTAATTATCAGGGTATTATTCCGATATGGGACAGTGCCCAGCCTAGTAGTGATAAAAAGAAGTGGAAGGTTATTGTGGACGACGGTGATGAAACATATAATGAGCCTAATGATTTTAAGACTGAGTTTAAGGTAGAAAGTGAAGGCAATGGCAACAATGGAAAAAATGGAGAAAATGAAGACAATGGAGAAAATGACAATAACAATAATAGCTTCTCCAACAACTGCAGTCTCAACTACGTCATCGGTAGCAATTCCGGTTTCGATGATGTTGCTGAGGACTTCTTAATCTGGCAGGGAGACGGTCATACCCGGTCCGGCATCATTGATGTTTACGATAACGGCACATATCTTTTTGTCAAGGTCACGGTGGGGAATGCTAGCGAGAATGCTGCTAAACCCTATGTGGCATATGGGGAGAACGACCACGATAAAAAAGAAGACCCAGGATACGGTATAATTAACGAGACCGATATCAGGAGTGACGGTGTCACTTTTAACATAAGCAACTCTACTGAGTACAAGGAGTACAAGTTTTATTACGATAATCTCAGAAAACACCCTGAGTGGAACGATGACACGGTTGATGCACCCCGAGGTAACGGTACAAGCTCTGAGCTTTTCACCCGCAGTCCGCTCTGGTATGGTCTTACTGCGCCGCTGCCCCAGGGAAGTAGC
>CAZCCY010000071.1:0-9227 GCA_964497545.1 uncultured Methanosarcinales archaeon | reverse complement strand
GAACGTCCCTTCGAGGGACAAGCCCCGTCCGTCAGGGCGGGGTAGTTGACTAGTTATTTTTCCAGGACGATTGTAACAATATCCTGGTCATCCAGTTTGTGGTCCAATCCAACCCGCTGTCCTGGATGTTTCGCCGACCTCCCCCACACCCTGGCATACCTGAACCTCCTCTGGAAATCCCGGTGCAGGTGGTCGCAGACATCTGCAATGGTAGAGCCTGACCTCAGGATTAACGGCTCCTCAAAATCAACCGACCCCCCCTGGGGTTTAAGGTAGAGTCTCACCAGGTTAAGTTTACTGTAGAGCTTTTCCTTAAGCTCCTCCAGATTACTGGAACGGTCAGCCGAAACCAGAACAGCCCCCGGGAACCGCCTCCTGCACTCCTCCAGGGTCCCTGGGTCTGCCAGGTCAATCTTGTTAATCACCACAAGCGAGGGAATGTAACAACAATTCCCCTGAATCACATCAATCAAACTGTCAAGATTGATATTGTCCCGGATTAAAACATCAGCATTGTGAATCCGATACTCTGAAAGCACAGCCTTAATCGCATCCTCCTCTAGCTCTATTTTCCGGGTCATGGTAATCCGGATGCCATCACGGCTCCTCTTTTTAATGACAACATCCGGGGGTCTGGCATCAAGCCTGATACCTGCATCATAAAGCTCCTTTGCCAGGGCATCGTACTGGTCAAGCTGAAAAACATCCAGAACAACTAGAATTAAATCTGCACTGCGGACAACACTTATCACCTCCCGACCCCTACCCCTACCACTGCTCGCACCCCTCACCAGACCCGGCAAGTCAAGAACCTGGATTTTAGCCCCCTGGTACTCAAGGATGCCAGGAACAACATCCAGAGTGGTGAACTCATAGCCAGCCACCCTGGACTCTGCAGTTGTCAGCCGGTTCAAAAGAGTGCTCTTACCCACCGAGGGAAACCCGACCAGCGCAACCGTGGCATGGCCTGACCTCCTGACACCAAAACCTCTCCCGGAGTGCCTCTGACCACTCCTCTTCTGGAGCTGCTCTCGAAGGCGGGCTATCCTGGCCTTGAGCCTGCCAATATGATGGGAAGTAGCCTTATTGTAGGGCGTATTCCGGATTTCCTCTTCCAGGGCCTTAATATCGTCTTCCAGACTCATCCTTCAACGTTTACCATCCTACCAATACACCCCTTCTACATATCATTGTTTCTGGACTTTAACAAGGCGCAGGACCCCCTCTCAGACGAGACCGCCCAGGGCCTACAGACCTTCATCGAGCTCAAACAAAAACCTGCAACCCTCATCATGCAAAACCTCACAGCTTGAAAAGGCAAAGGACAGAGTGCTGGTAGAACTGGAAGGAATTCACAGATTTTGTCGAATCCCTGGGACGGGGTGGTGAACCGCTGCGGCACAGCCATGGACTAACTAACTATCCGAAATAGCCCTGGTCTTCCAGATTTCCTTTTTCGGTTCAGGTGATGGTAAAGTTTAGACCAATAGCTTAAAATAGTGGTTTTGACAGTTGTGGTTATTCCTTTTAAGTCCGTAGGAGACTTCCATAGTCGCCTACTACGGAGGCATAAATGACACTCGAGAAAAGTTTGGAAGCTGTGAGGGAGGCTCTGGAAAAGGCGCCTCAGCGTAACTTTGTTGAAAGCGTTGACATTGCTGTGAACTTGAAGAACCTTGACCTCTCCCAGCCCCAGAACCGGATTGACGAGGAGGTTGTACTGCCCAACGGGCTGGGTAAGCCGGTGAAGATCGCGGTGTTCGCCAGGGGCGAGGTCGCCCAGCAGGCTAAAAAGGCTGGCGCTGAATATGTTCTGGACCCGGAAGAAATTGACGCATTGAAGGAAGACCTGGGACGGGCTAAAGCCCTGGCTGACGAATGCAGGTTCTTCATCGCCGAAGCTCAGTACATGCCAATCATCGGAAAGAATCTGGGCGTTGTCCTAGGCCCCAGGGGTAAAATGCCGGTACCCCTGACCCCGGACAGAGATATTGGCCAGCTTATCAGGCGTATGCAGAGTTCTGTTAAACTCCGTTCCAGGGACAAGATGACCTTCCACGTGCCGGTGGGAAGACGGGACATGGAGCCGGACAAGATTGCCGAGAACATCGAAGCAGTTATCTCCAAGATTGAACAGAAGTATGAACACAACATCCGGTCGGTGTTTGTAAAAACCACCATGGGACCAGCGGTAAGGGTGATTTGAATTGGATAGAGAACACCGTACCACCCATCTCCCCCAGTGGAAGAAGGATGAGGTGGAAACCATAAAGAAGCTTATTTCCAGCCACCGAGCTGTAGGGATTGCTGGAATCCATGGGATTCCCTCGGTCCAGTTCCAGGAGATGCGCCAGAGCCTGCGGGGCAAAGCTCTGATTAAGGTGTCCCGGAACACCCTTATTAAACGCGCGCTCCAGGAGGCAAACCTGGACGGGATGAAAGATTTTGTGGAAGCCGAGACAGCCCTTGTCTTTACCGACGAGAACCCCTTTAAGCTCTACAGGATTCTTGAAGCTGGCAGGACGCCTGCCCCTATTAAAGCCGGCGTGGTCGCGCCCTGTGACATCGTTGTTGAAAAAGGGGACACCTCCTTCCCACCTGGTCCCATTGTAGGGGAACTCCAGGCAGCAGGGATCCCGGCAGCCATCCAGCAGGGGAAGGTGGTAATCCGGGAGACAAAAGTGGTCGCAAAAGAAGGAGAAGTCGTCTCCCCGGGTCTAGCCACCATGCTGTCAAGGCTTGGAATCCATCCCATTGAACTCGGCCTTGAACTGCGGGCAGTCCAGGAGGATGGCATCCTCTTCCGGGCAGAGGAACTCAAAATCGACGAGGACGCTGTTGCAGCAGACATCACCCGGGCATTCCAGCAGGCGTTTAACCTCTCAGTTAACACAGCCTACCCGACAAGCCAGACCATCACCGCCATCCTTGCAAAAGGTGTCACAGAAGCCAGGAACCTTGCCATCAACGCTGCAATTCACACCCCGGAGGTCATGCCAGAACTCCTGGCACAGGCGTACTCCCACATGCTCTCCCTCGCCCAGGCCATCCAGGACCCCGAAGCCCTGGGCGAAAAACTGTTGAATCTAAGGGCTGAAACCCCGAAAACAGTAGAGAAAGAGGAGAAGGCCGAGGAAAAAGAAGAAGGGGGAGAAAAAGAAGAGAAAGAAGGAGAAAGAGGAGAAGAGGAAGAGGATAAAGGTGCCCAGGAAGAGGAGGCAGCAGCCGGACTGGGCGCTTTGTTCGGCTAAAAAAAAATTGAAATTTGAGGTGAAAAGAATATGGAGTACGTGTATGCAGCACTTCTATTACACAGTGCAGGAAAAGAAGTGACAGAAGAAGGAGTTACAGCAGTTGTGTCTGCGGCAGGAGTTGAAGTCAACCCTGTACGGTCAAAAGCCCTAGTAGCAGCACTGGAAGGCGTGGACATCGAAGAAGCCATCTCCAAGGCAGCAGTGGCAGCACCAACAGCGCCAGCAGCACCGGCAGAGGCAGCACCAGCCAAGGAAGCAGAAGAGAAGAAAGAAGAGGAGAAAAAAGAAGAAGAGGAAGAGGAGAAAGAGAAGGCAGAAGAATCCGGGATGGCCGGGCTTGGAGCCCTCTTCGGCTAAAATCCCCCCCCTCTTTTCTCCTTTCTCGTTCTTCTCCCCCCCATATTTTCAATGAAGTGTCCAGACTGCGGGAAGGAGTGTGTACTGCCTGCAGAAACTGTTTTAGAGGACCTATACCAGCACTACCAGGCCTGTCCCAAGTGTCCCTCTACTCCGGGTTTCAGAAAGACAAAGCCCCTACCAAGACGGGTGTGGAAAGAAGGGGCCTGTCCCCAGTGTGGCAAGAGACATCTTGACCTGGTAATGGCAGACATCCTGGAAATCCTACGCCAGGAAGGAGAAAAAATCGAAACCCTCCGAGATGTAGGAACACCCCTCCTATCCTGGGGCTACCCCATCCCTTATCCGCCCAGACTGGGAAAGGAAGATTTAATCCTGGTAACAGACCATGCAACCCCCAGGGCTGCAGAGAGAATCGTCAACGAGATAACAGAGGTCAGAGGCGTAATACAGCGGAAGGGGTCGCCAGATAAAAGTGTGGGCATCGAGGATACCAGAGCCACACCTCATGTCTACAAACTCCTGGCAGGCTGCGACGTGAGATGTGACCTAGCCCAGACCGTGTTCGGGGAACTCATAATCTACAAAAACCAATCCCAGATCCACATAGAATTCCGCAACCAGGAGAAAATGAGAATACTGGACAGACTCTACAGCCAGGGTAGACTCACCGGAAAAAAGATAGTAGACGGCTTTGCAGGCCCAGGCACCCTAGGACTCCTCACTGTCCTGGCAGGCGCCAGAAGCGTAGTACTCAACGACGCCTGGAAACCAGCAGTAGAAAACATCCTCCTAAACCTGGAAGCAAACAAAAACATCCTCCAGCTAAAAAAAACATCTGAGAACCCCCCAGAAAAGCTAGTAGCCACAAAGCCTGTAATGGCAGGCCGCTGGCAGAACCGGGACTGTGAGGTGACAATCTACCATGGAGACTTCCGGGAGCTAAAAGGCGTCATAGGAGAATACGACCTATGCCTGGTAGACACATTCCCAGGCGTGAAACCACCCCTTGAGGGCTGGGAAAAAAACAAAATCGTGACAATCTGAAAGGTGGTTAAATCTAAAAGGATGGTTACCAATCCGGACATGTCCAGTTTAGCACAGTTTCCATGGGCTTGTCCATAAAGGTGTGCCTTTTGAGGTTAAAATATTCTGGGTATAGCGAGATGTATATTTATAGCGAGATGTATATTCAGACCTTTTTTCTGTGAGAACTGCTAGGATGCTCGATAAATTGTTTAAATTCAACGAGGAACTGGAATCTATTCTGCAAGCTGTTTAACTCTATTAAACTGGACAGGTCTGAACCAGGAACCAGTATGCGAACAGTTCTTTTTCCATTGCCTGGTGATCCGGATATCTCTGGGAGATTATCTTCCAGTATCTCTCGTTGTGCCTCTTCTCTTTGAGGTGGGCAAGTTCATGGTAGAGCACATATTCTATCAGGTGGTCTGGAAGGTATCTTAACATCGTGTTCACTGTGAGGTTTCTCTGTTTGCTGAGGCTCGCCCATTTACTGTGCATGGTCCTGAAAAATACTCTGTTAACACGTGTCGTGGAATCTTTCGACAGCTTTTCAAGGAGATGGTGTACAAGGCTTCTGAATTCTTTTTCAGACCGCTCCACGGTCTTTTTCTTTCTCGATTCCCTATCGGCAGCGTCAATGAACCTCTGTTTGTTGTATATCCAGGTTTTTTTCTTTTCAATAAGCTCTTCAGGGCTCTCATAGTTCTTTGGGAGCACGAGGAGGAGTTCGCCGGTTTTAAACTCCAGCCTGGGGTACTTTACATCCCTGCGGGAGACTGTGTAGTTGATGCTCAAATCCTTGATTTTAACATGGGGTGTCATAGTTTTTGACCTGCTCCATCAGCTTCTGGGTCAGCTCGTTCAGCTCATCAGGGTTGTACCTTTTTATGTATCGGCGTCTGATGAAACGTCTGAGCTCGCGCTCAACCTTTTTACTGGCCGTGGGTTGCAGGGTCCAGCCTGGGAAGATGTGCTCCTGGAGGGTCTTGGACAGCTTTTTCACGTCCTCCTCCAGCCCCGGGTCTGCTCCGAATTTTTCCTCAAGTGTCAGGAGCAGCGAGTACTCCAGATTGGAAAACCCAAGGGTCTTCTGTCTCTTGGTGAGGCTTTGTATTGCCTCTAGGGTCTCAACACCTTCTCTGTAGAGCCTCTCAAAGTCTTTTGTCTTCTCCCGCCAGAGCTCTAGGATGCCCTCCACCTTTTTCAACAAGGGTATGTAGACAGGGTTTTTATGCTTCTCAACCAGGACAAGCCTGTTAAGTGTGAAGACAATGTTCGCTGCCTTCTCCTCCCTGCTTTCAAGCTCTTGTTCCAGTTTTTCCAGATACTCTTCGTCGAAGGTTAGGGCTGGCAGGTTTTTCTCAAGGCTTTCAAGCTCTGTGGTGCGGTGCACAAATTTAACGGTCTTGTCAAAGTATCTCTGGACGTATCGCTCGTAGCTCGGCTGGCTGCGTATAACTATTTTGGTGTAGTAAACGTATATTGCTGAGAGCCACTTGTAGTCAGAGAATGCCTCAAGCTTTATCTGGTCAGGGCCGAGGAGCTGGAAGAGCTTTCTCAGGACACGATAGTCCTCCTGGAACCTCTTACCCTTCTCTTCCTCGGTTGTGAGCACTTCAACGGCTTTTATCAGGGTTGCCCGGTCATATCTATCCCTGGGAATGTCTGCAAAGAGCCCGAGCAGGTCTTTTAATTTCGCTATGAATTCCTCCCTGATTTCCTCTCTATTGTATAGTACGCCCTGGATGTCTCTTTCATGGTACATCTCAAAGGCACGTTTGAATTCTCGGAGGATGCCAAGATAGTCGATTATGACACCTGCCTCTTTCACACCCCTGTAGGGCCTGTTGGTCCTTGCTATGGCCTGGAGCAATCTGTGTTCCCGCAGGGGTTTGTCAAGATACATGGTCTGCAGAATCGGGGCGTCAAAACCTGTTAAGAGCATGTCTGTTACGATGAGGATCTTGGGAGTTTCCTCCTCTTTGAACCTGTCAATCACCTCTTTTCTGACCTCGCTGTAGTCTAAGCCCCCGTACCGTGCCCTGGCTTCCCTCACATATCCCTCTATGGGTTTTTTATCTCCCCGTGTATAGCTGATGACGACCTCAGAGTACTCTGGCGGCAGATGCTTGTCCAGCTCTTGCTTGTACAGGGCACATGCCTCTCGGCTGGCGGCCACCACCATTGCCTTGAACTTCCCGTCCACGTGTTCTTTGAAGTGCTCTGCAATGTCCTCAGCCTTTCTCCTGATCCACTCTGGGTTCTCAAGTATCAGCCTGATAGCGTTGAGGCGCTCGCTAACCTTTCCCTTGACCCGCTCTCTGGCTTCACCAGGGAGCTCCTCGAGGTTCTCCTCGTCCATGATGTCGAGGAGCGTCTCCAGGGTTTTGGAGTCCAGGTGCATCTCTTTTTCAAGACGGGGCTGGTAGACTATCCGTGTGGTGAAACCATCCTCGATGGACTCTCTTATGAAGTATCTGTCAAGATAGGTCTCTCCCTCCTCTGGATAGCTGAACTCCAGGTAGGTGTCCCTTCCCTTCTTCGAGATGGGCGTGCCTGTGAGAGCGTAGAAAAAGGCGCCTTTAAGGAGCGCCCTCATCTGGGCTGCCATGGTCCCGTATTGCGTCCTGTGCCCTTCATCGATGAAGGCAATAACGTTCCTCCTGTTCAGGATGGTGTCCTGGCTCTTCGAGAGGTCCTCCAGCTCTTCCTGCAGGCTCGCAAGCTCCTCAGGCCTGAACTTGTGTATCAAGGTGATCATGATCCCTCGCCTGCCCCTGCCCTCGTCGTGTTTCAGGGCTGCTCGAAGCTCGCTTATGGAGCCTATTACCTCGGGCTCCACGATGTCCAGGCTGTAGAACTCCTGGTAGAGCTGGTCCTCAAGCTCGATGCGATCCACGATGAAAAAAATCGTGGGGTTCTCCAGCAGGGGGTGCAGATACAGCTTGTTGGCTGCAAATATCATGGTCAGGGTCTTGCCAGAGCCCTGCCAGTGCCATATGAGGCCATTCCTCCTCTCCTCCTCGCCCCTGAGGTTTCCAAGCACCCTGTTCACCATCTTCTCAGAGGCACGGTACTGCATGTATCTCGCGATGACCTTGGTGGCCACTCCCCTCTCCTCCCTGAGGAAGAGGTAGTGTCTGAGGACGTCCAGGAGCCTGGCTGGTCTGAGCATCTCGATGGTGGAGTCCACCGAATCCAGACCCTCCTCGCGCCACTGGTGCGTCTTCACCTCATCCTGCCAGGGCACAATGGGGAAGTACCTGGCAACCTGCTCTGCAGCAACTCCAATCTGCACGTATTTGTAGAGCTCTGGCACAAATCCCTCGTAGTCTTTGATCTGCTGGTAGGCATCATACCATGTCTCGGCGAAGCTTGCCGGGTTTTTGCATTCTATGTCCACCAGTGGTATGCCGTTCACATAGAGCATGATATCGACTCTGATGTCCTCGCTGCCATGATAGACTGCCTGCCTTGTGACTATGAACTCGTTTCTCTCCACATTCTCATAGTCGAAGAGCTTGACGTATCTCAGGACTCGTTCTTTCTCGAACTTCACAGGCACACCCTGCCTGTAATGATTGAGGATAGCCTTGTGCCCCTCTATGCCAGCTCCCTTGAGCTTGAGCTCGTTCAAAACGTGTTTCATCTCCTCCCCACCAAGGCCGATGCCCCTGTTCAGCTCCCGCATCTTCCTTATGAGATTGCTGAGGAGAAGAGGCTCCTCGTAGCTCTCCCGCTCAAGCTC
Organism: uncultured Methanosarcinales archaeon; assembly: GCA_964497545.1. Classification (GTDB taxonomy): domain Archaea; phylum Halobacteriota; class Methanosarcinia; order Methanosarcinales; family CAZCCY01; genus CAZCCY01. The sequence continues at coordinate 842 of CAZCCY010000071.1, read as the reverse complement.
ACTGGCAGGCACAAAGCGCCAGCCCCTCTTCACAAGCTCGTCCACGATGTAGTCTTCGATGGCAGATTTTTCAGTGAAACCGGGAATTTAGCCTCCCTCCTCTTTGAACAGGCTTTCCTCGACTTTTGTTTCGCTAACAATCCTTCCAAAATATAGGGTTATGGCTCCTGGAATTATTACAAAAAGAGAGATATCAGTTGTCGTTATGTTTGCTAAATTAAGCATTTACCTCGCCCCGCATCTTCACCCTCTTTCTACCGGTCTCTGATTACGGCATCTACGGTTTTTTCGTCTTCAATAAATTCCTCGTAACTCATGCCTTGGGTGTATGTCTTGATTTTTCGTATGGCTTCGAGGATGTCGTTTAGAAACAGCTTGATGCTTCTCTCAGGCATACACCAAGTCCTCCATTACGCGGGGTCTTATCAGGGGCTTCAGTGCGTCTTGAGTTACCAGGTCCACCTTCACGCCAAACCTGTCCTCCAGGTAGAACTCCAGTTTCATGAATTCGATGAAGGTCACTGGTTTCTCGAACTCCACCAGCACGTCTACATCGCTGCTTCTGCCTTCCTCCTCTCGTGCATAGGAACCAAAGATTCCTATTCTCTTCACATGATATTTCTCCCGTAAATAGGGAAGCTCCCTCCTCAAAATTTTCAAAATTTCTTCCCCAGTCTTCATGCCCTACACCCCCTTAACATCTATATCTTCACCCTCTTCCTCCCAGTCAACAGGTCCTTCATCAAGCCCTGTTTAATCCGCTCCAGCTTCTCCCTGCGACTGCGCTCAAGCTCGAGCTTGCGGTCAACAGTTGAGAGGACCTCGGCGATGCGGCGCTGCTC
>CAZCCY010000070.1:0-9342 GCA_964497545.1 uncultured Methanosarcinales archaeon | reverse complement strand
TCAGGGCGGGGTAGTTGACTCTAGAAAACAGTGGGCGTATATGCACAGATGAAATTGTTTGAATTTTGAATAGCCCTGGCAGCGGCACGAAACATGCCCCGCTGCTTGCAGCGGGGTGTGCCGCCGCAATTTGACTTGATTCTGGAAATTCTAGTTTTTTGGAGCTTTTGTCAGGATTTTGTAGAACAGGACGCCGAGGACAAGGAGCATCAGGACCAGGAGTAGGAAGATGCCCGTCTCCCGGGGGGACGTGGTGGGGGGCTGGCTTGTCTCCTCTGTTACTGTTGTGTTGTCTGTCTCCTGGGGGGTGGGTGGCCAGTGGATTTTCAGGGTGATTTCGCTTTCGTTGCCAGTTTGGTTGGTGAAAAAGCCTGTGAGTGTTGTTTTGTTTTTTTGGGTGAGGTTTTGGATGCCGCTTGTGTTTTGTAGGGTGGTGTTGGGTGGTAGGGTGATGGTTATTTTTGTCTGGGGTTTTCCGAGGAACTGGAAGAGGAGGGTTGTTTTATTGTCTCGGTTGTAGGTGTATTGTGTCTTGTATTTGTTGGTTATCTGGGTGGGGGTGGTTGTGTTGCCGAGGGCTTCCAGGGAGAGGGTTGTGTCCACGTCTTTTAGGGTTGCGTTTGAGCCGTTGATTTTCACCTTCCCCTGGATCTGGTTTTTCAGGGTTTTCCGGGCTTGTTGGTCTGTCAGTAGTAGTTCCCAGGCTGCCAGGTAGCTGTCGTTGTTTCCGAGGGTCTGGTCGATTTTGGTTTTGTATTGTATGGATTCGTTTCCGGTGAGGGTTTCGGTGTAATTCCAGGTTATGGTGTCCCCGGTGATGGTGATATGTGTTGAGTTCAGGTTAATTGAGTTCAGGTTAAGAATGAGGGGTGCCATTAAAACGAACAGGAGGATGGGGTGGGGTTTCATGCTGTTGTCACGGTGCATCCGCTTTTGTTTACGATTAGGGTGTGTTCTGCCTGGGAGATGAGCCCGCCTCCTGCCTCTTTGAGTACCGGGTAGGGTTCGATTATTTTGGCCCGGGTGAGTTGGGTCAGGGCGAAGTCAGGGTTGCTGGGGAGCCAGCGTCTGGCAAAGGGGAGGGTCTTGTATTTCTCGATTTCCTCGAGGATGCGGCGGGCTGCGGGGAGTCTCACCGGCTTCACCTTCAGCAGGTGGTAGATTTCAGGGTTGCCTGCATCATAGACTCTCCCGGACCCGTTGGTGGCGAAGGGCTCGATGGCAATCACGTCCCCTTCTTTCAGTTTGACGCCCCGCATGCCGCCCCGGTTAGGTATCGAGGGGGGTGCATGCTGGAGGTAGCGGGACAGCCCATGGCCTGTCAGGTTGACAATTGGCTTGTAACCCTCCCTGCGGATGGCTTCCTCGATCACCCTCCCGATTTCGCCTGTGTCCACGCCGTCTCGCACCACGGCTATGGCTGCCTCCAGGGCTTTTTCTACCGCGGTTACAAGCCCCTGGTTGTCTCCCAGGTCTATGGTGACCGCGGTGTCTGCAATGTAACCGTCAACGTGGACACCTATATCCAGTTTGACCATCTCCTGTTGGAACACGGTTTTGTCGTGGGGGGAGGGGGTGGCGTGGGCTGCCTCGCTGTCCCGGGAGATGTTGCAGGGGAATGCTGGCTCGCCCCCGTTTTCCCGGATGAGGTTTTCAATGTATTCTGCGGTCTCAAGGAGGCTTACTCCTGGTTCCACCATTTTAACCGCCTCTTCTCGCACCTTTTTCAGGATTCTACCGGCTTCCAGATATTTCTCAAGGACCTCGGATTCCATCAGATTTCCAGGTTTTTCGGGAACCTAGTTAAATTCTTGCATCCACCCCGGGTGACAACCACGATGTCCTCCAGACGTACGCCCCCAATGTCCCGGTAATAGAGTCCGGGCTCGACTGTGACCACCTGTCCCTTTTTGAGTTCTCTTCCCCTGGGAGAGAGGCTTGGCTCTTCGTGGACTTCCAGACCCACCCCGTGGCCGGTGGAGTGGATGAAACCTTCCCCACCCTCTGTCTTGTAGCCCTGCTCCTCGAACACTGCTACCACGGCCTCGTGCACCTCGCTGCCTGTCACGCCCACCCGAATCCTGGAGAGGGCGGCCTGCTGGGCTGCCAGGACAGCCTCAAACATCTCTTTTACCTCTTTGCTCGGATTCCGGGCGAAGGTGCGGGTTGTGTCTGTGAAATACCTCTCCCGCTGCAACCGGGGGGAGAGGTCAATGACAATGGGTCTTCCCACTTTGATTACGCCACTGCCGGTCCAGTGGGGGTCAGCGTTACCAGGGCCACCTGCAGCAATGATATGGTCCACACTACACCCATGGTCAAGCAGGCAATGGCCGATGATGCTTTTAAGCCTCTCCGAGGTAAACGGGCCACCATCAAGCCATAACTCCCCCTTGTGTGTCCTGGCCTTTCTGAGTGTCCTCTGGGCTGTTTCCAGTGCTTTTTCTGCGGCAAGCTGGGCCCTGGCGATTGCCTCAATTTCACCCTGGCTTTTAACCTCTCTCTGTCTCTTGAAGGGGCTCTCCACCGGTTCTACCCCTTTTTCAAGGCCCTTTGCCAGATAAAAGGGGAAATCCCTGGGCACCGCAACCCTTTCCACACCCTCCTCTTGTAGGAGACGGCGGATGACCTCCAGGGGGCCGTTTTCGAATCCGTAGAGGGAGAAGGGGCGGATATCTTTAATCCGGCTCTCCTTCCTGGCTCTGCCAATTTCCATGTCTGATACAACCATAACCTCCCCTCGGGGCGTCTTGAGGTAGACGAAGGGGTCGTCTGCCAGGAACCTGGTGGCGTAGAATAGGTCTGCATCCCTTGAGCTTGCTGCGAAGATAAGGTAGCCGTCAAAACCCTGAATCTCAAACATCAGGGCAATACAGCCCATGGGTTCAAATAAAGGTAATCTTTAACCTCTCTGCTCCAATTTTTGGGGTTTGGATGACAAGGTATCTGATGGTGTTGGGCACCGGGAGCCATGTGGGCAAGACCACCCTGGTGGCTGGTCTGGGCAGGCTGCTGGCAGAGCGGGGCTTCCGGGTTGCCCCGTTTAAGGCCCAGAACATGAGTCTCAACTCCTGGATCACCCGGGATGGGGGGGAGATGGGTGTGGCCCAGGCTGTCCAGGCATGGGCCTGTGGGGTGGAGCCAAGGGTTGAGATGAACCCGGTGCTTTTAAAGCCCAGGGGGGATGGATGCTCCCAGGTGGTACTCATGGGCAGACCCTGGCGGGATGTCAGGGCAAGGGAGTATTACCAGGACGCCATTGGGGTGATGCAGGATGCGGTGAGAAGGTCGCTGGAGGCCCTCTCCCAGGATTTTGAGGTGATAATTATCGAGGGGGCGGGTGGTGCTGCGGAGATTAACCTCTACCACCGGGACATTGTGAATATTGGGATCGCACGTCTTTTACGTCCTCCGGTTATACTTGTGGGGGATATCGAGCGGGGTGGGGTTTTTGCGAGCATCTACGGGACCCTGGAACTCCTGCCAGAAGATGTGCGAAGCCTTGTGGTGGGGGTTGTTATTAACAAGTTCCGGGGAGACCTGGGGATTCTTGAGCCTGGCCTGCGACAGCTTGAGGAGCTTACTGGTGTGCCGGTGCTGGGGGTGCTACCCTACCAGAAGTTGGGTCTTCCCTCTGAGGATTCGGTCTCGCTGGAAGACAAAAGTGGTGTAAAAGACAAACCGGTGACAATTGATGTCCTCCGTTTCCCCCACATCTCTAATTTCACTGATTTTGAGCCTCTTGAACCGTATGCTAATGTCAGGTATGTTGAGCTTGAGGGGGAGCTGGTGGGGGATGCTGTTATCTTGCCTGGTACAAAGAACACGGTGGACGACCTGGTTTTGATGCGTGAAAAAGGGATGGATGTGAAGGTGAAGCAGGCTGCCAGGCGGGGTGTGCCGGTCATCGGGATTTGTGGGGGCTACCAGATGTTGGGCCGGGAGATTGTGGACCTGGGAGTCGAAGGTATGGGTAGGGGGGGGAAGGTTGAGGGTCTGGGCCTGCTGGATGCTGTCACGGTTTTTTCAGATTACAGTAAACGCACAGTACAGGTGGAGAAGCCTGTTACAGGTGGGGGCGAGGTTTTCGGCCAGATTCAGGGTGAATTTGTCAGGGGGTATGAGATTCACATGGGGAAAACCTTTAGCAGGGGTAGGCCTGCTTTTGGGGATGACGGGTGTGTCGGTTTTGGAGGGATGGTGTGGGGTAGCTATCTCCATGGCCTCTTTGAGAACCGTAATCTCAGACAGGCTTTTCTAGGGTTTCTCTACAAGAGAAAGGGGCTAGAGTTCCGGGAAGGTGAAACAGATGATAGGCCGTATGTCAGGCTTGCTGAGCTTTTAGAGAAGAATCTGGATGTTGAGAAAATACTTTCACTCTTCCATGTGTTTTGAGAGTTCTGTGTAGAATTGCATTACAAGTCTGGTTATTTCGTTTTGCTGGTTCAGTTTGAAGGTGCGGATTTGTTTTCCGAGTCTTGTTTCGGTTACGATTCCCTGTTCCAGGAGGGGTTCGATGACCCTGGCAACGCTGGAATGGGAAAGCCCGGTTTCAGCAGCAATTCCGGACAGATAAGTAGTTTCTCCTGGTTTTTTAAGGAGGCTTTCAAGTACCATGGATTGGGCGGTTCTGCCAAAAATCTTCTCAAGAACAGTCATTTACGTCTATAAGAGGGGCTTCTCATTTATAAGATTTGTCTTTTAATGAAAAAACATTAGGATTAATAGATAGGTTTAAGTAGAAAGCAGATTCTGTTTGATACCAGTAAATGAAATCTGACATAATTGACAGCAGGATACTTGAGTTAATCCGGGAAGATGCTAGCATTACCGACGCTGAACTGGCCGAAAAGCTCGGGATCGGGGAGGAAGAAGTTAAAGAGCGTCTTAAAAAGCTTACAGACCTGAATATCAAGATTCTGATAGTGGAAGATGAAGTTGACACTCTTCTCCCACTCCGGAGGGCACTGGAATCTGAAGGCTACACAGTAGTAGAGGCGACAGATGGCCCCACAGCCCTGAGCCTGGTGGAAAAAGAACATCCTGATTTGATTTTACTGGACCTGATGCTACCAGAGATGGACGGATACGAGGTCTGCCGCAGACTCCGCTCCAACCCTCGTACAGATTTCATACCCATAATCATGCTCACAGCCAGAAGCGATATAAAAGACAAAATAGAGGGGATGGACCTTGGAGCCGATGATTATGTAACCAAACCCTTTAACCTCCAGGAGCTCAAAGCCAGAATCAGAATGATACTGCGAAGAAGACAGATTTAAAACAACAGATACTAGCTACACGATTTGTTAAGTGCTGAAGAGTACTTGCAATGTTCGTCCCATTTTAGATAAATTTTTATACCATGTAGGAGAGTAAGATTGATGCGTTGAGGCGGCATCAAATTGTTTGCCTTTTCAACTAAAATTAGGTAGTGTTCAATATGAGGATCAGAGTCGTAAGTTCCAAAGATGAAATAAATGATCTCAGCCCCAGTGAAAAGATAATACATCTGGCTTTCCGCCCGTCTAACAAGGACATCTTCGCGCTTGTGAAAACATGTCCCAGAGTGAAAGCTGTTCACATCCCAAGTTCTTATATCAAGACCATATCCAACTCTACCAAGATGTTCCTGGAGATGCAGGGTATCGAACTCCTGGAAGGGGATGTCTGGGGCCATCGCAAAGACATTAATGAGTACTCAGAGATAAAACCCGAGGTGTTTGAGAGGCTGGAAGCTCTCCGCGCGGAGGGGAGGCCAGAAGAAGAGGTGATTGAACGTCTCAGCCGGGAAACCAGGCTAAGCAAAGACCTTGTGAAATTCATCATCCGGGAAAAAGGAAAATAAAGTCGAGCAGAAAAAAGTAAAAACTTTAATCCTCCCCCGTTAAATAATATCAATATATCTTTTTTTAATTAAACTGTGATTTTGATTTTTCAATTAGCTATTTTATCTCGAATTTAACTCCAATCTTGAAAAGCCGCTTTGTAGGGAGGTTCAGGAGGGGACAACCGGTCTTCCTCCTGATTTCATCCAGTATCTCTTCCAGCCTCTCCCTGCTTCTGGCCGAGACCGTGAACCAGATATTGTATTCCGCAGGTCGCAGGTAATTGTGGGAGACCTCCTCGAAACTGTTAATAACCTCTGCCACATCGTCAATCTTTTCAGGCGGAGCTTTCAGAGCCACCAGGGTGCCCACACCCCCGGTATTACGGGTACTAATAATAGGGCCAATACGCCTTATAGCCCCTGATTCCACAAGTCTTTTAATCCGGCTGATACACTCATCTTCCGTGATTCCCAGCTCAAGTGCCAGATCCCGGAAAGGACGCCGGGACAGGGGGAAATCCATCTGAACCATGTTCAAAATCTTCTTGTCCAGAGGGTCCAGCTCAATCATACACTTGCCTCCCTCGAAGGGACATAGATACAGTAGGGCTCCTCAGCCAGGTAATCGCCGGTGGCAGAATAAGCCCTTGCCCGGCAGCCACTGCAAACCGCCCGGTACTCACAGTAGCCACATTTACCTGAGAGTTTGTTCGGATCCCTGAGATTGCGGAACACCTCTGAGTTCTCCCATATCTCCCGGAAAGGAGTCTTACGGATGTTCCCTGCCAGCACAGGGAGATACCCGCAGGGGAAAACATCCCCGGTGCTTGACACAAAACAGAAGCCACTACCACCAAGACACCCCTTGGTCATAGCCTCCAGACCAGTCTTAGGCTTAATCTTCACACCCTCCTCTCTGGCTCGTTGCCGCACTATCCTGAAATAGTGGGGTGCACACGTCGCTTTCAACTCTAGCTCTGCCTCCTTCTGTCTGTCATAGAACCAGTGGAGTACCCTCTCGTATTCCTCGGGTGGTATCTCGTCCTCCACCCTGCCTCTGCCAGTGGGCACAAGGAGAAAAATGTGAAGAGCCCTAGCCCCGATTTTCACTGCGAGATCATAGATTTCAGGTATCTCCCGGATATTCCGGTTAGTAATAGTAGTATTAATCTGCAGTTCAACCCCCTCTCTTTTAAGGTTCTCAATCCCCCTCATTGCCTGTTGAAACGCCCCAGGCTCTCCCCGGAAACTGTCATGGGTCTCAGCCGTGGCACCATCAATACTGACACTCACCCGTTTAACACCAGCCTCTTTTATCTTCCGGGCAACCCCTGGGGTGACCAGGGTCCCATTGGTAGCCAGCACCACCCGCAACCCCTTCCTGGAAGCATAACCCGCAATCTCGAACACATCCCTCCGCAGGAGAGGCTCACCCCCACTCAAGATGACAATAGGCATGTATTCCAGTAGCTGGTCCACAAAATCCAGGGCCTCCTTGGTTGTCAACTCCCCAGGGCTTGGCTCAGGGATGGACGCACCCCGACAGTGTACACATGCCAGATTACAGGCATCTGTGAGCTCCCAGGCAATCAATCTAGGCTTAAAAACCCTCATTCCAAACTCACAAATTAGACTTCAGGAATCTTAAAACTTAACCCCGAAAAAAAAAATAAATCCAGGCCCTGGTTTAGCTTGTCAGCACTATTTCGATGCTGATATCCTTAGGAACCTGGATACGCATCAGCTGTCGGAGAGCACGCTCATCTGCATCCAGGTCGATGAGGCGTTTGTGTATCCTCATCTCCCATTTATCCCAGGTGGCAGTCCCCTCTCCATCCGGACTCTTCCGGCAGGGCACCACCAGCCTTTTTGTGGGTAAGGGCACCGGCCCTGACATGTTAACACCAGTCTTAAGAGCGATATTCTTAACCTGGTTACACACACCATCCAAAGTTGCAGGGCTGGTGCCAGATAGTCTTATCCTCGCCTTCTGCGCCATGTTTTATGGCCTGGGTTTAAGGTCAATACACATGCCAGCGGCAATGGTCATACCCATATCCCGGATGGCGAACCTTCCCAGCTGGGGGATCTCCTTCACCTTCTCGATGCACAGAGGCTTGGTAGGCTTCACCGTGATAATAGCTGCATCCCCGGCCTTGATGAAGTCAGGGTTCTCCTCCTTAACCTGGCCTGTCTTAGGGTCAAGCTTCTTGTTGATAGCTGTGAGAGTGCATGCCACCTGGGCTGTGTGACAATGGAACACCGGGGTGTAGCCAGCGGTTATGGCTGAGGGGTGCTGCAACACCACAATCTGGGCTGTGAACTCGTCTGCCACCATGGGGGGCTTATCGGTGTGACCGCACACATCACCACGGCGGACGCTCTTCTTGTCAATCCCTCGAACATTCCAGCCGATGTTATCTCCAGGCACTGCCTCCTGGATGGGCTGATGGTGCATCTCGATGGACTTAACCTCCCCAGAGGCCTTAGCTGGCATGAAGATCACCTTGTCTCCAGGCTTCATCTTACCTGTTTCAACTCTGCCTACCGGCACGGTACCGATGCCTGAAATTGTATAGGCATCCTGCACCGGTATCCGGAGGGGGAGGTTGATGGGCTTTTCTGGCTCCTTCAGCTTATCCAGAGCCTGGAGAATGGTGGGACCCTTGTACCACGGAGTCTTCTCGCTAGGCTTCGCAATATTGTCCCCATAGAAGGCCGAAGTGGGAATAAAGGGCATTTCATCCGGCTTGTAGCCCACAATCTTGAGAAGACTTGACAGGTCCTCCTTGACCTCATTATACCTCTTCTCATCGTAGTTCACCTCGTCCATCTTGTTGATGGAGAGAATCAACTGGTTAATACCCAGGGTCCGGGCCAGAAACACGTGCTCTTTGGTCTGGGCCTGCACGCCATCTCTAGCTGCACAGACCAGAATAGCTGCATCTGCCTGACTAGCACCAGTAATCATGTTTTTCACGAAATCCCGATGTCCCGGACAATCCACAATGGTGAAATAATATTTATCAGTGTCAAACCGTTTGTGGGCTACATCGATAGTAATACCCCTCTCCCGCTCTTCCTTAAGAGAATCCATAACCCAGGCAAAGGCAAAAGACTCCTTACCTTTAGCCTTCGCCTCTTCCTTATACTTCTCAATAATATGAGCGGGAACCGCGCCTGTCTCATACATCAACCGACCTACCAGGGTAGACTTCCCATGGTCAATATGGCCAATGATAGCCAGATTCATGTGTGGTTTCTCTGCCATGTTTAATACCTCTATATTTATATCCTCTTATATTACTAAGGCTTTTTTACCCTATAGATTTATAGGTTTTTAAACCTTACTAAGACACCCAAACCACCGTTAACTAACCCTCTCTCAGAACAAAGGTGGAAAGCCGGGCTGATTTCGACGCTGAATTTACTGGTAAAAGCACAGAATTGGTGAATCGTATAGTTTAGCACTTTTATCTGACATAAATATTACTAAAAATATCTATTAAAAA